>JAZLKJ010000127.1:0-21510 GCA_045597565.1 Prevotella sp. | reverse complement strand
CGCTCAGTACTACAAGGATCTCTGCGAGACTCAGCACATCGACATCATGGCTGGTTACGAAATGTCAGAGCTCATGTACAGCGGCGACAGCCATTACTCACGCATCATCCCTCTCGATGGCGACTACAACGAGTCAACAGGCCTTTGGAAGCAGCACAGCCGTCTGCAGTCATTCTACGGACGTTTCAACTACATAGGTTGGGATCGCTACATGCTCACAGCAACTGTTCGTCGTGACGGTTCTTCACGCTTCAGCCAGCACTGGGCTACATTCCCTGCATTCGCTTTCGGTTGGAAAATCAGCGAGGAGCCTTTCCTCAAGAACGTGAAGGCTATCGACGAACTCAAGCTCCGCCTCGGTTGGGGTAAGACTGGTCAGCAGGATGGTATCGGCAACTACACTTACTTCGCAAACTACGACGTAAACACAAACAACGTTGACGGTCGCTACCCACTTATCGGCGTAAACGAGACAGGTCTTCTCTATCGTCCACAGGCTTACAACAAGAAGCTTAAGTGGGAAACAACAGAGACTCACAACGCAGGTCTTGACGTCACATTGTTCCGCAACCGCGTAAGCGCAAGCGTTGACTACTACTTCCGCCGCACAACAGACCTCATCAACACTGCATACGTTTCAGCAGGTTCTAACTTCCGCAACCAGGTTACTTCAAACATCGGTTCGCTCGAGAACCGTGGTGTTGAGGCATCTCTCACAGTTCGTCCTGTACAGACAAAGGACTGGCAGTGGGAAGTTACTGCTAACTTCACTTACAACAAGAACAAGATCACTGAGCTCACAGGCGAGTCTTCTATCGTGAAGACTGGTGGCATCTCAGCAGGTACTGGTAATACTGTTCAGGTTCAGAAGGTTGGCTACCCAGCAAACTCTTTCTATGTTTACCAGCAGGTTTACGACCACACAGCCAAGCCTATCGAAGGCGTTTATGTGGACCGCAACGCTGACGGCAAGATCTCTGAGGAAGACCTCTATGTTTACAAGAGCCCAGCAGCTCCTTACTTCGCAGGTCTCAGCTCACGTCTCCAGTATAAGAACATCGACTTCGGCTTCGGTCTCCGTGGAAGCTTCGGCAACTACGTTTACAACGACCGTCAGGCAAGCTACGTAAACGTTAGCAAGCGTTACGATTCTTCATTCAACTACCTTCAGAACGCTACTGCGCTCTCAATCGAGAACAACTGGGGTACTTACGACCACGTTCTCTCTGACTACTTCGTGCAGAACGCTTCGTTCATCAAGCTCGACAACATTACCCTCGGCTACTCTTTCGCAAACCTCTTCCAGGGTGGCAACTACAAGGGGCTCAACGGTCGTCTCTACCTCACAGCAACAAACGTTGCTACTTGGACAAACTACGACGGCGTAGATCCTGAAGTTGGTGGCGGTATCGACGGTACTATCTACCCACGTCCGTTCTCTATGACTATGGGTCTGAACCTTAATTTCTAAAATTCGCAACGCTGTTGCGAGGCTAAAGGCTAAAGGCTAAAAGCTAAAGGCTGAAGGCGTGATTCGCAAAGTGCCATTACCCATTACCCATTAGCCATTACCCTCAAACTGAGCAACGCGAAATTTGAACAAAAATAAATTAAAACTATGAACTTCAAATATATAAGAAATATTGTTCCTGCTGCAGCCTTCGCGCTGACAATGGGATTGAGTTCTTGCGATTTCCTTGACGTGGAGCCTCTCGACCCATCAAATGTTTCTACAGTTGATGAGATTGGTCTTTATGCAAAGTGTTACGCAAACATGGCTCTTGCCGGCAACACTGGTGCCAACGGCGACTGCGACATTGACGGTCTCGACGGTGGTACTACAGGTTTCGTACGCCAGCTTTGGAACGCAAACGAACTTACTACTGACGAAGCTATCTGCGCTTGGGGTGATACAGGTATTCCTGCTTTCAACTACAACCAGTGGGATGCTTCACACCCAATGCTTCAGGGTTTCTACTATCGTCTTTACGCTGGCATAAACTACTGCAACCACTATCTTGAGGTCTGCAAGGGAGTAAACGAGACTCGCGAGGCAGAAGTACGCTTCCTCCGTTGCCTCTACTATTATTATCTCATGGATTGCTTCGGCAACGTGCCTTTCACAACAGAGATCTCTGCAGATGCTCCTAAGCAGATCAAGCGTGCAGACCTCTTCGCTTGGATTGAGGCAGAATTGCTTGGCAAAGCAGTTTCATTCAGTACCTACTCAAAGAATGAACCTTCTGGTGAAGTTAAACGAGAGGTTGGCAATGCTATTATCGACAAACTGGTTGAGCCAGCAGTACGCACATCAAAAGAAAAAGGTTATGGCACTGTAGATCAGGACGCTGCAAACCTCCTTCTCGCTCGTATGTATCTCAACGCTGAGGTTTACACAGGCAAGGCACAGTGGCAGGAAGCACAGGATTATGCTGTGAAGGTTATCAAAGGCCCTCACAAGCTTTGGAAGGAAGGCAAGAACGGCTATTCTGCTTACCAGATGCTCTTCATGGGCGACAACGGCGAGACAGGTGCTTCTCAGGAAGCTATCCTCCCACTCCTTCAGGACGGTAAGACTACCACTTCTTGGGGTACAACTCTCTTCCTCATGGCTTCTTGCTGGAAGGCAGACATGGACACAGAAGGCGACTACAACACTACTGAGTTCTGGGCAGGTAACCGTGCTCGCGCTGCTTTCGTAGCAAAGTTCTTCCCTAACGGCGACGCTCCTGCCGTTTCGCTCACTGACATGCCTATCGCTGCTGGCGACGATCGCGCTCTGCTCTTCGGTATTGATCGCGAACTCGTAGTAACAAACCCTAATGAATACACTTCAGGCTATGCTGTAGGTAAGTTCCGTAACACTTACACAACAGGCGCTACAGGTCACAGCACTCAGTTTATTGATGCAGACTTCTTCCTCATGCGTTCTGCTGAGGCTTACCTCATTTATGCAGAAGCTGACGCTCGTCTCAACAATGGTCAGACAACACAGAAGGGTACTGATTACATCAACGAACTCCGTGGTCGTGCCAAGACTACTACTTATAAGCAGTATTCCGTTAACCAGATTCTCGATGAGCGTGCCCGCGAGCTCTATCATGAAGGCTTCCGTCGTACCGACCTTATACGCTACAACCTCTTCCACACATCTGACTATGTTTGGGAATGGAAGGGCGGCTCACAGAACGGAACTTCATTCTCTGCTGATCGCAACATCTTCGCAATCCCTGCTGAGGATATCAACGCTAATCCTAACCTCACTCAGAATCCTGGTTATTAATCGATTCAATTATTATGAAAAAGATATTTTCTTACGCAATGCTGCTGCTTGCCGGCACATTTGCAATGACATCTTGCGACAAGGATCTCGACTCTAATCCGACGCTCGTGCAGCCTATGGAGTTCAAGCTCAACGAAGCTGCCGCTGCATCTCAGCTCGTGGACCTCGCAAAGTCTGAAGGCATCAGACTCACTTGGAGTCAGCCTCAATATACTCATGACAACGCACCTGTCGTACCTACTTACACTGTAGAACTTTCAAGCACAGGAGAGTTTTACAATGCTTACAACGAAGAGGCAGAAGACAACTATGCTGCTGACCACATCGCTCTCGAAGAGTCGTTCACTACATGCAACGCTCTCCTTAATGCTGCCGACATCGACAAGTCGCTCATGAAGCTCAATCAGTGGGAAGAGTCGGAAGTGCCTGCAAATCATCAGATCTACCTCCGCGTTAAGTCTGCTGTAAAGGATGCTGTCATGGCTGAACATGGCGCAATCTACTCTAACGTAGTGAGCCTCAAGGTTTCTCCTTATTACATCGAACTCTCTGACGCTCCTGTCGTAATGTGGTACCTCGTCGGTAACCACTTCGGCGGCAAGTGGGGCAGCGTTATTGGCGAGTCTGCTCTCCCTATGTTCATCATCCCTGGCTATGAATACGACAAGAAGTCTGGTACTGGTGACATCACTTACGAGAACTACTTCATCACTGGTCAGTTCGACAACACTAACGGCAACGAGTCTTCTACTGCCGGCTTCAAGATTCAGCGTGACGACTTCAACTGGGATTGGGGACTCACTGGCGATAATGGTAAGTTCAACACTATCATCAACCGTAACGGTGGCGGCGACGGCGGTCATATCGTAGCAGAAGAAAACGGCTACTACAAGATTACCGTAAACACTAAGTCGCTCACAGCCAAGATGGAGAAGCTTGACATCGCTCCTGCTGTATTCGACGGCGTTTGTCTCTCAGGTTCATTCAATGAATGGGGCGACACAGACATGCTCCCTTACAACACAGCTGGCATTGAAAACCACGTTTGGTATCAGACTGTTGAGTTCGCTGCTGACCAGGAGGTTAAGTTCAAGCAGGCTGGCTCTTGGGACAGCAACTGGGGTTCGGCAGAATTCCCTGTAGGTACTGGCGTTGGCAACGGTGCTAACATCGCAGTTCCTGCTGGCAAGTGGCTCATCATCTTCAACGATATTACTGGCGAATACAACTTCATCCAGCAGCACTAACTCACAAAAAGCTTAAATTATGTTTAAAAGAATATTTTCATTTCTCCTCCTCGCTACCTCTCTCGTAGCCTGCACAGGAGATTATACAGACTGGGCAGCCCCTCAGCACAATGATGCTGAAGAATTAGTCTTCGTCAACAATGCAGCGTATTCTGAGGTCGGCCTCATTGACTTTGCAAGCATCCCTGCCGATCAGGAGTATGTCAAGGTGTGCAACATCAATGCTTCCGTCACTGAGCAAAGTCCTGAGTACAACAATTTCAGTTACGAAATCGACCTCGGCTTCGGCGAATCAATGGCTTCATATCCTCTCACAGCCAACGGCGAAATGAAGGTAGAAGACCTCAAGCAGTATATCGAGAAAAAATTCGGAAAAGCTCCTGTAGAGCGCGAAATCAATACAACAGTACGCCAGTGGGTTTCTAACGGCGAGACAGCTGTTTTTACTGCCGGCTCAGGCCTTCTCTTAGTTCACGCAAAGCTCGATGCTCCAAAGATTTCTGAGAACTACTACATCGTTGGTGGTACTCTCGATTGGGCTGAGTCTGCTGCAAGCAAGTCACAGAAGTTCAGCCACAGCTCTCAGAGCGTTTACGACGACCCTGTCTTCACTATCACCATCCCTGCTGCTGAAGGCGACACTTGGTTTGCTATCGGCGACGATGAAGCTCTTGAGGCTATCGGTAATGGCGACTGGAGCAAGCTCCTCGGAACAACTGGCGCAAGCGAAGACCTCAGCGGTATGCTCAAGCCTCGCTACGAACTCGACGGCGACCATTCTCTCTGCGTTCCTGCTGGTCCTAAGTTCATCAAGGTTGAAATCAACATGATGGACGGCACTTACAAGATCACTCCTATCAGCTTCGACAACGCTCTCAGCTACGTTGGTACTGCTGGCGGTTGGAACAACGCAGGAGGTCAGTCTCGCCTCGCTCTTACAGACGCTACAAAGGGCTTATATACAGGCTTCATCTATGGCAAACAGGAAAGCTACGGCAACACATTCCGCCTCTTCTCTCCTTCACAGCTCGGTACATGGGACGGCTCTACAGGCAACTCTGACGTTGACACATTCAGCGGTAGCATTACTGCTGGCGGTTCTGACAACAACTTTGAGTTCACTGATGGCGACGGTGTTTACTACGTAGAGTACTGCGTCACTGAGAGAACTATCAGCGCTACTAAGATCAACAACATGAACCTCGTTGGCGACTTCAACGGTTGGAGTGCAGACGACGCTGCTCAGCAGATGACATGGAACGCTGATGAGCTCTGCTTCGTAAAGGAAAATACAGGCGTTTCTGCCAGCGGCTGGAAGTTCACTGCAAACAACGATTGGGGCATCAACCTCGGTGGCGATCTCATAAACCTCGTGCAGAATGGCGGAAACATCTTCACTGTAGGTTCTAAGATCAAGCTCTACCCTTGCCGCAACACTTCTGACAACATCTACTGCACAGTAGAATAAAGCCCCTTCCATAATCTGTAGGGCGAGGATTTGACTTTCCGCTTCGCGCCGCCGACCGCGGTTCCGAGCCGCTATCAAAAACGGCTCACAAATGTTCGCCCTACATAAACTAAATCACTATGAAAAAGTTATTTCTTTCCATACTTGCCATTGCTGCTCTCTTCGTAGGCAGCACGGCTTCTGCCCAGGAAGTTGACTATGAAAAAGGTTACAACTTCATCGGCGTAAAGGGTGGCGCACAGATGACGCTCACTCACTACAGCCTCGGCGACCTCCTTACTCCGCAGTTCGGCATCTACGCTGGTCGTTACTTCAACCAGTATGTTGGTGCTCGCGTTGATGTTACTGGTTATCAGAACAAGGGCGGTTTCAAGGCTGACCGTTACGACTTCGTCACTACTGACACCCCTTACAAGTTCAATGCCTGCACAGCAGACCTTGACCTTCTCATGAACATGACAAACATCATCAGTCCTAACCGCACTTGCCACGCCTTCAACTGGAACCTCCTTGCAGGTTTCGGCGTAAACTACTCTTGGGATTACGATGAGTTCAAGGCCATCACTAGCCTGCCAAACCAAAATGTAAACTGTTTCATTTACTATGTTGGTCCTGAGCAGTGCGGCACAAAGCATGCTACTTTCAACGGTCGTCTCGGCACACAGCTTGAGTACAACGTTGCAAAGAACTTCTCTGTAATGCTCGAGGCTGACGCAAACTACAAGAACGACCAGTACAACCTCAAGTTCAATGACCGCGCAGACTGGCAGATTCAGGCTTTTGTCGGCCTCACTTATAAGTTTGGCATGAAGACTAAGAAAGTTGCTCCTGCACCAGAACCTGAGCCAGAGCCAATAGTAACTCCAGTTCCTGCACCAGAACCACCTGCTGCTTGCCCAGGTTGCGGCGACAAATACACTGACGGCAACTGCCCGGAAAGCGAATACGGAAAGTGCAAGAACGACAGTCACTGCAAGCACGCAAGCACATGCAAGTGTAAGATGGATAAGCCTGAACCTCTCAAGGAAACTCTCTTCTACGAGATTCGTCTTTCTGAACCTGATGCAGAAGCCACTCTTAACAAGATTGTCACTTGGTGCAACAAGTACCCAGCTAAGACTATCTCTATCAGCGGCTATGCAGACCGTGGTACTGGTACTCCAGAGCTCAACGTAGGTTATGCAAAGGATCGTGCAGAAAAGGTTGCTGCCGCACTTCAGGAGAAGGGTATTGCTGCATCTCGCATGACAGTAAACTCTTATGGTGACACTGTTCAGCCATTCGAGGAGAACGACAAGAACCGCTGCGTAATCGTTGTAGGCGAATAACTCCCAACTGCGGCATGAATTATCTTGGCGTTATCATAGCGGTGACAACATTCCTCGTCATAGGACTGTTCCATCCGATAGTTATCAAGGCAGAGTATTATTTCGGAGTAAAGTGCTGGTGGGCATTTGCACTAGCAGGAGCACTCTTCCTTGCACTCTCACTCTTCACGGAAAACATCATCGCCTCCTCCATTCTCGGAGTCGTGGGGTGTAGCTCATTCTGGAGCATTCTCGAAATCTTCGAACAGCGAGAGAGAGTAAGGAAAGGATGGTTCCCTAAGAACCCGAAAAGAAACGACTATTAAGAAATTCATATCAATAAAAGGCGCAACCTCAGTGAATGGGGCTGCGCTTTTTGTCTTTTGCAACTGATAATCCTTAGAACGGATATCCGACAGCGAAGTGTAGCGTATGGCTATCCTTGAATCTTCGGAAATTATAGAAACCACCCTTACCCGTGTTGTAAGGGGCATGAAGTCCGACTCCCCAGTCGAGACGAAGTACAATGAAATTCATGTCGTAGCGCACGCCGATTCCAGTGCCAAGAGCAGTCTGCTGAAGTAGATTGCGCAACCGAAAACGCTCTCCCTCGCGTGCATTATCACGAATAGCCCAGACATTGCCGGCATCAAGGAACAGAGCACCGTGGAGAGTGCCAAAGAGCCGACGGCGATATTCCATGTTGAAAACGAGCTTCATGTCGCCTGTTTGATTGATGTACGACGCACCATAGTCGGCTGCATGGTAGCAGCCGGGACCGAGCCCACGCGCCGGGAAGGCACGGATGGAATTGGCTCCACCGACGTAGAACAGCTCTGTATAGGGGGCAGTGTCCATATTGCCGTATGCCCAGACCACGCCTATGTTGGCATGGGCTACAAGGCGCGAATCTGCACTGACATGCCAGTTCTTGCTGACATCGGTGTCGAACTTGAGAAACTGGGAATAGGCATTCTTGAACATGGTCTTGCCTGACGATGTCCAATCTTGACCGAAGAATATTTTGTTTACAAGGCTCGTAAAGTTTCCACTCTCAGAAAAGGTGACCGTCCAAAGTAGTGGATGACGGGATGCTGTGGACGAGGTATAAGTGTAGGTGTATTGCAGCTTCGGTATGAACATATCCTTCATGGCTATGCCAAGATAGGGATTCTTGGAGAGGAGGCTGTCGAAAGCTGCCGAGGAATAGTTCTTGCGCTGATACGTAAGGATGAGGGGACTGAGCTGATGGGTGATGTTCTCACGTGGTTTCCAGACGTAGCTCCACTCTCCTGCGGCTGTGTGCATACGGTAGTAACCTGGACGGTTGATGATGTTGAAGGAGGCTGTCATCCTCGTGGCTGGCGAAATGGCATAGCGACGGCGCTTGAGGAAGGGTACAAGTAGTCGCGGCCACTCGACGGAAGCGTCCATACCTAGCTCGTAGGAGTTGCGTTGTGGCGAAGTTAGGGAACTGCCTGCCTGCCACTCAAAGGAAGTGTGGAGATTTACATCGAATTTCTCGCCACCAAAGAAGGCGTTCTTCTTCGTGAGTCCAACCTTGAGTTCTGGTCCTGTCCTACCGGAAAGTTTATGGAGGACGTTTGTCTGCACATAGAAGTCGTAGGGTTTATCCAATACGCAGAGCACGTTAAGATCGAGAGAGTCGCCCTGTCGCGGTGTGAACTGGAAATCAACATTACTGAAGAGTCCGAGGGTAGAAAGAGATGTGAGGGCCTCGTTATGCTGTTGATAGCTATAGAGGCTACGAGGACGAATGCGCATATTGGAAAGTATGACACGCGGACGAACAGGTACTCTGCTACCTCCATAGCGTATCTTTAGGTGGCGGCGGCGCGTGGAGTCGGTAAGCTGTTCGCTGTACTGCCGTTTTACATCAAGCATAATATTACCTATATGCCATTGGCGCATTGCTTCCTGCGGTATGCTATCTGCCATCTGGAGTTGCATGTCAGCCCATCCACTTCGCCTAATCGTATCGGCAAGATAAGAGGCGTAGGAGGACTGATAGTAGTAATAGCCGGAGTCTCGCAAGAGTTTCGTGACACGATTGCGCTCAGCATCGAGAACCGACGTGGATAGGGGGGTGGCGTGACGGATAAGGGCATTAGCAGAATCATTGATTATGAGTTGCTCTGCCTGATAAGGGAAATTGGCATAGACAAGAGTGTCAATAAGACAGGGTTCTCCCATACTGACACGATAGCGTATTTTCTCCTTCCGTGGATTCTTTGTAGATACGATGTCGTAGGTGACATCTCCATGAAAGTAGCCGTTGTTACGCAGTATGCTGTTGGCTATCTGAGAGCGGAGGGCTGGGTTGGCATTGCTCATCAGCACAGGCTGGTTACCGAACGACTGGGTAAGCCACCTGGAGACTCCGTTTTCCTTGTCGTGGAATGCATTCCACACCCACAGTCCTATGGGGAAGGGTGTGCGGTAATAACTACTACCGAAGAGTGCTCCGTTAGGCGCCATCTGTAGTGCGGCATCAACCTCAGCCTTTGTAGCAGAAGAGTGAACCGACGGCTTCTGGTCAATATATTCAATAGGCTTCAAACCAACATACAGCGACTCTCCCTCGGGAAGATTCGCTGTAGTAGAGCAGGCTGCCAACAGAATCACGGCAGCAAGCAAGAAAATATTCTGGAATTTATGATTGATTATTTATGATGATTATTTATGATTGATTACTTATGGACTCTGTCACCCACTTGTTTGCTCCGATAACAACACCTTTACCAATGGTGATGCGACCGAGTACGGTAGCATTGGAATAGACTATTACGTCGTCCTCAAGAATAGGATGACGAGGAATGCCCTTTATAGGGTTGCCATTTTCGTCAAGCGGAAAAGACTTTGCTCCGAGGGTAACACCCTGATAGAGCTTCACGTTGTTGCCGATGATACAAGTGCCACCGATGACTACTCCAGTACCGTGGTCTATGCAGAAATGATGGCCTATCTGCGCTCCCGGATGGATGTCAATACCGGTCTCGGAATGCGCCATCTCAGTGAGCATTCTCGGAATAAGAGGCACACCCATAACGAAGAGCTCATGAGCAAGGCGGTAGTTTGTCAAAGCCTTTATACAAGGGTAACAAGCTATGATTTCACTCTTGTTGTCGGCAGCAGGATCACCAAGATATGCCGCCTCAATGTCAGAAGCGAGAGTTTCCTTGAGCATCGGCAGCTTGGCAATGATCTCGTTGGCAATGAAGCGCGACTTGTTCTTGAGAATGTCGAAAGTGAGTTCGCCTTCGACAGGCACAGTGTCAACGAAGCAGAGTCCGGCAAGAACCTGCTCAGCAATAAGCTTGTGCAGACGCTCCACACGCACGCCAATATGATACTTTATGGTATTGATATTAACGTTGGAGCGACCGTAGAAGCCTGGGAATATTATACTGCGCAGAATATCAACGATACTCTGCAACTGCTCTTGCGAAGGAAGCGGATTGCCAAATTGCTGCTCATGGAAGAGGTCCTTGAGCGAGCAGGAATCGGAGAGTTGGTCAACCGCCTGTATCAGCGTTTTCGTAGTTTGATCCATCAATAGAGGTTTCCTATCATGTCTATGACCTCATCTACCTGCTGATTGAAGCCGGCAATGAGATTGCGGTAATAAACCTTCTGCGACATACCAGGCTCCGGATGAGACATGCGACTGATGAAGTCGCGATTCATTCGCACAATAGCGTTGAGCAGATTGTCAATGCTGTCGTTATCGATGTTTTTCTCAAGCATTCCTGCAACGAATGTCTCGGAAAGGAGTTCTGCGCAGACGTAGTTTATGGTCTGCTTCAAATCGCGTTTGTTTGCCATAGATATAGAATTTTTGTTTATTAAGATAGGACAAAGTTAAGGGAAAGTTTTGGTTCTTGCAAATAAATGACCATTTTTTTTCGTTTTTTTTGTGAAAAGCAGACGATAAAGCAAAAAAAAAACTAATTTTGCAGCCGTAAAATGTGATATTTCCCCCTAAAAATCATGAACACTCTATCCCAAGTGCAACGCGAAGCCGTAGAATACATCGACGGACCGTCACTCGTTATCGCGGGCGCCGGTTCGGGCAAAACGCGCGTGCTAACATACAAAATTGCTTACTTGCTGCAACATGGCTACAAGCCATGGAATGTGCTCGCACTGACCTTCACAAACAAAGCTGCCAAGGAGATGAAAGAGCGCATAGCAAGAATCGTGGGTGATAACGTTGCTCAATATCTCGTCATGGGTACTTTCCACAGCGTTTTCTCGAAAATCCTTCGCTTGGAAGGAGACCGTCTCGGCTACGACAGAAACTACACCATATACGACGATACTGATTCGCGTGCCGTAATAAAGGCTGCAACAAAAGAAGTACTTGAGGAGACTTGTAAGTCTAAAGGTCTGCAAAAGGATAAGGAGAAGGAGATGCTTGACAATATGATGAAGTCGTACAAGCCGCAGACCATTGCTTCACGAATAGGATTGGCGAAGAACAACATGCTTTCTGCCAAACTATATGGCGAAAACCGTATGCTCGTGGAAAGAGACATTCAGAACAAGGTGCCGGAGATTCATAAAATATACAAAGTATATGAAAGGATTCTTCGAGAGAACAATGCAATGGACTTTGACGACCTATTGCTTAACACACTTGAACTCTTCAAAAAACACGAAGACGTACGCAAGAAATATGCAGAACAATATCAATTCATCTTGGTGGATGAGTATCAGGACACAAACACCGTTCAGCAACGCATCTTGGAACTTCTTGCCAAAGAGCATAAAAGGCTTTGCGTCGTGGGCGATGACGCTCAAAGCATCTACGCATTCCGTGGTGCGAACATCGACAATATTCTGAACTTCGAAAAGATATTTCCGGAATTCAAACTTTTCAAACTTGAACAGAACTACCGCTCTACGAAGAACATCGTTGCCGTAGCAAATGACCTGATAGCACATAACGTCAGACAGATTCAGAAAAACGTCTTCAGCCATAACACTGACGGAGACAAGCCGATGCTGATAAAGACGCACAGCGATGACGCTGAGGCGCAAACCGTAGCAAAGACTATTCTAAGGCAAAACGCCGTGGAGCATGTCCCATTCAACGAAATGGTGGTGCTCTATAGAGCAAACGCTCAAAGCAGAAAGTTTGAGGACGAGTTCCGCAAACAGCATATTCCATATAACATCTACGGCGGAATGAGTTTCTATCAGCGTGCAGAAATCAAGAACATTCTGGCATATTTCCGCCTGACAGCAAATTCACGCGACAACGAATCACTGCGCAGAATAATCAATTATCCAAAACGCGGTATCGGCCAAACAACAATCAACAAGATTGAGAGCCAGTCACTTGCGTACGGAGTAACAATGTGGGACGCTCTGACTAATCCAACAGCTTACCCTATGGATATAAACAAGGGGACTCGTGCCAAGCTGGACAATTTCGTGCAACTGATAAGCGGATTCAAGCAGAAACTCTACAACACTGACGCTGCAACTCTCGGAAAGCACATCATTCTGGAAGCTAGCATAAAAGAGGATCTCGAAGCCGACCAATCGCCTGAAGGTGAGAATCGTAAGGAGAATCTGTACGAACTGCTAAACAGCCTACAGGAGTTTACGGACAGTCAGATGGAAGAAGGAAATCAGGAGAACATAACTCTCGTTGACTTCCTTGCACAAGCTGCTTTGCAAACCGACCAAGAAGTGGAAAGCGAGAAGGACGACAACACTCCAAAGGTAACTATGATGACGATGCACGCAGCCAAGGGACTTGAGTTTGACTGCGTCTTTATCGTCGGACTTGAGGAGGAGATTTTCCCTTCACCACGAAGTGCTGAAAGCATGCGTGGCTTGGAGGAAGAACGCCGACTGCTCTATGTAGCCATCACACGAGCAAAGAAACTTTGCTACTTGCTTTATTCTGAGTTTCGCTATCTCTACGGACAACCACAGAGCAATCCGCCAAGCCGCTTCCTCAAAGACATAAATCCGTCTCTCCTTAACACGCAATATTCAGGCAGCAGTTTTGCGCAAAAGAATGATTTTGAAGGATTTGGCAGAAGTAAAAGTTTCAGTCAATCGTCATCATCTTCAAATATTTTCGGAAGAGCTTCTTCATCGCAAACTAATAATTTCTGTCGAGTTTCTTCGTCGCCATCAGGCAATTTCAGTCGAGTTTCTTCGTCGCCAACGGCAAATACAGCAGATGAGAGAAAGTCAAAATCAGACCGTGGCAACCTAACCGTTGGAACAAGAATTGAGCACAAACGTTTCGGTTACGGTACGATACTCAGCATAGAAGGCTCTGGCGACAACGAAAAAGTTTTCGTTGAGTTTGACTCAGCTGGCAAAAAACAACTTCTCCTGAAGTTTGCGCTTCCAAGCATAAGGACAATCTAATTACCGCAAACGAATTCCTTTCCATCTATGACAAAGTCCGAAATTCGGATGTCATGACAATTTTCTATTATATTCTCACCCGTAGCGTTCCTAACCTGAACATCACGGATGGAAATGCCTGTGATAGGAGCTTCCTCAAGTCCTACGATCTTAACCGGGGCCTTTACTCCATTCACCGTGCAACCGTTGATAAAGATGTTGCGGAACTCTGGCGTTCGCTCGCTCTTTGGCTCTGGCGGCATCTTGCTGTATTTGAGATTGAATACGAAAGCTTCGCGCTGGATGTTGTTCATGACAATATTAGACACACGAATATCCTCCACAACGCCACCACGTCCGCGAGTTGACTTTATACGAATGCCACGGTCGGTACCATCAAACACACAGTTTGAGATTGTAACCTTCTTCACACCGCCGCTCATCTCAGAACCAATGACAACACCTCCATGACCAGAAAGCATGGTGCAGTTGGTTATCGTGATGTTCTCACATGGGCGACCAGCCTGACGACCATTAAGGTCACGACCAGACTTAATGGTTATACAGTCGTCACCTACGGAAATATGAGAATTGCAGATATGCACGTTTGAGCAAGACTCAGGGTTTATTCCGTCGGTATTTGGAGAAGGGACATTATTAATTGTTATGCCATCGACGAGAACGTTATCGCAAAACTGTGGATTGACCGTCCAGAAAGGAGAATTCTGAATCTTAACACCCATAATCTTTACGTTCTTGCAATTATGCGGCTGAATGAAAGGCGGACGAAGGAAATTGTACTTCAGGTTGAAAGCCCAATCCTCGTTTGTCGTTGCACGAAGATGCTCCATGTCATTGACATCCTCAAACATCTGCTGATACTTATTTATATACTTACCAGACTTGCGCATCTCGGCCGCAGTTTCATGACAAGCGTTCCACCACCACTTTCCTTGTCCGTCAAGAGTACCTTCACCCTTAATAGTGATATTCTCAGCATTCTGAGCGTAAATCAAAGGATGAAAACTCTTAAGAAGTACGCCTTCGTAGCGAATGTCAACCATAGGAATGTACTGCTCTGGATCGTCTGAGAAACGGAGTGTGGCTCCGGCCTCGAGATCAAGTGTTATGTTGCTGAGCAAGGTTATTGGTCCTGTTAAATAGTCTCCGGCAGGAAAGAAAAGAGTTCCTCCACCAGCCTCGGCAAGCCGCTTGATAGTCTTATCGATGAGAACGGTATTAAGTTTCTTTCCGGTTGCATCGGCTCCCGCCATTTTCATGTCAACACGCTCAGCTTCTGCATGAGAAACCGAAAAAATTAGAATAAGGAAAAGTAGGGCTTTCTTCATGATTATTTTGTTTAAAAGGTTATAATAAGGATCAGTAATTACTTGGTCATTGTCCAGGAAAACGGTTGTGTATCTCATCGTTCAGGAGTTTTGCCGTTTCGTATTCCTCTCTATCAATAGCCTGGCGAAGAGCCTCCTTGAGCATGTCAAGCGGTAGAGTATTCATAGGAATGGAAGTACCCGAGGCATTACGTTGATAAACCGTAGATTGTATGCGCCAAAGATGATCATCTATGTACATAGGAATATCCGAAACAATGGAGAGTAGAACGGCTTCAGACATACGTAGCAGGTGAGGCGTTTCATTTATGTAAGCATTACGACGTATCAGTTGAGCCTGATATTGTCCTCCAACAAGACCGTCAACATAAATGAACATAAGCTTCTTCATTTCTTCCGGCATAAGAGAAAGGAGTGCAAACAGTGAAGAACGCTCAAAAAACTTCAATCTGGCGTCAGGGTGATGCTTTGCTGCATTTGTGGCAGAGATATACATGGATGTGGGATGGTCAGTGACAACGATAAGCTGCCGTTCCTCATCTTCATCAACCAACATAAGCAAGCCGACAAGCTTGGTATGCTTTATTTCTATCAGCTGCTTGAACTTCACTCTTTTCATTATCCTTCGTCCTTCTTTAAAGCATTGAGTATGATGTTGCAGAAAATAAACACAGCAGCATCCACAGCTACGATAATGTTACAATTTATGTCCATCAGCCACAATGCATAATTTAAACCAATGAAACAAATCTGAGCAACAATCAGCACTCCAAGTGCCTGATGTTGGTTAAGACCAATAGCCAAAAGCTTATGGTGGATATGGCGTTTGTCTGGTTGTGACATGGACAAGCCATGCATCTTACGAACTATTATGACGCGAACAACATCAAACGTAGGAACTATCAAAACCGTCAATGGCAAGAGAAGAGCATAATCGCGGTCAGGCATAACCAGTCGATTGCTGACGCAATGCTTCAAGGCAAAGAAACTAAGCATGTAGCCAAGGAGCAAACTTCCACTGTCACCCATGAAAATCTTCGTGCCTTTTTCCGCATTGCCAAACACATTGTAATAAAGGTATGATATGAGAACTCCGATTATTCCCGTCACAAGAGCCGCATAAACGACGAAATCAAAATAAATAAACACAGACAGAAATACCAACAAGGCAATTATAGTCAGACTGGCAGCAAGACCATCAATTCCGTCAATGAGATTTATCGAGTTATTCACGAACATTATAAGGAATATCGTAAGCGGTATGCCAATGACAGGAGAAACTTCATTTATTCCGAACAGGCCATAAAGATTGTTAATGTAAAGACCGCACAATGGCAAGAGGGATGCTGCCACAAACTGAGCCAAATACTTGTACTTGGGTGAAACCTCACTAAAATCGTCAAGCAAACCTGTTACATAGACAATAACCATTCCTGAGAGAACTCCTATAGTCCAAAGGTTTATCTTTATTTCCAAAACCGTGAAATTATATACAACAATTGCTATTATAAACGACAACAGCATGGAAGGGAGAAACGCCATGCCACCAAGACGTGGCACGTTAGTTGAGTGAAGTTTTCGATCGTCCATACGATCATAGATGTTATTACGTCTACAAAAAGCAAGAATACGTGGAGTAATAACCAAACCCACCAATGCACTTAGGAGGAAAGATGTTAAACTAATTATGTATATCACGAAAAATACAATTTACGTTGTTAATTGATGAACATGTCTAAATAAAAACTAAGAATTGTGCCAATTATTGTATAAAAAAGCAAATAATATGCTATTATGAGAAAAAAAAATGTAACTTTGCAATAATTTTAGGCGTATAACGTTATTATAAGGAAATGTTACATCATGGAAGAAACGGGGAAATAACCTGAAAAAACGGTGTAATATTCCAAAAATAAATTCAGTAAAAACAAAAAGATTAATGAAAAAGATTCTTTCTCTTATATTTATCCTTTCACTTGTCAGCATAAACATCTATGCCCAATCCACGAGTGACGAAAAAGTTTTACAAATAATACTTGAAGAACGCGAAAAGGGTACATCAAACGCTCGCATCGTAACAAAACTGATGCAGCAAGGTGTAAACATCGAGCAAATTCGCCGTGTCAGGAGAAAGGCTGAACGTATGCAAAAAGAGGAAGCTCTGGGTGCTTCTGACTATTCATTGTTCGATGGACAAGACACTGACAATCGTTTGCGTACTGGCAAGAATAGCAATAGCAAGAACAGTAAGAATAGCAAAAATAGCAAGACAAAGGACGAAAGTACTAGGAAGAGAGAATCTGAAAGCGATTATCTTTTGGATCTCAATGATGATAAAAGACGCAGGACACGCAATGTCACAGACGACACAAATCAAGATTGGCTTGACGCTCAAGATGAAATCAACGAAATTATTCCTGATACAGCCTTAATGTTTGAAAGACTTCTTGCTCAAGTAGATAAGCAAAACAAAAGAAAGGTCTTCGGACGAGATATATTCAACAACGAAATGCTCTCTTTTGAGCCAAACATGAACATTGCCACACCAAAGAATTATCATTTGGGACCTGGCGATGCCGTTTTCATTGACGTTTACGGAGCCTCTGCAAAATCCATTCAAAGTACTGTAGCGCCGGACGGAACCATAACAATTGAAGGATTAGGTCCGATAAGCATTAGCGGACTTACTGTAGATCAGGCTAATCAAAAGATTCGTAACACCATGGGCTCGCGCTACACATCTTCAAGTATAAGACTCAGCGTAGGTGAAACTCGAGCAATTATGGTAAACGTGATGGGTAACGTAAAAGTTCCTGGCACATACACACTTTCAGCATTTGCTTCTGTGTTCCACGCTCTATATATGGCTGGTGGTGTAGATGAACTCGGTACATTACGTAACATAAAGGTCTATCGCAACAACCAACTTGTTACAGTCGTAGATATTTACGACTATATCCTAAACGGAAAACTCACTGGTAACGTACGTCTTGCAGATAACGATGTCATTATAGTTGGTGCTTACGATTGTCTTGTAAACATTACAGGTAAAGTGAAACGACCTATGTATTACGAAATGAAGAAAAGCGAAAAACTCGCTGACATTCTCCGATATTCAGGTGGTTTTACTGGAGACGCATATAAGAAGTCTGTCAGATTGATCAGAAAAACAGGCAAAGAATTTTCTATCCATAATATTGACGAGTACGATTTCCCTTCATTCCTTCTTAACGATGAAGACTCTATCACGGTAGATTCCATAATTCCGCGCTTCTCCAACATGGTTGAGATTAAGGGTGCCGTATTCCGCCCAGGTAAATATCAGGTAGATGGAAGTATCAATTCCGTTAGAGCTCTTATCAATGCAGCGGAAGGCGTTAAGGAAGAAGCATTTACTGCACACGCCGTAATGCACCGTATGAAAACAGATCGCTCCTTGGAAGTGGTACAGGTTGATGTACAAGGAATCATGGATGGAAAGGTTCCGGATATCCCTTTGAAGCCAAATGACGTACTCTTCGTTCCTACAAAAACAGAAATGATGGAGGAAAGAACCATCACTATACATGGAGATGTACATTATCCTGGCACTTACAAATATGCAGACAACGAGACATTGGAAGACTTTGTTCTGCAAGCTGGCGGCTTGAAGGAAACAGCTTCTACGATAAAAGTTGATGTTGCACGACGCACAACCAACCCTAAAGCGTTATCAACAGACACGCTTATAGCTCACACCTACACGTTTGCCTTAAAAGACGGTTTCGTAATTGACGGAGAACCAGGTTTCCATCTCATGCCATTTGATGAAGTATATGTACGCAAGAGCCCTGGATATTCTAAACAACAAAACATTGTTGTTGAAGGAGAAGTTATGTTTGCCGGTACATACACCATGTCAAAAAAGAACATGAGACTTTCCGAGGCATTGAAGGCTGCTGGAGGACTTACGCCGATGGCATACGCTTCAGGTGCGAGACTTGAACGTCAGATTTCTCCGGACGAACGTGTCAGAATGGAGGCGGTCTTGGAAAAAGCTCGCCAAGAGGCACAAGACGAAATGAGAACAGAGGCACTCAAAAGTTCCAATACTAATATCACCCAGTATTCTCAACTTGTAAGTACAGCTAAATACGAATTTGGTAACACTTATTATGTAGGTATAAATCTTGCTGAAGCGATAAAGAATCCTGGAGGAGACGCCGACATTGTTCTTCGAGAAGGTGATAGAATAGTTGTTCCTCAATACATATCAACAGTTAAGATTAACGGCGAAGTCATGTATCCAAATACAGTTGGCTACATAAAGGGTAAGAAAGCAAGCTACTATATTGACCAAGCTGGTGGTTACTCTGACAGAGCCAAGAAGCGACGCGCGTACATAGTCTATATGAATGGTACGGTTGACAAGATTTCCAATGGTGCTAAGCCAAAGCCTGGCTGCGAAATTATTATTCCAGCAAAAACAACTCCAAGATTGTCTATTACAGAAACTCTCACTATCGGTGCAAACCTTGCATCTATCGCAACTATGCTTGCTACAATGGCCAACATCATGAAGTAGAAAAAACACTTCTTAACGTAAATGACCGTGAATTTGACGAAAATTGGACGTAAATATCCATATTAGTATTTTCGGTAATTCACGAATTAATTTTCGGTAATTCGCGTAAAATCAGCAAATCGTCAAATCATCAAATGCTAAATGATGGAATATTCATCAGACTTGCTGGAAAGTGCAGTCAAACAATTCTCTACCCTTCCTGGAATTGGACGCAAGACGGCAACACGTCTCGTTCTAAACATGCTCCGACGAAGTGACGAAGAGGTTGAAGACTTTGCTTCCGCCATACTCTCTGCCAAGCGCGACATCATATACTGCAAGCATTGTCACAACTTAAGTGATACGGAAATCTGTCCTATCTGTAGCGATCAGCGAAGAGACAAAACGACTATCTGCGTTGTGGAAAACATACAGGATGTCATTGCAATAGAGCATACCGGGCAGTATCGCGGCCTCTATCATGTTCTTGGCGGAGTTATCTCACCAATGGAAGGCATAGGACCGAGCAATCTTGAAATCCAAAGCCTTGTTGAAAGAGTTGAACAGTCCGATTCTGAGATTAAGGAAATCATACTCGCACTCTCCCCTACCCTTGAAGGCGACACGACAAACTTCTTCATTTCCAGAAAGCTTCAAAGCTCGCAAGTAAAGCTTTCTATCATTGCTCGTGGCATTCAGTCTGGAAGCGAACTTGAATATGCCGACGAAGTAACACTCGGCAGAGCAATTCTTGACAGAAAGGAATTCAACAATCGGTAAATCAACAATCATCAAATCGATAAATGAAAAGATGAACGCAGAATACATCATATCAAACATAATGATCTTGCTGACAGTATGTCTCATACCCTTTGCCCTAAAGAGTAAGAACCGCAAGTTCACCTTATCAGCCATCCTTCTGCCACTAATTACAAACGTGGCATTATATATAGCGTTTGATCAGCAACCATCATTCGGTTATCTTGCCATTGTTGGTGCCATATCACTCCTACTTATACGCAAAAACCCGAGAAACAAAGGGAATTGATTAAAAATCAATAAATCAGCAAATCAATAAATCAGCAAATCAACAAGATGACTCTCAGCATCATCATAGTAAATTATAATGTAAAGTACTACATCGCGCAATGTATCGATAGTGTGATGCAGGCTATAGAAGGTATTGATGCAGAGATAATTGTCGTTGACAATCATTCTTCCGACGGCTCAGTTTCATTTCTTCGCAAGAACTATCCCAATGTCCGAATCATGGCAAGCAGCCATAATCTCGGTTTCTCGCGTGCAAACAACATCGGCATAAAGCGCGCAGAGGGAGAATACATTCTGCTGCTCAACCCAGACACCATCATTCAGAAAGACACTCTCAAAGAGTGCATAGCCTTTATGGACGAACATTCTGACTGCGGAGCATTAGGAGTTTGTCAGCGTCATCCAGATGGAAGTCGCGCTATGGAAAGCCGTCGTGGTCTGCCAACACCAATGACATCTTTCTACAAGATGAGCGGACTAGCCACACGCTTCCCTAAGAGTCGCCGATTTGCCAAATACTACATGAGCTATCTGCCTTGGGAGGAGATTAACGAGATAGAAGTCATCAGCGGCGCATACTTCTTCGCACGCAAGGAAGCCATTATGGCAGCAGGAATGCTCGATGAAGACTACTTCATGTACGGCGAAGACATAGATCTCTCCTATTGCATAAAACAAGCCGGCTACAAAAACTACTTCCTTCCCCTGGACATACTTCACTACAAAGGCGAAAGTACAACGAAATCAAGTTTCCGCTATGTTCATGTCTTCTATCAGGCAATGCTTATCTTTATGAGCAAGCACTTCAGCGGCATGAGCATGTTCCTCCGTATGCCTATTCAGTTTGCCATCTATCTGAAGGCAAGC
>JAZLKJ010000126.1:0-15786 GCA_045597565.1 Prevotella sp. | reverse complement strand
ACGTTCTTGTTTGTTGCCATATGCTCGTCAATTATAGGTTGTGGCGGCAAAGGTAATCAAAATTCTCCACATATGGGCAGAATGTAATCACTTTTCATTCCCTTTGACGAGCCGAAGGCCTCATGTACGTTTCATATTTTTGTCTTTTTTTAGTTTGTTTATACCTTTAGGGTTCAGAGTAGAACTGTTTTCTTTATTTTTACGCTGCAAAAATACGCAATATTCTCCTACCTTCCCTGACAAAAAATGAAGACGTCTGGTACAGATTGTGAATTTCATGAAAAGTACATGTTTTTCTTGTATTATACGCAATTTGCGGTTGAGGCTAGATATCTCCATTGTGCAAAAAAATAGCGCCTGCGACCGTAGTTATCGCAAGCGCTCCGTAGATTTATGAATCTATAATGGCGATTTTGTAATCTTGTGAAGTTCTTTTAATCCCATTTTCCTCCCCATCTTGTAAGGAAGGTGGTGGGGGAAGGGTCTTTACTTCAGAGAGAAGGATTTCTCTATCTCCTGAACGCGGTTGGCATACTCTTTGTCGGCAGCGAGCTTCTTCTCTACCTGCGAACAACTGTGCAGGATAGTGGAGTGATTGCGGTTGCCAAGGAGCTTGCCGATGCGTTGTGCTGGCATCTTAGTGTGCTTCTGGGTAAGGAAGACAACTGTTTGGCGTGCTTCTGCGATGTTCTTCTGACGGTTCTTGCCGATGATGATTTCTTCGGAAATGCCGTAAGCACTTGCCACCTTCGAAAGAATGTCGTCGAGGGTGAGCGGCGTGTCGTCAATCTTCACGCTGCGCTTTACTACGCGCTCTGCGAGCTTCAAGTCTATGTTGGTGTGGTTATAGACGATAGCATAGGCCATGAGTGAATTGATGATTCCCTCGAGATGGCGCACGCTGCCGTTTGCGGTAGTAGCGATGAAGTCGATGACGTCAGATGGAATGTCAAGTCCGTCGCGCTGGATCTTTGCACGAAGGATGTTCTGGCAGAGCTGCTTATCCGGCTTGCCGATCTCCAGTGTAGTTCCCCATGTAAAGCGCGTGATGAGTCGTTCGTTGAGCCATGTGAGTGCCACAGGCGGACGATCGGACGCAAGCACGATGCGCTTGCCGTTGCGATGCAGGTGGTTGAATATGTGATAGAAGGCATCCTGTGTTTTCGGAGATGTCTCCCATTCTTGAATATCGTCAACGATGAGCAGGTCAATGTGCTGATAATATGCGATGAACTCGTTTATCTGGTTCTTCAGACGTGCATCGACGAACTGCGCCTGGAAGAGTCGTGCACTAACGTATAGCACGCGCTTTTCTGGATAGAGTTCCTTTGTACGTACACCGATGGCGTTTATAAGGTGGGTCTTTCCGCAGCCAGAAGGACCGAAGATGAAGAGCGGGTTGAACTGTCGGCTTGCTGGGTTTTGCGCCACGGTGTAACCTATGGCACGAGCCGCACGGTTGGCATCGCCCTCGTTGAAGTTGTCGAATGTATAGTCGCGTGAAAGCTGCGAGTCAAAGTCATCGTCGGTATGAGCCTCTATGATGGAAGGTGCATTTTGTGGCATCTTTTTGACGTTAGAGGTAGGGATGGACGGTGTCTTGTCCGGCTGAAGGTCAACGGATCCTTTGTTCTGATCGGCTATGCGCACGCGATACTTTAATATAACGTCCGTCTGGAATACACGGCATAGCACCTTGTTCATAAGATGAGCAAAGTGTTCCTCAATGTATTCGTAAATAAAGTGGTTAGGTAGTTGTATGAGAAGGGTTCGACCAGCTTCGCTATACTGCTCGAAAACCATAGTGGCAAAAAAGGCATTATATGTCTCATCACCCACGTTGTTGCGGATGATTTTGAGGCATTGCTCCCACTTTAATCTATGTCCATTCTCTATTTTCACGCTGCAAAGGTAGTTATTTTTTTGCAATTATTAAAATGTGTTGGTTTGTTCGCCAGACGACAGAAATGCGCTAAGTCGTTTGTTTAATAAGGTTTAGCAAATGTGTTGGCGTATGAAAGCGCAATGTGTCGTTTGGAATGTTGTAATGTTTTGATTTTCAGTTTGTTTTGGTTTCTTGGGCGAATCTTTCGTCTTTTTGTGAAACAATAGGCATGGATTGCTATTCCGTTGATGTCGTGTGTGTTATGAAAACGATTGGAGGTGTTGTTTTTCTCCGTTCTTATCCGTAGGGATTAAAGATAATGTTTTTTTGCTCTTTTACTACTTATCCTTTCTTCCGAAGATAGAGAAGTGTACGTAGCGCTTAGGGTGAGACTTGAGGTCGGTGAGGAGAGAGTCGGCAGAGCGCACGGTGCTGTTGAGGTTCGTATAGAGGTGGTCGTCGTTCATGAGCATACCGAGCGAACCGTTCTTGTTGTTCAGATTAGAAGTAAGCTTGTTTATGTCTGTCATGGACGTGTTGAGCTTATCCATCGCCTCCTGCGTGCTTGTGAGCGTATTGTTCACGAGATTCATCGTAGGGGTTACGTCAATCTTTGCGAGGTTATTGGTGAGAGTCTGTGCGTTACCCATTGCAGCATCTGCCTTGCCGAGAATGCCGTCAGCCTTGCTTGCCAGCTGCGGCACGCTTCCGTTTAGGGCAGCAACGAGCTGTGTAGCTTGGTTTGCGGTATTGTTGAGTTCAGCAGTCACATGCTGGATGTTGTAGAGTGACTGTGCCAAAGCTGGGTTTGCAAGAAGGCTGTTGAGGGAAGCGAGTATGGAGTCGAGCTTCGGAAGCATCTGCTCTACAGTAGGTACCATTGCCGATGCCTTGTCAAGAGCGCCGGAATAAAGATGGCCTGTAATCTGCTCGCCTGGCAGAAAGGCTTCGCGCGGATTATTTGCCATAAGCAGGTTGATCTTGCGATTGCCCATAAGGTCAGCGTCAATCTCAGCAGTTGAACCTTTTGGGATACGGAGATCCTTGTTAACTTCTATTTCTACAGTAATGTTCTTGCTCTTGTTGTAGTCGTACTGTATTGCTGAGACATGTCCCACCTTATAACCATCGGCAAAGATTGGGGTTGACGTACCGAGTCCGTTGATGTCGTCAAAAAGAATAGTGTATGTACTTGTGTTTGAGAAAATGTTGAGACCTTTTAGGAACTGGAGTCCGAAGAAAAGGACTATTATACCTAATATTGCCGCAATGGCTATCTTGACTTCTTTTGTTACTGCGTTCATTTATTTAGTTTTTGTTTTTGGTTTTCGTTTTTATTTTACTCTAACGCCTTTTTGGAAGGTACAGACGAAGGCTTTCGGGAAGTCCTTTAGCAATGCTGCGCGCATCTGGAAGGCTTGTTGCTGGTCGGTGAAGTCGCCTCCTACGCTATAGCGGATTATGCCGTTGTCGTTGAACTGCTTGATGTCCTTGCGTCCCTTGAACTGCGGATCACCCATAGGGATAGGCGCATAAGACCAAAGTATGACAACCTTGTAGGTGCTCTTTGCGTTCGGATCGAACTGGGGCTTCTGTGTTGGTGCGGCTTTTTTTTGCGCTGCAGAGGTTGACTTTTGCTGTTGAGGTGCTGATTTTTGCTGTTGTGTAGCCGGCTTTGTGCTTTCTTGCTTCCTTTGCTCAGCCTTGGCTTCTGTTTTTACAGGTGCGGCATAACCTGCGAGGGAAATGTTTGCGCTGCCCTGCTTTGAGTAGTTCGCCAAACCCTTGTAGATGCCGAGTGCCAGTCTGTCGATGCCTGCGGCTGAGTTCAGGAACTGCTCTTCCTCTGGAGTGGAGATGAAACCTAGTTCGACGAGGCATGCTGGCATGGATGTTTCGCGAAGTACGAGGAATACGTCCTGCTTGACACCCTTGCTTTGGCGTCCAGCTTCGGCGCAGATGTTCTTCTGTATATGACTTGCGAGAGCCACGCTTTCCGACATGTTGTTGTCGTGCATAAGCTCGAACATGATGAGGCTTTCTGGTGACTTTGGGTCGTAGCCGTCGTATTTCTGCTTGTAGTCCTTCTCGTAAGTGATTACCTCATTCTCTCTCAAAGCGGCAGAGAATTTCTCCTCGCTGCGGCGCAGTCCCATAGTGTAAGTTTCTATTCCGTATGCAGTTCTGCCTTTTGGTACGGAGTTGGTGTGGATGGAGATGAATATGTCCGCGTGGTTCTTGTTTGCGATGTTGGCACGCTCCGCCAAAGGAATGAATACATCTGTCTTGCGAGTGTAAATGACTTTTACGGAAGGCATGTTCTTCTCAACGTATTTTCCAAAGGCAAGTGCCACTTTTAGGTTGATGTCTTTCTCTTTGGAAAATTCACCGATGGCACCGGCGTCATGACCTCCATGTCCAGCGTCAATGACAAGCGTGAACTGCTTGGCGTGTGCCGTCAAGGTCAAGAGCGTAAATAATATAATATGTAATAGTCGTCTAATGAGCATTATAGCTTGGTTTTGTTGAGTTATAAGCTGAGTTCTACCGTTGCGTTGACGTTTGCGCCCGGGATAGGAGGATGCTTCTTGGTGAGTCTTATTGTAGCAGTGCCGATCTGCGGAATGTTTTCGTGTATCTTGTGCAGTATCCTGCCTGCCACATGTTCGATGAGCTTGGATGAAATCAGCATCTCCTTCTTTACGATGTCGTAGATTGTAGCATAGTTTATCGTGTCGTTCAGGTCATCGGTCACCGTGGCATCATTGTTGTCCGTTGTTACGGAAACTTCAATACTATACCATCCGCCTACGATTCTTTCCTGTGGGAGAACGCCGTGGTAAGCGTAGAGTTCTATGTTAGAGAGCGTTATTTTCATGTTTCGTGGCTCTTCGTTACATGAGATGTCCGCATTTCGTGCAGACGAGGTTTCCTCCTTTGTAGATAAGTGCCTCTTCATTGCAACTTGGGCAGAGCTGTCCCTTGGCTTCCGTTCCGTCCTTTACGTATTTGTTTAGCGCGCGCACCACACCGTTCTTCCATGTGTTGATACCGTCGCCGTCAAGCTGTAGCGAGCGCACCATCTTTATCACGTTCTGTATCGGCATACGATAGCGAAGCACGCCTGAGATGAGTTTGGCGTAGTTCCAATACTCGGGGTTGAACTTCTCTGAAAGACCTTCTACGGTTGTGATGAAGCCGCGTTTGTTGCGGAACTTGAAGTCGTAGCGCGATGGCTTATCCTCAAACTTATTCTTGATGATTTCTCCAGAAACGACAGACTTTGGCAGCACAATGCCTTCGTCGTCATCCTGCAGTCCAGTGAATATCTCGTAAGGATAGCCGTTGAGCAGTCCTACGAGTGCCACCCACTTGTCCTTCTTATTCTGGAATCGGACAACATCGCATTGAAGGATTTCTGGGCGTTCTTCGATGACTTCTGGGTTGTATGAAACCTTGTTGCGCTGAGCTTCCGAGTCGGCAAGTATCGTTATCAATTCTTCCCTGGTCAGGTTTTCGCCCTTCTCGCTCATCTTTTCGAGTATGGTGGAGGCTATTACGCCGTAGAGTTCTTCGATATGTGGTATCATAGCTTAGTTTAGTCTTAGTATTCTGACACCAATAGCAGATTTCTGGTTCTGCAGATACTGGTAGAGCGTGAGAGGCTCGTTGACCACCTTCTTTCTGATAGAGGATGCGTGGCGTATGTGAAGTCCGTCCTGTTCCCAGTGGGCAAGAGTGATGTGCTGAGTGTCAAGGCCCGCCTTGCTGGTGAGTATTATAACAATGTCGCCCTCATGGATGGCGTCGCGGAACTCCTTTGTATTCGTATTCTTCAGCTTGTCCTTTGGGAAAAACTTGTATGTGTTGCACTTCGGGTTGGAGAGCCTTTTCTCCATGGCAGCGATGCTGTCGCGGGTTGTTGAAGTCTCGTCGAGCATGACGTAGTATTGTGGATTCTTTGTCATGAAGTCCACCTTGACATGTTGTGTGCCGGTAAAAGCGCTCTTTGGCTCGGTGATTTCGTGGAAGTAGCCCTGTGCGATATTCGAAATAGCCCACCCCGTGAAGTAGTGGTTGCGGTGGCTGTAGGCTACGCGTGGCTCATTGTCCTGACCGCCGAAAGGCTTTTCGTAGCGCAGACTCATGAGAACGTCGCAGAAATCCTTGAATGTGCTCTTGTCCTGTTTTCTTGTAATGGACAGTGCCATCACGTTCTCTGCGTATGTCGTGCAGTCAAGCTGGCGTGTGTTTATGACGAGCTTCTCTGTCTTATTGAGTTCAAGAGTTTTGCCGACATACGGTCTGCCGAGAAACTTCTTCCCGAAAAAGTCTGGCAGTTGTTCGGTAGGAACTCCTACAGACTCTTTCAGCCATTGGGTAATCTCTATACTGTCATTGGCAACAGCACAGTCTGTTTCGTATGTCGCAACTGGGTCGTTTGTGTCGGTTTGCTGCGGCTCCTTCGCACATGCATGGAGAGATGCTGCAGCAAAGACAAATGCCAGAATGTTTTTTATCATTTGCGTAATTTATAATGTATAAATGCGTTCAAACAACGGCAAAGTTATTGAATTTGCAAGAAATTAAGCAAAAGATTGTTGCCAATAATTAATTTTTATTTTCTTTATGACTAAATTTTCTTGTGTTTCTTTTCTTATTAATGAATATTTTCATAAATTTGCACCCGTTTAGTGCGCATATTGTGCAAAAACATGAAATGAAAATATAAATAAAAAAATTACAATAATGGCAGTATTAGGAAAAATTAGAGAAAGAAGCCTCCTGCTTATCGGCATCATCGGCTTCGCCCTTTTCGCCTTCATCGCGGAAGAGTTGTTCCGTTCTTGTGAGTCAACTCGTAACGAGCAGAACATGCGCGCAGGTGAAGTGCTTGGTGAAAAACTTGACGTGAACTCATTCAACGCTATGGTTGACGAGTACACTACAGCAATGAAGTTCATGCAGCAGCGTGACGACTTCTCGGCAGACGAACTCAGTCAGATTCGTGACGCAGTATGGCAGCAGTACATTCAGAACAAGGTTCTTGGCGCAGAGTGCGAGAAGCTTGGTCTTACAGTGACTGACAAGGAAGTGCAGGCTGTTCTTACAGAGGGAACAAACCCAATGCTTCTTCAGACTCCTTTCGTGAACCAGCAGACTGGTAAGTTTGATGTTACACAGCTCAAGGACTTCAAGAAGAACTACTCTACACTCCGCTCAACAAACCCTCAGGCAGCAGAGCAGATGAAGCAGATTAACGACTACTGGCAGTTCATTGAGAAGAACCTCCGTCAGCAGCTCCTTCAGCAGAAGTATCAGACTCTCGTAGCAGGCTGTATGCTTTCAAACAGCATCTCTGAGGACGCTCAGTATAAGGCTGAAAATGAAGAGGTATCTGTTCAGCTCGCTTCTTTCGCTTACTCTTCAATCAAGGACGATGACAAGAGTGTTGCAGTTACAGATGCAGATATCAAGGCTAAGTATGAGGAAGTGAAGAGCATGTTCGTGAACCCTTCTGAGACTCGTAGCATCAGCTATGTTGACTATAAGATAACTCCTTCTTCTGCTGATATGGCAGCTCTCAGAAAGTCTTTCGAAGGTTACAAGGCTCAGCTCGACTCTGCTAACGGCAATATTTCTGACATCGTTCGCAAGTCTGGTTCTCTCATTTCTTACAATGGTATGCCTAAGACTAAGAATTCTTTCCCAATGGATATACGCACTTTGATTGACTCTACAGCTGTAGGCGTAACAACAGCTATTAAGGAGAACAATGGCGACAACACAATGAACGTTGTTAAGATTCTCGGTAAGGTTTCACGCCCAGACTCTATAGAGTATCGCCTTATTCAGATTGTAGATGCTGATGCCGCTAAGGTAACAGCAAAGGCTGACTCTGTAAGCAATGCAATCAAGGGTGGCGCAGACTTTGAGGTAGTTGCGAAGAACTATGGTCAGACAGGTGCTAAGCAGTGGTTGACTTCTGCAATGTACCAGAACTCACCTTCATTTGACGCAGATACTAAGAAGTATATTGAGGCTATCATTGAAGGTACTGTGAATGATGTTCAGACAGTAAAGCTCACAAACGGTGCTATCGTTCTTCAGGTAACAGAGAAGAAGGCTGTAACTGAGATGTACGATGTAGCTGTTATCAAGAAGACTATCGAGTTCTCTAAGGAGACAAGTACAAAGGCTTACAACGACTTCAGCGCTTACGTAGCAAAGGCTCAGAACCTTGAAGGTCTCAAGAAGGGTGCTAAGGCAGCTGGTTACGAGGTGAAGACAGCTGAAGTTACAAAGCAGGATCATAAGGTTGCTAACATCAATTCTACAAGCGATCTTCTCAAGTGGATCTTCAACGCTGACACTAATGTTGGCGACATGTACTCAGAGCACCTTGAATGTGGTGATAACGGTGACCACCTCATGGTAGCTGTTCTTGACCAGGTTAACGAGGAGGGCTTGCTTACTCTCGACAACAAGCAGGTTAAGGAGTTTGTGAAGAATCTTGCTATTAAGGATAAGAAGGCTGAAGTTCTCATGGCTAAGGCTGCTAAGTGCAACTCTGTAGATGCAGCAAAGGCTCAGGGCGCTAAGGTTTCTGAGGTTAAGCAGATTACATTTGCTTCTTCAGCATTCATCCAGGAGCTCGGTGCTCAGGAGCCTGCCATCAGCGGTGCTGCTGCAGCTCTCGCTAAGGGTAAGGTCTCTAAGCCTATCAAGGGTAATGCAGGTGTTTACATCCTCAAGGTTACTGACAAGAAGGATCTCAAGGGCAAGAAGGATAAGAAGGAACTTGCTCAGAAACTCCAGCAACAGGCTCTCATGGGTGCTCAGCAGTTCATGGGTGACCTTATTCGCAACGCAAATGTAAAGGACAACCGTTACATTTTCTTCTAAATAAACTAAAATAATGTATGCGCACGCTCGTGCGCATACATTATTTATATAATATATATCACGAATCAACATTAAACTTCAAATAATACAAAAGGTATGAAGATTTCAGATTTCAACTTCGCTGGTAAGAAGGCCATCGTTCGCGTAGATTTCAACGTTCCTACTAAGGAAGGTGTCGTAACTGACGAAACACGTATCAAGGGTGCTCTCCCAACACTCAAGAAAATTCTTGAGGATGGTGGTGCTGTCATCATGATGTCACACATGGGCAAGCCAAAGGGCAAGGTAGATATGAAGAAGTCACTCAAGCAGATTGTTCCTAACGTATCAGCTGCTCTCGGTGTTGACGTGAAGTTCGCTCCAGACTGCGCTAACGCTTCTGAGGAGGCTGCTAACCTCAAGATGGGTGAGGCACTTCTTCTCGAGAACCTCCGCTTCTACGCTGAGGAAGAAGGTAAGCCAGTTGACGTTGAGAAGGGCACTCCTGAGTTTGACGAGGCTAAGAAGGCAATGAAGGTTAAGCAGCAGGAGTTCGCTAAGAAGCTCGCTTCTTACGCTGACTGCTACGTAATGGACGCATTCGGTACAGCTCACCGCAAGCACGCTTCTACAGCTGTTATCGATGAGTACTTCGATGCTGACAACAAGATGCTCGGCTTCCTCATGGAGAAGGAAGTAAACGCTGTTGACAAGGTTCTCGGTGACATCCAGCGCCCATTCACAGCTATCATGGGTGGCTCTAAGGTTTCTACTAAGATCGGTATCATCGAAAACCTCCTCGGTAAGGTTGACAACCTCATCCTCTGTGGTGGTATGACATACACATTCGCTAAGGCTCTCGGCGGCGAGGTTGGTCAGTCTATCTGCGAGGAAGATAAGCTCCAGGTTGCTCTTGACGTTATCGCTAAGGCTAAGGAGAACGGCGTAAACCTCGTTCTCGGTTCTGATGCTGTTGTTGCTAAGGACGCTATCGACTGGGATACAATGAACTTCAAGGCTGGCGCAGAGGTTAAGGTTTGCGACGCTAAGGAGATTCCTGCTGATTTCGAGGGTCTCGATGCAGGTCCTGAGTCACAGAAGGCATTCGCTGAGGCTATCAAGAACGCTAAGACTATCCTCTGGAACGGTCCTGCAGGCGTATTCGTGGTGGAGGAGTTCACTGCTGGTTCACGCGCTATCGGTGCTGCTGTTGCTGAGGCAACTGCTAACGGTGCTTTCTCTCTCATCGGTGGTGGCGACTCTGTAGCTTGTGTAAACAAGTTTGGTCTTGCTGACAAGGTATCTTACATCTCTACTGGTGGTGGTGCTCTCCTTGAGGCTATCGAGGGTAAGGTGCTCCCAGGTGTAGCAGCAATCAACGCTTAAGAATGAATCATAATCATCTCGTTATAATGGCCGGAGGCGTCGGAAGTCGCTTCTGGCCTATGAGTACTACTGAACGCCCAAAACAGTTTATTGATGTTTTGGGCGTTGGTCGTACGCTGATACAGCTCACTTGCGACCGCTTCGCTGGTATCGTTCCTCCAGAGAACATTTGGGTTGTTACCAACAAGAACTATGCAGACATCGTCCGTGAACAGCTTCCTGAGATTCCTGCCGGCAATATCCTGCTCGAGCCTTGCCGCCGCAACACAGCGCCTTGCATCGCTTACGTAAGCTGGAAGATAAAGTCTATCGACAAGAATGCAAACGTTGTTGTGGCACCGTCAGACCATGTTGTGCTCAACACTCAGGAGTTCCAGCGTGTCATTACTCAGTGCATGCAGTTTACTGCAGAGACCGACGCCATCGTAACTCTCGGTATGAAGCCAACTCGCCCTGAGACTGGCTATGGCTATATCCAGGCAGACCTTTCGTTCAGTTCAAGTCGCAACAAGGAGATTTTCCGCGTTGACGCCTTCAAGGAGAAGCCTGATCTTGAGACAGCCCAGAAGTACATTAAGAATGCATCGTTCTTCTGGAATGCCGGAATCTTTATCTGGCGTGTGGAGACTATCGTAAACGCCCTTCGCGTCTATGCTCCTGCCATCAACGGTATTTTCGAGGACCTTCTCGCTGTTTACGGTTCTGAGAAGGAGCAGGAGGAAATAGACCGCGTATTCCCAGAGTGTGAGAGCATCTCTATCGACTATGCTATCATGGAGAAGGCTGAGGAAATCTTCGTCTGTCCTGCCGACTTCGGCTGGAGCGACCTTGGCACATGGGGTTCTCTCCTTCAGCAGACTAAGAAGGATCTTTACGGTAATTCCATCATCGGCAACGGCATTTCTGTCTTCGATACAAAGAATTGCATCATCCATGCGACTGAAGAGAAAAAAGTTGTCGTTCAGGGACTTGACGGCTACATCGTGGCGGAGAATGACGGCAGCCTGCTTATTTGCAAGCTAGCAGACGAACAACTTATTAAGCAATATACAGGTCAGAATTAATTTCTGACCTTTTTTGTGATTTTCGTTCTAAGGAAATGTTTCCTCGCCAGGGAAGGAAAGCTTTCCTCCTAAGGATGACACATCATAAACTCCCTTGTCACACACTAATAATGTTGCCGTCTGCATCAACGATTCGCCAATGGGTTATATTACGCTCTTCAGAAGAAATCGAGACACCGCACTTTGTTACTTTTCTGCCGTCTGCTTCGTACTGAATGGCATATCCCTTATCGTCAATCTGGGCAAGGGCATTCTCTACCGTATCATCTACCTTCAGTTCGAGAACATAGATGTCGGTTTTGGTCTTGATGACTACATCGGCACGACCGAGGATACTCTTCACTTCGGTATCGACCTTGCTGTTGAGCAGTGAGAATATAACGTATAGGAGCAATTTGTAGAACGCCTCGCGCTTCTTCTTCGCCATCCATTCCTTTTTGGTGATTATATCGTAAGGAATGCCGGCTATGTAGGAACGGAGATGGGTGAGGGCACCAGACAGGTCACCGCCTCCCAAAGCACGAGCCATTGCAAGGATTGTAGCGTTTTGCTCCAAGTCGTCAGTATCCATCAGATAGTTTGCCATACAGCTCACCATACCTTGACGGACTTCATAGTTCGGAAAATGAAGCGTATAGCTGTCATACTCTCGGTCGTATGAAGCAATGGTGAGATAGCCGCTTTGGTAAAGTAGCGGTATCGGTGTGCTTGCGCTCTCACATGGAGTGTTAAAGTCCGTAAGCGACAGTTCCACTCCATCAAAATCAAGAGGGTTGAACTTTGGATAATGTTTGAGATGCTCTATCAGTGAGGTAGTTGTGCCTGATTCGAACCAGTAGTGATCGGTTGTTCCCTTGCTTAGAGCTCTCAGCAAACTGAATGGTGCATATACATCCTTGCTGTTTCTGGAAAAATGATAGCCATCATAGTTCTTCTTGAGCAATGCGTATGCGTCATCGACGGATATTCCAAGTTTATCGGCATATTCCTCGACGCATGGATGAAGCACGGTGTCAAGTTCTTCTTGCGTGATTCCACATAAGCCCGAATACTCGTCGTCCATGGAAATCTGATTCAGATTGTTCAGCTCGGAGAAAATGCTCAATTGAGAGTATTTTTTCACACCAGTAAAAAAAACAAACTTGAGGTATGCGCCATCAAACTTTACTGTTTGGTAAAAGCCACGCAGCATCGTACGCAAACCGTCAAGAATCTCTTCATTATATAGATTGCGCATCATTGGTGTGTCGTATTCATCAATGATTACGACAACCTTCTTGCCTTGAGTGTCATGTATATGACGAATGAGCTGGTCGAAACGCGAACCAAACTGATTTATTCGCTTTGATGTTCCATAGAGAGTCTCATATTTTTCGAGCATAGCATCAAGCACATCACTCATGTCCTTCAGCGTGGCGCAGTTACGCATAGCACTCATATCGAAGTGCAGCACCGGATATGTCTTCCATTCCTTTTCGAGTTCCATCACTTTCAGTCCTTCAAACAGCTCCTTTTGTCCTTGGAAATATGCCTTGAAGGTGTTGCAAAGAAGGGTTTTTCCGAAACGACGTGGGCGTGCAAGGAAGACATAACGGTATTTGTTGACAAGGTCGTACATCATGTCAGTCTTGTCAACATACAACATACCTTCTTCCCTTATTCTCTGGAACTGGTCAGTATCTACAGGATATTTGAATTTGCTCATCTTGAGGTTTGGGTGTTTGACGACTCCGTTTTGTCATCGCGCTCATTTGAGCGCAAATTTACTATTTTTATTCAAATATCTAATACTTTCGGAACATTTATTTCGTTTTTTTACAATAATTGCTTATAATTGCATCGATTTGTGGCTACACACCCTGTCCTTCGTTTGTTTGTTCGGAAAGAAATACGAGTTTCGTTTTCCAAATTACCCCGCAAAAGAATCAAGACATTGCATACAAAACTGATGTACACAATGCCTTGCTTATGTAGAGAGAATGTGAAACAGCAACTGCTGTCTCTGAATCTTCAGATACTAAAAGTTATGGGTGAACTGGGCGGATATTATGACCAGTTTGGCGCTTGATGCTGTATAAAATAGGCGACGAATAATCAGAAGAAGTATAGCCATATATATATGCGCCAGACGCATAAGTTTCAAGGGTCGACGTCCAGTATTGGCCGAAGTCGCCGATACCTATGAACTCGCCCTCATAACACCGGCCAGCAAGAGGGAGGAAAATGGAATTACCATTCGGACCTTCTATATTGACACCAGCCAAACGTCCAGGAACGTAAGTCCAACGGCATTTGTTATAAAGCTCATCAGCTTCGGCCATAGTTGGCATACGCCAAGAGCCTCCCCAGTTTACATGTGCTGCGTCGTCAGCTGGTTCAAGGACAGTTTTATTATCAACATCACCGTAAGAGGAAGAGGTACAGTACTTTGTAAGGGTATTATTAGAGCCATTGCACCACATATAAGAATCCCAATTATAACGATTATCTGATTGTGGAGTAGTTTCGCCCCAAGCAAAATAGTCGCCATATTCTTCTGGATAGCTTGCACCGACATTGCATGTAGCCCATTTTACCGATAGGCCAAGGTCAACATATTCATGCCCATAGACAGGGCGGATAGCCGCACCTATACAGCGTAGAATGTTTCGTATCATTTTGTTTGTACTAAAGAATTGACAAGCTACGCCATAGTTGTTGTCTGTAGATGTAAGAGTACTTGTCCAATAATATCCTTGTGTACTTTTACCAGTGATCTCTTTTGCGCCATAAGCACCTGTAACAGGCAGGAAGATTGAGTTGCCGTTGCTTGCTTTTACCTCATAGCCAGGAGTCCCATTCTTCGAAGTCCATGTCCATGTACATTTGTCAAACAATTCCTGCATTTCTGCTTGTGTAGGCATACGCCAGCCTTGTGGAAGGTTCTTTTGCGCGGCATCGTCAGCAGAAAGCAACATTGTTTTGTTGTCAACCTGACCGTAAGAAGAATCGTTACAATATTTTGTCAATGAATTCAACGAACCATTACACCATTTGTATGAACTCCAATAGTATGTTTTGTCTTCTTGTGGAAAAGTCTCTCCCCAAGCATAATAATTGCCAACATCCTCAGGATTATTAGCGCCAAGATTGCATGTAGCCCACTTTACTGACAAGCCGAGATCAACGGCTCCGGCACCTTCTGCATCTTCAAATACTACTTCATCAGCATGATTCTTATTGAATGAGGCAACGAGATTTCCGTTCTTGTACAATCTTACCACCTGTGCACTGATGCTCATTGATGCAACGAGTGCTACGAGAGTAAATAATATCTTTTTCATATATCCTTGTTTGTTTATTCTGGTTTATTTTATTTCCGTTCCGTTGATGTCATACTTTCTGCCATCCTTGCTGACGATGATCAGTTTGCCGCCTTGGACAATCTTCTTGCCGTTGCGCTCGGTGATGACAGCCTTGTCGGCAGGGACGCCTTCGATGGACGTTGGTACATACTCGCTATAGGTTACAATGAGTTTCTTGCCGTGAAGCTGGAATGTAGCGACAGGACTTCCCGAACCCTTAACGTAGAGTACGGCACTTTGGTTATTGCCTTCACCAGTGTACTTGACGGTAGGCATCTCGTCAAACCTGTAGCTTGTCTCCGCGCCCTGGTATGTAACGATTATGCCTGCGCCAACACTCGCTGCATAGGCACTGCCTACCAGCATGAGCAGCAGGAATAAGTTTAATAGTCGTTTCATAATCTTTGACTTTTTTATTTAGTTATTATTTCATTTCATCTATACGCAGAAAGCCTTCCGCAGATGCCACGAAGCACCTACGAAAGGCTTTCAAATATGTTGTAATATAGGATGTTAGAGCGTAGTAATACCCCCCCCCCCTAACTTGCTGACTGATAGAGAGTTAACGTGCAACGTCATTACGCTTGCAGCAGCGTAAGACAGATGGTTGTATGTAGAGGTAGGGTGAGTCATGGGAAATGGGTTATTGTTCCTTTAAGTTTGTTTTTAAGCTATCACCACACCATCGATGTTGCGAGTCTCGCTGGAGAAGTTCATTCCTATACGAATAATCTTCTGCCCGTTCATTTCAAAAGGTAGTGAGTAGTGGGTGTCTTGAATCTGCTGAAGGGCTTCTTCGGCAGTGCCGTCAAGCTTAAACTCAAGAACGTAGCAGTAGTCAGGTGTCAGGATTACCATGTCTATGCGACCTTCACTCGTGTGGTACTCTGCTTTGGTGTAGAAACCCATGAGGCGTGAGATGATGAAGAGTACATTCTGGTAGTGATTCTCAAGGTCCTTAACCAGTTCGTAAGGAGTATCAGCAAAGAATGACTTGAGACGCTTTATAAACTGCTCGGTACGACCTGAGCGCACATCTTTAACGAACTGTGTAATCTCGAAAGCAGACTCTACTTCGTCGAACTTGGTGTAGTATGGAAGTAGGAAGTCGAGAAAACCTTCCTCCACCTCTTTGTTCGGAAATCCAAGTGTGTATAGCCCGAATTCCTTGTCGTATCCCTTTATGGTGAGGTAGCCACTTTGGAAAACTACAGGTATTGGA
>JAZLKJ010000125.1:0-28937 GCA_045597565.1 Prevotella sp. | reverse complement strand
GGAAGTTCTCCAAGATCACCGCTGCCGATTTCGCGACTCCAGCAGAAGCTGCTGATACAACCGTAGATGCCGTGTTTATTTATGAGATAGGCGAAACAAAGTTTACTGTCAATTCTGTTCGTTTCACGATGGATACATACGTGAAGACTCGCGTCCACATCCTTACAGAAGAAGGAAGGGAATATGCCAACAAGACACTGACCTATCGTTACAACACGAAGAATAACAGCAATGAAAACGACCGAATAGAGGATGTTGAGGCTGCGGCTTACAATCTTGTCAATGGTAAGGTAGTGAAGACAAGTATGCCAGGCAAATATGTGTTCAAGGAGAAAGTAAATGACAACTATATGAGGCTGAAGTTTACGGTTCCTGACGTTAAGGTAGGCACAATCATAGAATATAGCTACATAGTCTCAACGCCTCGCTGCACAGAGCTTCCTACATGGTACATACAGAAGAACGAACCTGTAAGATACAGCTACTATAGTGCAACGATACCAGAATGGTACGACTATCATATAGAGAGTCGAGGTTATAAGACAATAAAGGGCGAGTCAACCCCTGCTACGATACATCTCCCTACTATCGGTGCTGCTGCCATTGAGGCGAAGAAATATGTTATTGAGGCAGAGAATCTGCGTCCTTTCAAGGGCGAGAACTTCATTTTCTGTAAGGCAGACTATATGCAGCGAGTGGATTTTGAACTTATAAGCGTAAACAGCATAGAACTCGGTATATTCAAGACCTATAGCCAGACATGGAATGATGTGCGTGAGTTCCTGAAAGAGACCGGCGAATACAGCAAGCATCTGAGGATAAAGAATCCGTATGCCCAGGAAATGAGTGCGCTTGACATTGAGGGCAAGCCTGTCAGCGTGAAAGCTTCAAGGATATTTGCACTCTTGAAGAGTAAGCTAAAGTGGAATAAGACTTACTCGCTTGGCAGCGACAATCCGCTCAAGGCTGTCAAGGAGGGCAAAGGTTCCAATGCAGACCTCAACTTTATCTTCATGGCAATGTTGCGCGATGCTGGAATAAAGTGTACTCCGCTATTGATGAGGGCAAGAAATAATGGCAGACTGCCGCTGACTTATGCAAGTATAGATAAATTGAATACCTTTGTAGTAGCACTTGCAGACGATAGCGGCTCACTTCTCTTTGCTGATTGTTCTGCTGATTACGGAGATGTGAATATACTGCCGGTTAATATGCTTGCGGAAGGAGTGCTTTATGAACCTACCTTGCCTACGAACATGGCATCACAGCCTAATCGTGGCGAAATCTATGACTTGAGTGGTATTGGCGGCAATATCAGCGAGGCACGAATAGATGCCTTCGTTACTCCAGAAGGCAATCTGGCAGGTCAGCGTATTTATAAGCATTATGGTGAGAATGCGCTAATGTATAAGGATACGTATCACGAGCATGAGGATAGTCTTTCGATGATTGACTCAAAGGAGAAAGCTCTGGAATGTAAATTGAAAAAGTTTACAACGAAGAATGTGGATTGCACAGGCAGAATTGCAGAAGAAAGAATCCAGTTCTCAAAAGATGTTGTCGCTGATGGCGGTAAGATATATGTTAACCCTCTTATCTTCCCAGACGAGAAGACAAACCATTTTACGAAGGCTGAGCGACTGCTGCCTATAGAGTTCCCTTACCTTCAGTCAACAAAGATAACGACATATCTTAGAATTCCTGAGGGCTATGTTCTGGAGTCTATGCCAGAGAACCAGCAGATTGCGATGGAAGGTTATCTTTCTACTTCTATATCGTTTGAAGTGAACGGCAATATCTTAGTTACTAAATATGTAAGTGATGTAGAAAACACCTTCATTCCTTCAGAGCAATACGAGAAGTTGCAGGAGTATTGGAACAGTCTCCTTAAAATCAATTCAATGATGGTTTCCATGAAAAAGCAGTAATGAAGAAACTCCTATTATATATTATATGTATAGTGTCAGCCGTCTGTTCTTATGCTCAACAGGTGTGGACTTCGGCTGATATTCCTGACTCCCTGAAGCGTGATGCCTATTCTGTGGTTCGTGACTATCAGTTGACAGTTACTGCACAGTCGCAGAAGGCTCTGACGATGCATCATCATCTTGTTGTTACTATCCTGAACAAGAAAGGAGAAAATCATGCTGCATGGAGCTGTCCTACAAGTAAATTCGAGAAACTGACGTCTTTTTCTGGCAAGATATATAATGATCAGGGAAAGGTGGTAACGAAGTTTAAGCGCAGTGATGTCAGTTCTTCACAATATTCAGAGCATCTGGCCTCTGACGTTATGCACAACTATGTCACACCGCCTGTGATGGATTATCCTTATACGGTGGAATATGAGTGGGATGTGAAGTGTGCTGATGGCTATGTGGAATATGCTTATTTCTCTCCTATTGACCATGAACGTCAGGCGTTACAGAAGGCTCAGTTCTTACTGACTGTTCCTTCTGGCACAAAGATAAGACACATAGCGTTGCCTCAGAATATTGAAGCGGAGAAACTGTCGGCAGGAGGTAATGAGCAATATAGATGGACTCTAAAGCCTATGCGCGGAATAATAGAAGATGGTTACGAAGAAGATGCCATGTACTTTATGCCGTCTGTCATTGCTGTACCACAGGACTTCAAGTTGGGCGAATCAGCTGGTTCGCAGACAAGCTGGGAGAGTTTTGGACTCTGGTATTCACAGCTTGCGGAAGGTCGCGGAACGCTTTCTCCGTCTGATATCCAGAAGGTTCACAATCTTACTGACACTTGCGCAAACGACAATGAGAAGTTGGCTGCCTTATATAAATATCTAGGCGAAAAGACCCGCTATGTCAGCATACAGCTTGGCATTGGAGGATGGCAGCCGATGACGGCAGAAGAGGTTGGCAAGACCGGCTTCGGTGATTGTAAGGCTCTCACAAATTATATGCAGTCTCTGCTTCGCGAGGCAGGCATTCAATCTTATCAAACAATAATAAGCACCGAATATGCAAACCTGCTAAAGGGTTTTCCGAACATGCATCAGACAAATCATGTTGTGCTGACTGTTCTACAAAACGACGGAAAATACATCGTTGTTGAATGTACAAACCCAAAACTTCCATTGGGGTACATTCCTGAGAGCTTGGCGGGACATGAGGCATTACAGATAAAGGGGGAAGAATCTGAGCTCATTCGTCTGCAAGATTATACTCCTGAAACCAACTACGAGAACCTTAGCGCAGATGTCAGCCTGAATGCAGATGGCACTTCTACTATAGGGTTAAAGTGCAATCATTATGGCGCAAGATATGGCGCTTTAAGACAGATGGCTAATATAAGCGAGAAGGAACGCGTAGATGTCATTACGCATTGGATAGACAAGAAAGATCCGAAGGTGACAGAGTCTGCTGTGATAGCCACTCCTTCACAGGGAGGAGTGTGGTGTGACTCGCCTCATATTGATGTACAAGCTAAACTCTCCGTGACTTACGGCGATGTCTATGGAGAAAAAATCTTCATAGCCAGCAATCCTTTCAGGAAATTCTCAGCGCCACGTTTCAGAAAGGATCGTCAGCGTCCAATAGTTGTGGATAGTTCCGTCGCATTCAACGATACTATTCGCATAAAGATTCCTGAAGGCTATGCTTTCAAAACGGGTGAAAGTGCTGATTCCCAGTCAACTGCTTTTGGTCGCTATGCCTATTCTGCAAAACAAGAAGGGAATCTCCTAACCGTTATTACTAACGTGTGCATTAACAAAGGTCGTTATGACGCCACAGAAAAGGATGCTTTCCTTGCTTTTCGCGAAAGCATTTCAAAGATGGTTCAAAAGAAGTTGATTCTGGAGAAACTATAGGCAATGTCATGTAAGTAGGTAACATGCCGATTCCGGACCTAAGTTGAAAAGAAGATCGAGAATGGAGAGGTCTGGAATGAAGCCGGTCTTTTCGCGGAAGACTTGGTAATATGGCTTATTTAATGCAGAATGCATTTTTACAGATTCTGCATTAAATGCTGTATATGTTTCGCCAATGAAAGTGTCGGTGAAGCGGAGCTCGTGGTCGATGTCCATAAGCTCGAGAAGTTTGCGGATGATGGCGAGGTCGTGAGAGAAGAGAGTAGGAATCTCACCTGCTGACGCTAAAGCTTCTGTGGCTTCTTTCTGTGATGGCAGGAAGAATGGCTTGAGGTCGTCGGCATAATAGTCAAAGAAGGCGCTCTCGCCGTAAGCCGTGGCGATGGCGTGCCACTGCTTCAGCTGCCAGTTGTCGTGGGAGGCAATCAGTACGTCAGTCGTCTTCTCCGCCTTGATGACGGGCACAGAGAGTCGCTGCACACCATTGGCAGTAGCTATCTGACAGCGGTTGCGCAGAGTCTGCTTCATGTAGTTCTCATGCTGCTCTATCAAGGCATCTTCAAGCAGCAGCGCCTTGAACCATGAGATTGGAGGGAAATATGAAATTGGAAGAACCAAGGGGAGAGAATTGAAAAGTGAAAAGTGAAAATTGAAGAGTGAAAAGTGAAGAGTGAAAAGTGAAGAGTGAAAAGTGAAGAGTACTTTGCCGCAGAGACTTTTCATTTTTCATTTTTCATTTTTCATTTAACAGCTCCACATACATCCTTACCGCCTGCTCTATCTCGCTGCGGCAGATGAATTCGTCTGCTGTGTGGGAGCGCGCAGAATCGCCTGGACCAAGTTTGAACGAAGGCCATGGCATAAGAGCCTGGTCAGAGAGAGTAGGAGAACCGAAAGGCACTCTGCCCATTTCCACGAGTTTCTTTATGAAAGGATGTTCCGGTGAGATATGCGAAGAAGAGAGTCGGAAACTGCGAGCCTTCAGTTCGCTCTTGCAGTTCTGCTGGAGTATCTGGAAAACCTCCTCGTTGGTATAGTGCTCGTTGGTGCGAACATCGATAACCATCTCACAGCGGTCTGGCACTACGTTGTGCTGACGACCGGCATTGATAACGGTAAGCGACATCTTCGTAGGACCGAGCAACTCGCTGACCTTCGAGAACTTATAGTCGCGAATCCACTGCATATCGTCAAGCGCTTCGTAGATGGCATTCACACCTTCGTTGCGAGCCGCATGACCAGCTTTGCCGTGGGAAACCATATCCACTACCATCAGACCTTTCTCGGCAATGGCAGGCTGCATGCCGGTAGGTTCGCCGACAATGGCAACATCTATCTTCGGAAGGAACTGGCGGACATATTCAAAGCCGTCCTTGCCCGATACTTCCTCTTCGGCAGAGGCTACGAAGATTAGCCCACCGACCCCCTCCAACTCTCCCACGAGGGGGAGGGTTAATAGCCTATAAGCCGCAAGCAGGGAAACAAGTCCGCCGCCGCAGTCGTTTGAGCCGAGACCGTAGAGTCGGTCGCCTTCCCATGTAGGTTGGAAAGGCTCCTTAGTCCATGAGTCGGAAGGCTTTACCGTGTCTATGTGAGCGTTCAGCAGAATGGTGGAGCGGATTTGTCCTTCCCCTTGTGAGGGAGTCAGAGGGGGTCTTTGAGAGGTCAGCACAAGGTTGTTCTTGTAGCGTTTAGGCTCCAGTCCCCAGTCCTTCATCTGTTGTTCAAGGAGGTCAGCCACAGCCGTTTCGCTGCGACTTACCGACGGAATGCTAATGAGCTTTTCGAGCAGTTCAATAGCCTCGTTTGTATATTGCTTGATGATATTTTCCATAATTTTGGGCAAAGTTAATAGTTTTTTCGGTTTTTGCGTACATTATATAAATAAAAATGATTAATTTTGCAGAAATTTCTAAAAATCTCAATTATGCAGACACGCTGTCATCTCTCAGTACTTGCTTATAAGCAGGCGGAGAAGTATGGTAAGAAGACCGCTTTCACTTATCAGAAGTGGGGCGAAAAGAAATGGGACGCGATTTCGTGGACTGAGGTCGCAGCTCGCGTGAAATTTCTCTCTTACGCTATGCTCAAGGAAGGCATCGGAGTGCAGGAGAACGTCGGGGTGTTCTCTCAGAACTCCCTTGACTATATCCTTACCGATTTCGCTGCATGGGGTGTCCGTGCGGTTACCGTTCCGTTCTATGCCACAAGCAGTGAGCAGCAGATTCACTTCATGATAGACGATGCCCAGATACGCTATGTCTTCGTGGGCGAGCAGGAGCAGTACGACAAGGTCATTACAGTGATGCCTCTTTGCAACACCTTGCAGAAGGTTATTGTCTATGACCGTCGCGTGAAGATAAATCCAGCTCATTCTGTATATCTTGACGATTTCATGGAGAGCGGTAAAAGGAATCCTGACGAGGCTAAACTGAAGGAGATGCACGCTCAGGCAAGCAACGACGACATAGCCAACATACTCTACACATCCGGCACAACGGGCAATTCCAAGGGCGTAGTGCTTACCCATGGACAGGCTGCTGCCGCCCTGATAGCCAATGACGATGCCCTGGAGTTTGATGTTAAGCATGGCAGAGTGATGACCTTCCTCCCTATCACCCACATCTTCGAGCGCGGATGGATGTACCTGAACCTGTCAGAAGGCGTTGAGGTGATCATCAACACCAATCCGAAGCTCATCCAGCAGTCGCTCCGCGAGCAGAATCCTACCTGCATGTCGGCTGTGCCACGCTTCTGGGAGAAGGTCTATGTCGGCGTGATGGCGAAGATAGAAAACTCTTCTCCAATACAGAAGAAGCTGATGCTTGATGCCCTTGAGGTGGGCAGAAAGCATAATGTGGAGTACAAACTCAAGGGAAAGCGTCCGCCAATAGGCTTGCATCTCAAGTATAAGCTTTACGAAAAGACTCTCTTCTCTATCGTGAAGAAGCAGCTCGGTCTGACCAATGCCCACTATTTCCCTACTGCCGGCTCGTTCGTCAGCGACCAGGTGGCAGAGTTCGTTCACTCGCTCGGCATCTTTATGCTCGTGGGCTACGGACTGACAGAGACCTTCGCCACGGTTTCCTGTATGCGCACAGGACAGACGAACACCATCGGCAGCGTAGGCAAACCGATAAAAGGACTGGACATTAAGTTTGGCGAGAACGATGAGATTCTCCTGAAAGGTCCTACCATTACGCAAGGCTACTATAAGCGCGACGACCTCAACCGTGAATCCTTCACCGAAGACGGCTACTTCCGTACAGGCGACAGCGGCTATATGAAGGACGGCGAGCTCTACCTGAAGGAGCGACTGAAGGAACTCTTCAAGACTTCAAACGGCAAGTATATTGCGCCACAGATGATTGAGTCAAAGCTGCTTGTGGATAAATATATCGACCAGATCTCGATCATTGCCGACGACCGCAAGTTCGTTTCAGCCCTCATCGTGCCAGCCTTTGACATGCTCAGACAGTATGCTGATGACAATAATATCCCATATATGAAGAACGAGGATCTCTGTCGCAACGAGAGAATCAACGCGATGCTCTTCGAGCGTCTTGACACTCTCCAGCAGGGACTTGCCAGCTACGAGAAGGTGAAGAAGTTCGTACTCCTTCCTGAGCCATTCTCTATGGAGAAGGGCGAACTCACTAACACCCTCAAGATAAAGCGCCGCGTACTACTGCAGAACTATAAGGACCAGATCGATGCGATGTATAATTAAGGCTTTATTTCTTCTTTTCTTACTCCTCGCCTGCAATTCGGAGAGCCAGTACGACACGTCGCATAAGTGCTATCTCGTCATAGACAACGGCATGCACCTAGATGCCACCCTCATGAGTGCGATGAACAGCATGTCGCCGGGAGTCTTCTGTCGCGTGTCTTACGGAAGGAAGAATGGAGCAGAGACTTATTTTATAGAGTCTAACCAAATCAATGGCGAGACGAAGAAGCCGGTTACTTCTTCGTTCATTCTGAACGATGTCGATCGTCAGCGCACGAAACTCCTTGGCGTTTACAACGAGAGCGGACTGATTGTCGGTTTCGGTAATCTCGACAATCCCCCAGTTTTCTACGCCTACGATGCCGTTTGTCCAAACTGCTACGAGCTGCACGATGTAGGCTGCTATACGCCGCTCCAGATGAACTCTTCCGGCATTGCCACCTGCAAGAACTGTCAACGCTCCTATAATCTCAACACTGGCGGCAACATCACCGCTGGTGAACGTGGCAGACAGCTCTACCGCTACCGCGCATCAACCACAGGTCCGCAAGGCGTACTTATGGTGAGCAATTAATCCAAGTAAAAACAATAAAAAGTATCTTACAAATAAAGGCAAGTACTAAATAATAGCACTTGCCTTTATTGACATACATAAACTGGGTGATTACATATACCGTATCAGATTTACTTGTCGCCGTCGTAAGCCCACTTGAGGTATGAAGCTCCGTGAACGAAGCCGGCACCGAAGGCTGTGAGTATGAGATTGTCGCCCTTCTTCAGGTTCTTCTCGTTCTCCCAGACTGCCAGTGGGATGCTAGCAGCAGATGTGTTGCCGAAATGCTCAATATTGACCATGACGTGATCCATGCCAATCTTCATGCGCTTTGCGACAGCCTCGATGATACGCATGTTAGCCTGATGAGGCACAACGTAGCGGATGTTGTTCTCGTCGAGATTGTTGCGTTCTGCGATGATTGCGCAGTCCTCGCTCATTGAGGAAACGGCATAGCGATAAACCGTACGTCCCTCCTGGTAGAGGTAGTGCATACGATGGTCAACTGTGAAGTGTGTTGCAGGGCAAACGGAACCGCCTGCTTTGAGGTGGAGGAACGGAAGACCAGCACCATCTGTGCGGAAGTGGTGGTCAAGAACACCGATGTTTTCCTCTTCTGTACCCTCAACGAGTACGGCAGCAGCGCCATCTCCGAAAAGCGGACATGTAGCGCGGTCTGTATAGTCAACTACTGATGACATCTTGTCTGCGCCGACAACGATGACTTTCTTATAGCGACCGCTCTGAACCATAGAGGCAGCCACGTCAAGCGTGTAGAGGAATCCGCAGCAAGCAGCCCAAAAGTCGAATGCCATAGCATTCTTCAAGCCGAGCTTTCCGATAACGATGGATGCTGTTGATGGGAACTTATAGTCGGCAGTAGAGGTAGTTACGATAAGTGCGTCGATAGAATCTGGATCTACGCCAGTCTTCTGGAGAAGCTCCTTTGCTGCCTTGCGTGCCATGTAGGATGTGCCGAGTCCTTCTTCTTTCAGAATTCGGCGCTCTTTTATGCCTACACGCGTCATAATCCACTCGTCGTTGGTGTCAACCATTCTTGAGAGCTCCTCATTGTCGAGGATATATTCAGGAACGTATCCGCCAATGCCAGTGATTATAGCGTTAATTTTACTCATAATTTTTGTGTGGGGAATGAAAAAATGAAAAATGAAAAATGAAAACTAACGAGGCGAACTCTTTTGTTTTACATTTTTCACTTTTCACTCTTAGAACTCTTATTCAGCTGCATCAACTACGATAGCAATCTTGCCACGGTAGTAGCCGCAAGTAGGACATACAGTGTGGTAGATGTGGTATGCGCCACAGTTAGGGCATACTGCGAGTGTAGGGAGTGTAGCCTTGTCGTGAGTTCTTCTCTTGAGTGTACGGGTTTTAGACTGACGTCTTTTAGGATGTGCCATATTCTTTTAAGTTTTTTTATTATTAATTATTCTGTTAAAGGTTGTTAGCCGTCAACGGCTGACACTTATTTCTCGAGAAGCTTGCCGAGTGCAGCCCATCGCGGATCAATTTCCTGTTCTGCCTCGCCTTCATCTTCTTCATCTTTATTATATAGCAACGAAATCATATCCGGATTGCATTCGCCTTCTGGATGTGAGTGCTGTGGCGGAATAGTGAGTGCGATGAACTCGTAGATATGCCAGGAAGCGTCGTACTTCTGCGAGCTCTCAGGGATGAAGATCATCTCGTCGCCCTCGTCAAGGTATTCCTCGCCGAGCTTGATGTACAGTTTGTCCTCAGTGGAGACGGGCAGGGTGACTGGGTCGAGACACCTGCTGCAATCTACGGATACCGTTCCTTCAGAAAGGAAAACTACTTCGAAACAGCCGTTTTTGCGACTCACCTTGACGGTGGTTTCAACCTCTCCGCCTCGTATTTCTGTAGCTTCAACAGCCTTGAAATACTCGTCGTCGAGCTTGAAGGAGAAGGTTTCTTCGCTTTCCTTGATGCTCTGAAAGTCAAGTATGAACTGTGATAAATTGTACATTTGACTATATAATATAATGTGCACTATACGCACATTCGGGCTGCAAAATTACAAACTTTTTCCCGAAATGGAATAATAAATCTCAAAAAATAGTACAAAAATGCAAAAAAATATTAATGTTTATCATTATCAGCCAATTATTTAGTAACTTTGCACGCGATTTTTTCGTTTAGAAAAATTATAAATGAAAGATTAAAAATTAAAACGGAAAATCGCCAAATCATCAAATCGTCTAATCAATAAACGACAATATGAAACAATTTAAACTGGTGGACAATATTTTCGGATGGGTGGCATTCATGGTTGCTGCCTTCGTCTATTGTAGCACCATTGAACCGACAGCCAGCTTCTGGGACTGTCCTGAATTCATCTCTACAGGCTACAAGCTTGAGGTTGGTCACCCACCTGGCGCGCCATTCTTCATGCTTACAGCCAATCTGTTCTCTCAGTTTGCGAGCGACCCTTCAGATGTTGCTCGTATGGTGAACACGATGTCTGCGCTGCTTAGTGCGGCTTGTATCATGTTCCTCTTCTGGACAATCACCAACCTTGGTCGCAAGCTCATACTTGATCCTGACCGCAAGGCTGCCATGCTCAAGGGTGAGAACATGCCGCTCGGCACTCTTATCGGCATTGAGGCTGCGGGTATGGTCGGCGCGCTCATCTACACATTCAGCGACACATTCTGGTTTTCTGCCGTGGAAGGTGAAGTATATGCCTATTCCTCTGCATTCACAGCCGTCGTTTTCTGGCTCATTCTCAAGTGGGAAGACCATGCCGACGAACCACACGCTGATCGATGGCTCGTGCTCATATTCTACCTGACAGGCTTGAGTATCGGTGTTCACTTGCTTAACCTCCTCTGTTTGCCAGCCATCGTGCTTGTGTATTATTACAAGCGCACTCCAGACGCAAACCTGAAGGGCTCTTGCGTAGCACTTTGCATCTCGTTCGTGCTTATCGCTGCCATTCTCTACGGTGTCGTTCCGGGCATTGTGAAGGTTGGCGGATGGTTTGAGCTTCTCTTCGTGAATATCCTCGGTATGCCGTTCAATACAGGTGAGATAATTTACATCTTCACCCTTATTGGTGTTGTGCTTTGGGGAGTTTATGAAAGCTATACCCAGAAGAACAAGATGCGCGAGAACGTATCATTCTGTCTCTCTATCCTCCTTCTCGGTATCACTTGTATCGGTTTCGGTTGGACGGCTGGTATCGTGGGTCTCGTTCTCACAGCCATTCTTTTCTTCGTCCTCAAGTCAAAGGTGGGCGAGACGAATATCACGTCACGCATCAAGAATACTACGCTCCTCTCTCTCCTCATGATCATGATTGGTTATTCAAGCTACGCGGTAATCGTTATACGCTCTGCTGCGAATACCCCAATGGACCAGAACTCACCAGAGGATATCTTCACCCTCGGCAACTACCTCAGCCGCGACCAGTATGGCGACACTCCGCTGCTATACGGTCAGACGTTCAATAGCGACTATAAGTATGGCGATGATGGTCATGTGGTGATGACACCGGGTGCTCCTATCTACTCAAAGGTGGAGAAGAAATCGGAGGAGCAGGCTGACGAATACTTCATCGTTGACAGCAAGGACAAGCCTAAGTACGAGCAGAACGTGCTCTTCCCGCGTATGCACAGCAAGGCTCACGCAGGGGCTTACAACTCTTGGCTCGGCGGCATAAAGGGCTCTGAAGTACCTTCACGTGTGAGCGAAGGGGGTACTGTTATCATCCCTACAATGGGCGAGAACCTGCAGTTCTTCCTCTCTTATCAGGTGAACTTCATGTACTGGCGCTACTTCATGTGGAACTTTGCCGGTCGCCAGAACGATATTCAGGGCAACGGCGAGATTGAACACGGAAACTGGATTACAGGTATTCCATTCATCGACAATCTCCTTCCATGGTCAGACGGTCTGAATAACCTTCCTGACGAACTTGCCAACAACAAGGGACATAATGTGTTCTACTGTCTGCCATTGCTCCTCGGTCTCATCGGACTCTTCTTCCAGGCTTACCGTGGCAAGCGAGGCATCCAGCAGTTCTGGATTGTCTGCTTCCTCTTCTTCATGACGGGTCTTGCCATCGTGCCCTACCTCAACCAGACTCCACAGCAGCCACGCGAGCGAGACTATGCATACGCAGGCACGTTCTATGCTTACGCTATATGGTGTGGTATCGGTGTGCTCGGCATTATCGAGGGTATCAAGAAGGCGAAGGTCAATAGCACTGTCGCATCTGCTGTTGCAGGCATTGCTTGTCTGCTCGTTCCTGTACAGATGGCTTCACAGACTTGGGACGACCACGATCGCTCTGGTCGCTACACTTGCCGCGACTTCGGTCAGAACTACCTGAACTCTCTTCAGGAAGGATCTAAGCCTATTATCTTTACCAACGGTGATAACGATACATTCCCACTCTGGTACAATCAGGATGTTGAGGGCAACGGTACGGATGTACGTGTCTGCAACCTCTCTTACCTTGCTACCGATTGGTACATCGACCAGATGGTTCGTCCTGCATACGACTCTCCTTCACTCCCTATCACATGGAAGCGCTACCAGTATTGCTCTGGCGTAAACGACTTTATTTACATTGAGCCGGAGATGAAGAGCCAGGTGCTCGACTTCTACAAGTCAAATCCTGAGGCAGCGAAGAAACAGTTTGGCGATGAGCCTTTCGAACTTCGTAATGTCCTTGACCATTGGGTGTGCAATCCAGCTGCGGAAGAATACCACTGCATCCCTACCGACACACTCTACCTCACTATCGACAAGAATGCTGTTCGCAAGTCGGGCATGATGATTCCTGACAGCACGGAGATTCCTGATAAGATGGTCATTTCCCTTTCTGGCAAGCGTGCCCTTGGCAAGAACGACCTCATGATGCTTGAACTTCTCGCCAACCACAACTGGACGCGTCCGCTCTACGTGGCAACGACCGTTGGTGCCGACAACTTCATGAACCTTGGCGACAACTTTATCCAGGAAGGTCTTGCCAACCGCATCACTCCGTTCTATACGAAAGACGAAGAGGCTGATCGCTACGGCGAAATCAACACCAAGAACTTCGATACTGAGCGTTCGTACAATGTTGTTGTCAACCACTTCAAGTTCGGCGGACTCAGTGCTAAGGGTATCTACCTTGACGAGACTGTAATGCGCATGTGCTACACTCACCGACGTATGCTCTCTAACCTTGCTGAGCGTCTGCTCGAAAAGGGTGAGAAGGCAAAGGCGCGCAAGATAGCTGAGATTTGCGAGAAGGAAATCCCTGCATACAACGTTCCTCGCTGCTTCGGTGACCAAAGCGTAAACCTCGCCACTGTATTCGCTGAAACAGGCGACAAGGCTAAGGCTAAGGAGATAATCAACGATTACGTGAAGTATGCTCATCAGTATCTTGATTATATCAGCAAGCTTCCTGCAGGAGCAAACACCAGCATAAATCCTGCCATCTATGTCTATATCATAGGTGCTTGTGCTGATGCAGCTGAGGCTGTAGATAAGGGCTTGGCACAGCAACTTGCAGCAGAGGCCGACGCTCTCCATAAGGCGATGCGATAGCCCCTACAAAACTAACAACCATAAACCCAAAACCGAAAACTGAATGTCAAATTTAGTAGCTATTGTAGGACGCCCTAACGTAGGTAAGTCCACACTTTTCAATCGATTAACAAAAACCCGTAGTGCCATTGTCAGTGATGAAGCCGGCACCACACGCGACCGCCAGTATGGTAAATGTGAATGGTGCGGCCGTGAATTTTCTGTTGTGGATACCGGCGGATGGGTAGTAAACTCAGACGACATCTTCGAAGAGGAGATTCGCAAGCAGGTTATTGTCGCTACAGAGGAAGCTCAGCTCATCCTCTTCGTCTGCGACGGACTCAATGGCGTAACAGACTGGGACGAGGACGTTGCTCTCATCCTTCGTCGCACAAAGCTCCCTATCATCCTCTGTGTCAATAAGATTGACAACAACGAGGGTATATATCTCGGAGCTGAATTCTATAAGCTCGGTCTTGGCGATCCGCAGTGCATCTCTGCCGCAACAGGCTCTGGCACAGGCGATCTTCTTGACCTCATCCTTGAGACTCTCCCTAAAGAGGAGCAGGAGGTGGCAGAGGAAGGCATTCCTCGCTTCGCTGTTGTTGGTCGTCCTAATGCGGGAAAGAGCTCGCTCATCAATGCCTTCATCGGCGAAGATCGCAACATCGTTACCGATATTGCCGGTACTACTCGCGACAGCATCTATACACGCTACGACAAGTTCGGTTTCGACTTCTATCTCGTTGACACAGCCGGCATCCGTCGTAAGAACAAGGTTTCCGAGAATCTGGAGTTCTATAGCGTAATGCGCTCTATCCGCGCCATCGAGAACAGCGATGTCTGCATCCTTATGATTGATGCCACCCGCGGCATTGAGGCCCAGGATATGAACATCTTCCAACTTATACAGAAGAACAACAAGAGCCTTGTAGTCGTGGTAAACAAGTGGGATCTCGTTGAGGAGAAGTCGCAGGTAGTCATTGACACTTTCACCAATGCTATTCGCGAGCGCATGGCTCCGTTCAAGGATTTTCCTATTATATTCGCCTCTGCACTCACAAAGCAGCGCATCTTCAAGGTTCTTGAGACAGCTAAGGAAGTCTATCTCAACCGCAAGGCGCGCATTGGTACGACAAAGCTCAACGAGGTAATGCTGCCTATCATTGAGTCAACACCACCTCCATCAATCAAGGGTAAGTTCATCAAGATTAAGTACTGCGCACAGCTTCCGGACACACAGATACCGTCTTTCGTGTTCTATGCAAACCTTCCACAGTATGTCAAGGAGCAGTACAAGCGCTTCCTTGAGAACAAGATCCGCGAGAACTGGACGCTTACTGGCTCTCCTATCAACGTCTTTATCAGACAGAAGTAAGCAATGCTTACAGCATATCAGAAAAATAACGATGTCTCTCATGACATCGTTATTTTCGTTTGGTAATGATACAAATTGATGCATTTACGATACATCCTATACATTAGTATAAGGTGGAAAGCTGAGTTTAGGGAAAATATCATTACCTTTGCATTGGCTAACAATACTAACCAAGCTATGAAAAAACTCTTTATATTAACCCTATTTGCGTTTGCGTCTGCTCTTGGCGCATCGGCACAGAGCAGCAATTGGTCAGCATCTTCTGCTGGCGAGAACAATGTCTATTTCAACAAAGTTGAAAAAAAATCAAGTTCTACTCCTGACGAGAACGGTTTTATCCGTCGTTGGTCACTCCTTGAGCCTATTGACTGGCCAAACCGCTCAAACACAGTGTTCACTGACTCTTATCTTCGTGATACATTTTGCTCAAAGTTGACATCAAAGAAAAAGAAGTCGCTTGTTCTTCCTGTTATCCCAAAGGATGGCGAAGTCACAGTTGTCAACGACTCTTTGAAACTCAAGTGGCATAAGCTTGAAAGTACAGGTTACAACGTACAGCTCTTCCGCTTCGCCACACAGCGTGAACTGAAGAAATACGGCGTCATCTTCATTGCGACCACACAAGTTTATGCAGAGGAAGAAATGGACGTTCGCTTGTCTGTAGGTTCTAACTCAGCTTCTATGTGGTGGATTAATGGCAAGGAATCTCTCATTCTTTCTGGCGATCGCCGTATGGTTGTTGACGATGCGTCATCACTCGTTCATCTTAACAAAGGCGCAAACTACATCCTTGGCTATGTCATCAACGGTCCTGGTATGAGTAACTTCTGCCTCCGTTTCCTCGACTGCTGCAACAAGCCTGTCACTAATCTCACAATAAAATAACTCCTTAAGCCATAGTCCCCAACGGTTCTGCCGTTGGATCTCCAAAATATGAAACATTTTCTCTCTACAATACTCCTCGGCGCAAGCCTCAGCGCTTCTGCCCAAAGCCTCCACCTCTCTGGTGAGCCTTTCATCCACGACCCTTCTACAATAGCTGTCTGCGACGGCAAGTACTACACCTTCGGAACTGGCGAAGGCGGAATCTGGTCTGCTGACGGCTGGACATGGAATCGTGGTGCCGTTCGTCCTGGACGCGGTGCTGCTCCAGACGTACTGAAGATTGGCGACCGCTATCTCGTAGCTTACAGCACTACCGGCGGTGGTCTCGGTGGCACTCACCGTGGCACTGTCGTTACAATGTGGAATAAGACTCTCGATCCAAACTCTCCAGACTTCAAGTTTACAGAACCTGTAGTTGTTGCAGAATCTGCCGACGACGAAGACTGCGATGCTATCGATGCAGGTCTTCTCCTTGACCCTACAACAGGCAGACTCTGGTGCAGCTACGGTACATACTTCGGCTTCATCCGCATCGTAGAGCTCGACCCTGCTACAGGTAAGCGCAAGGAAGGAAACGTGGAAAAGAACATCGCTATCGACTGCGAGGCTACAGACCTTATCTACCGCAACGGCTGGTATTATCTCCTCGGTACTCACGGCACTTGCTGCGACGGCGTAAACTCAACTTATAACATCGTCGTTGGCCGTTCACGTAATGTTACTGGCCCTTACCTTGACAACATGGGACGCGACATGCTCCACGGTGGTGGTAAGATGGTTACATTCGCTGAAGGCAGACAGGTTGGTGCCGGTCACTTCGGTCGCTTCATCGAGGCTGAAGGCGTAGAAAAGACTTCTTTCCACTGGGAGGCTGACATGGATCGTGGCGGCTACAGCACTCTCGCTATCCGTCCTCTCCTTTGGAAGAACGATTGGCCAGTTGCAGGCTCTCTCTTCAAGGAAGGCAACTATTCCCTCATATCTGAGCGTCGTGGCTATGCTCTTGAGCTTGCCGTTGACTTTGTTCGCCTCCAGCAGCAGCGCGGTCGTTGGTTCCAGATGGACACAACAGCTACTAAGAAGCGTCTTCCTGAGCAGACACTCGCTGACGTAAAGGACACTTGGGAAAAGGCAAAGGACGACGAGGGTAAGATTTGGGTCCGCATAAGCGATTACATGGCTCGCCCTCATCAGAAGTGGACCATCACTGCTGTTCCAGAGAAGGAAGGCTATCTCGGATCGCTCTATTATAAGATAATGATTGAAGGCACAGACCTCGCACTCACAGCCGACTGCTCAGAAGTTAAGGCAACCCCTTACACAGGACAGTGCATACAGCTTTGGCGCATAGAGCAATGCACAGACGGCACTTACCGCATCATGCCACGCCGTACACAATGCGGCGGCGAAATCAATACCACCATCTGCCTCTATTCTGCCGGCGACACAACTCCATCTCTCGCTCCGTGGGACATGAATAGCGACAACTCCAAGTGGAACTTTAAGTCTAATAACTAAGCCACTGTTCCCAGCCATTTTATGGCAGGGCAAATTCCCCACCGTTCCCTGCCATTCTTAGCAGGGCAAATTCCCCATCTATGCAAGACAAAGAATACCTTGACAACTTCGAAATAACCCTCTACAAGACTATCCACGGTTACCTTCTCTCCCAAAATGAGGTGGATAAGATGAAGCCGGACGCACCAGACATTGAAGACAAATGGGAGCAGATATGCCAGTCGTATCTGCCAGACGGAATGCGAGAGTTTAGCGGCTACCCAACCGTATCTCTCGGCTGGATGATGTTCATCGGCATGGCTGTAGCTCAGCTGTGGGATGACGACTGGGAGAAGTACTCAAAGGAGAAGGATCTTTATTTCTTCCTTCGCGAAGTGCGCGGCTACGACTGCATGGACGAACATATCTGCGAGGATATTCTCAAGCTCAACGCCGACGAAGCCAAAGCCCTTACCAAGCTCTGCGGCGATATGGCACTCTCTGCCCATCATGCCCTTCTCCACGAAGGCTTTGAGCCTGGCACCCCAATGGCTTTCCACGCCTACGTCCGCACTCTACATCAGCTCTACCTCGCCGGCGTAGCAGTGCAGCTAAAGCGCTTGGGCTACCACATGACGAAACTATAGGCACAGAAAATCTCCAAACCGCTTCCATAAAATGAATGGAAATGCGGTTTGGAGATTTTCGCCTTTTGAAGTTTTGTTATAGAACACTACCTATAAGCCAAGTCTTATGCCAGCGATAACCAGACCCTGATAGCCGAAACCTCCCTCGAGGAATCCGCTGACCTTATTGCTGCCTATCTCAATGCCTATAGGAGACACTTGCCATGCGAAACTGACTTCCGATTCTGAGTCCTTCACAGTCTTGCCATCTTTTGCATTCAGGTAGTCAAAGCTGTTGAAGGTAACACCTGCAGCGGCACGAGAATAAATACCAAACGTGCTCTTGCGGAACCAATAAGCTCGCGCTGTAGGCATAATGGTGATATAGTTGTTGGAGAGATCCTCCTTCATTTCGTCGGTTTTCTTTGCGCTAAGTCCTTCGAACGAAGCGGTCACACCGATGCCTATCGTCTTGTTCAGGTTGTGCATAAACTGGGCACTGATATTACCCGTCTGCATTCCATATTCTGTGCTTCCTGTCAAGCCCGAAGCGAAAGCATCTGCTATCATTGGGCCAGAGCCTAAGCCCCAGCTTACGGAAATCTCATTAGAAGGAGTTTCATAATCCTGTGCGTTTGCACCAAGCGCTACGGTGCAGAGAAGAGAAAATATATAAAGTATCTTTTTCATAACAATCTAACTTTTTTTTTATTACTTTTGTTCCTTTTCAGCAAGTTCAAACTCATACTTGTTGTCATACTTCTCGTGAACGGTCACCCAAAGCTTGCGACCTTCGATGTCGTAAGTACTGTTATGCTCTGTGTACCAAAGTCCCATCTCTGGAGTATATTTGCCAGTCTCCTTGTAGCTCTTGAAGTTCTTCATGTTGAGCTGAACAGTGCTGTCTGCAAGGATAGTCTCAAGAGGAGTATCGATATTGAAAGGCAATCCTTCATAGAACTCAGACTTCCAGAAAGGCTTTGTCTCTGGGTCGTAAGCCTGTGAGAAGCAAACACGCTTGAGGAGGTTCCACATGCCTTCCATAGACTCGCCACCTTCAGCATAGTTCTCCTTGAGGATGTTGTAACGCTCAACACCGTCAGCATGAGGAGTGAAGTCTGGGAGATTTACATAGAAGTTTGTCATGATGTTTTGCTCCTTGATGACAGCCTTGTTGTCGATGAGTTCGAGAACGACTGTCTTCTCTGGGTCGCCAATCATGAAGTGGAAATACCAGCCGCCCACTTCCTTGCTTATGATATTGTGGTCGTTGATATACTTGATTGCTTCGTCAACATTGGCACAGTTGTCAAGAAGAGCACGAACCAAGAATGCACTTGCAAGGTCAGGCTTGCCAGGGTTAGTACCAGTATTAGGCGCACCAGCATCCTCAGCAGGAGCTACGTTCACGTTGCAGAAAAGTCCTGCATCGTTGATACCGTCGAACATTCCCCAAGGCAGGATATTCATTTTCTCTGGTGAGATACCAGCCTCAAGTTCTTCGCCAGTGCTCTGATTAAGACGACCTACGCCAACAGAAGCGTGACGGCCTTCCTTAGCCGTTGTGTGAACAACGATCTCAGCAACCTCACTTACGAAGAAGTCAAGGTTACGGCCATAGAAGTTGCCATTGCGAACGGCAGAACAACCGAAGTCCTGACCAACAAGACTTGTAAGGCAGTTAGGGATAGTGTCGCAGTAGTCATCAACAGTGATTTCATAAAGATAGTCAGCAACCTTTGTCAACTTACCAGCAGCTGTTTCTTCTTCTGTGTTCTTGGTCTGACAACTGCTAAAGAATGCAACGACCAATGTTGCGAGAAGGAAAAAATACTTTTTCATAATCGTTTGTATTATTATTAATGTTATTATTTATTATTCAAACAATGACCACACAAGAGCAACGAGACCAATGCCGATGGCGATGATTATCAGCCACAGCGACAAATGCTCCAAAATGTTGCGGACTCTATATGCCTGTCGTCTTGTCATAGTTTTAATATTGGGGTTATACTCATAGAGCGGTGCCCGTCTTTGATTTTCCGGGTGCAAAAGTACTAACATAGGTCGAATAATTTTTTACGAAAACAATCTTTTTTTTCGCTATAATCCTCTAAAAACGTCAATAAATACGGAAAAACAACGCGAAACGAACGTTTTTATAGTCTTTTATGCACATTATTCGTTCTTTTTGAGTAATTTTGCAAGCATAATTCAGCCTTAAAACTTCAAAAAAACTTAAGACCTCAAGACCTCAAATGCAGTCATTAGTCACGGTAATTTATTTCCTTCCAAGCATAATTGCCTTAATTTGGACCGTTTCTTTTGCGTTCAAGAAGCGTTCCGTGCGCCAGAATGTGTTCATGTGTTCACAACTGTTGGCAACTTTCTACTTCCTTTGCTACGCCCTCTACATACTTCCGAATGTGGATTACCCACTCATGGTAAGGATGGACGCCTTCAACATCCCGATAGCACTTACCATGATGGCACTCACCTTGATGTATATGCACATGTACTACAGCAAGTCGTCAGAACTGAAGCCATGGTATATGCTGCTGATTGCTCCGGCACTGGTCATCGGAAGCGTCTGCGGAACGATATACTTCATACTTGGTTTCGACAATGCTGCTGAGGTAACACGCATATACGACCAGACAGGAGTCTTTCCAAAGGTAGATGCACAGACGATGAAGCTCTATGAGACCTACAACATCTTTGCCGAACACGTCTTCAGCATCGTAGGAGGCATCTTCGGATTGGCTCTCCTGACTGTTTGCATAAAGCTTTCAAGGAGAGAAGGTTACAGATTCGGCGACGTATATAGGTTCTTCTTCAAGAGGCACGAGTCAACACCAGGCAGAATACTCTCCACACTGTTCATCTTAATCTTCCTCCTCTTCATTCCGATGATATTGCTTGGCAGGACATACTTGATGCACCACACTACGGTTTCCATTGTCATCAACCTACTTCTTGCCATTACGCAGCATTGCATATGCCATGTGGAAAGCTACAGCGATGCTTGTCCTACGATGACGTTGCATAGCCTTGCTAACGTTAATCTCGCCGAACGCGCCGTGGCTGTTGAGGAAGCTCCTGTTGCAGTGGAGGAAGAACCGAAGTCGCAAGACTCTGCATTCATGAAAATGGTTTACGACAAGTTCCATCAGCTTGTAGAGGAAGAAGAGCTTTATCGCGACGAGAACCTCACGCTCATCACTCTCTCTGAGAAGATCAATGTCAGTCGCACCACTCTCTCCCAGATGATAAAGCTACATTACGGAATGCCTTTCCGTGATGTCATTACAAAATATCGCATAGAGGCTGCCATGCGCTTCATGCGTGAAAATCCCGCAGCCACGCAGGATGTCATAGCCGCCAAGTGCGGTTACAAGAACGGCAACTACCTCAACAGCAAGTTCAAGGAGGTTGTTGGCGAAACTCCACTTGTGTGGCTGTCAAAGCAAACCTCAGCAGAAGAGTGACACGCAAGGCAGAACAAACGGTTTCGGATTAAATAAAGGGAATAGAAATAGATTAGGCACATTAGAACCTAATGCCACAATGGAAACGATGCCCCATGGCATCGTTAAACCGCCGCAAAAACAAATCAGGCCGTTTAAGATGCTATGAGGCATCGTTTCCAAAGCGCCGCAAACAGATATTACTTTCCAATAATAAGATGTCTTACTGGACCTGAGGCATCTGGCTTTACGTCGTAGCGTTTTTCCTTAAGTTCCGTGCGCACGCAGTTGACCTTGCCTGTCTTGAGGTTCTCAAGGTCTATCACACCTTCGTATGCAGGCATATCGCGTGCAATGATTGTATATACATTTGTCACGCATTGTTTAGGCATCTCAAAGCCGTTCTTAAGCTCACCAATCTGAAGATGACCGAGAGTGACTGTAGCACCGACATTCTTTATCTCAGGCTTGTTGATATTGAACTGGAGGAAGTAAGGAATATTCATCTTACACTCAGCATAAAGCATAGGGATGCTCTCCTGGAGCTGTGTGTCATAGATGAATGTGATGCGGTTGGAGAACAACTGGTACTGATACTCGATGATGTCGCCAGCCTTTACTTCCGGTACGCGGATATGGCGGATGGAGTAGAACCTGTCAACGCGTTCATCCTTGAAGTTGGCTGTGGTAAGTCTCTTTTTCTTTACCTTGCCATTGACATTGCTATACACAACGACACTCATCTCGTAGAACTCTTCGCACACGTTCTGGTCTTTCTCGTCACTGAATATGATGACGTCCATCGAAGCATAGCCAGCGCCAGAATCTTTCAATATCTTTGTACGCACCTTGACATTATAGATCATGGAGGTTGTCTCTGGGTCAATTTGCTTGTTGATACCTGTAGATGCAGAACCACCTTCATCCAAACTGCCGTCGCCATTGCTGCCGTAAGCGCCGAAACCGCCCGAGAGCTTGTATGTTACATCCACCGATTTGTAGAGTACAACTGCCTCTGCATCAGGGGCAAAGCTCACGCTCTGTAGAGCCCATTCTTCCTGTGAAGGCTTGCCGAACTTGGCATTCTGAGCGTCTGCCGAAACTGCCATCAGCAGAGCTGCAATAAGTGATAAAAACTTATACATAGTTTATTGGTTTTAGTTTATTTCAGCTGCAAAATTACGAATTATTAATATTCTATACAAGAAAACACATGAAAAAGTTGTCTAATAATGAACATCTACCTCGTCTTTTGAGTAAACACGCATTACGAACGACTCATGCTTTTCTATCAAACACACTTTTCGTTTACCGCTTGTGTATGGTTTGCATGTTATTGAACCCCTTCCAATGTTTTCTATGTCCATGCCCTCGACTTCGTAAGTACAATCTTTCCTCAACCCTGAAGCCCTCAGCGTCAGATAGTCACCAACTTTCACGGAGGTTCTGTCCATTCCATTAATGCTGAGTTCTCCCGGAATATCCACATCAATGACGAGATCTTTTTTATACTGCTGTAGGATTATATTTGCTGTTCCGTATATATCTGGATAGCAATCTTTTATCACAATATGATCAGAATAATAACCATACTTTGCCCTATCCGTAGGCAATGATATGTTAGAACCCCGCATATTGTAAATATGCCAAGGAGAGAACTGACCATAAATATATACGGTGCCTCTATTCGTACGATCCAAACTAGGATCATCATACACAAACTTCGCAGATGTAACCTCCATATCAGAACTTGTAGGTACAGTCATATAGTACTCCCTACTACCCAGATTCAGCCCATCTACAGTGACGTATGCGTAAACTGCTATCCCGTCACCAGCAAAAGCGTACGGAAGGTCTTTTACATCATACACGTATTTGCCGTCTTTAGCAGTCAGTTCAACGTTCGTCTGCTCGTCATTTTGATACGTCATACTAAAGCCGACCTTATCTATTTTATGTTTTTTCGGATTGTCTATCCTTACTTCATAACGTGGACAGCCGTCTCCCCAACTAAGAGCCAGATCAACATGAACCTCATCAGTTACAAAGAAATCTGGTTCCACATCTTCACATGATGCGAAAAGCACCAGTGAAGCAATCATTATTAATATTATATTCTTCATTTGGTTTATGGTTATGGAGGTGTCGTGCCCTCACGCCCCAATTTTTCCTACAAATTAAGTCCAACAACAAACTGAAAATCATTATGGCTAAGCTTGCTTATGCCCTTTGCATAACGGAGTTCGAGAAACAGAGAATGCTTGTTGCTCACAACCCATTCTGCACCAACACCGCCAATGACACTCGTATGCAATGTGGGAATTTGGCTGCTGCCGCTCTGAATAGAATATATCGGGACTAACTTGTCGTACCCCATAGTCACCACTTGCCTGTAGTTGCAATTTTGCTTAAATGCATAGCTGGCCCCCATACCCAGCTGAACGAATGGAATCAGATTGCCACGAATAGCGAAATGAGTGTAGCGAAGCATTAGCGGAACGCTAATCTCTGTTCGGTTATAGGCTACGGAATTGGGAAGTGTGCCAGCATTATTCATTGTTCCTTTTACCGACAATTTATCAAACAGCAATTCAGGATGAACAGAAACGCCGCCCGCTATCGGGATGTCGGCAAAGAATCCTCCTGTTGCAATTAGCTTTCCGTCAAGGTCATAGTTATCCGTATTAACATTACTAAAGCCTATTCCTGTCGTTGCTCCCCATCTGAAGTGAGGGAAGTGGGAGTAGCCTCCGAGAGCCAGAGCCTTATATACCTGGCGGACACCTGCTGCCGTTGGTTTCATCTTGGAAATCATCTTTCGTGTACCCTTGTCTCTCGCATACTCGTTCTGAAGGAATCTCTGCTTGATAGCGTCAATATTTTCATTTCCTTCATCGTCTATCATTGGGAGAGTTTCGCCATCTGCCACTTGTGCATAATAGTGGTTCTTGCCATTCTCGTCTTCATAACAGAATACGCGCACGTCAGATTCCCGATATAAATCCTCACGCAACAGGAACACAGTCTTTCTTTTGCCACGGATTGTTATCGTTCGGCGGAAGTAATAATATCCTCTCGTGAAGAATCCATACACGCTGTCTGGCGTAAGATAGTGTTCACTGCTATTACCATCCAGAGTTCTAATACCCTGCTGCATAGCGAATTGAGAGGCTGGATATATGTCCTTTACATTGATTTCCTGATACTGGTTCGTTAGAGGATCAAGTGAGATTATCCTGTGACTTCTAGAGCCTACCTGCCTATTGCGCTTGGTCTTGCGAGAGAAATAATTGTCCATGCGGAATAGCTTCTTGTCGTCGTTGCTGATAAAGTCCACATCAAGACTTATCGTATCACTCTCTTGTGCACTGGCAGTGAGCGACATCATCAGGAACAAAAGTAGTGTAAGCGTAGTATTCTTGTTGACCATTGGTGCCATTATCATTTCTTCAACATTTTCTTTACTTGTTGTACATTTGCATCGCCTTCCATGAAAATCAGGATGATATCCTTGCCGCCCTTAAGCAGATTGTTGAGATAAAGGATATGGCGATATGAATTGTAGCGAGAATCGCGAATGGAGATGAAGGCATAGTATAGTTTGTCGCCGTCATATTTTATCTCCTTGGACGTGGCTTTCTCTGCATCCTCAAGTACGGCACGGCTAATCTTCGCAGCGAGGGCAGTCTGCTTTGTAGATAGACTGTGGTAAATATCAAGGCCGTATTCCTCAATCTTTTCGCCGTGGATGATTGTTTCCGAGACATTGTTCTTGCCCAATCGTCCGTGAAAAAGACTGTTTATTGCCAAATTCTCTTGTGCAAACAGAAGCAGTGGCATTAATGTAAGCAGAAGTGTAGTCAATATTTTCCTCATGATCAATCCTCCATTATTACTGACATTTCGGACAACTGGTCTTCCATTGTCTCATCCACCAAATCCGTTACATTGCCGAAAGCACCAAGTTCCTCATGCATCTGTGCGAGAACGAGCTTGTTGTCGTCTATCATCTTGCCGTTCTCATACCTGACGCATTTGTCTGACTGCGTTTTCAAATCCGTCTCATTATTAGCAGCTTCATCACCCGCGTACCATGGCATGTTGAGGCAAACTATGGCTGCTAGACATGCCGCAACGACTATGGAAGAACGCTTTATCCAAACTATGCGTAGCTGCTTCTTCCTTTGTTGCACTCGAACCTCCTGGATTCGAGTCCACAGTTCGTCGGAAACAGGCATCTTGAAAGCCTGTTCTGCATTTCTTGCTTTATCTATCCAATTCTGATTCATCGTTGCAATTGTTTATATTTCTTTATTTTGTCCGCAAGCAGATGCTTTGCTCTATGGAAATGTGAGTATGAAGTGTTCTCCTTTATGCCGAGAATCTTTGCAATCTCCTTGTGGGGCTTTTGTTCAAAGACATGAAGGTTGAGTACCGCTCGATAAACATCCGGAAGCTGCCGTATCATCTCGTAGAACACTTCTATCGGAATTCCCTCAAGGTCAGGGTCTTCATCAGGCAGATTCTTGTAGTCGTCAACAGGCACGTCCTTCAGTTTCCGTTGCTTTCTTAGCAGGTCTATGGCTTTGTTGGCAACTATTCTCGACATCCACGACCGCAGTGCACCCTCCTTTTGCGGTTTGTACTTCTCAATACTATCGAAAATCCTTAGGAAAGAATCTTGCAAAACATCCTCCGCATCGCTATCATTATTTATATAGCGATGGCAGACAGCGTTCAGATAGCCACTGTCCCGAAGATACAGAATATGCAACGCCTGCTCGCAGTCAGTTGCGTACAAGTGTAAAATTTCCGCGTCTGTTATGGTTTCTATCCTTGGTTTCAAGTGAATTGGTTTCGTCTGCTTTTTATCTATATAACGAACAAAACAGCGAAACCTTGCAAAAAATATAAGTTTTTTTCCTGCAAAAACATACTTACTCAGTTCCAAAATCGATGCGGTCTGAATCGTCCTATGACTTTTGGATCGTTTTCCTATGACTTTTGGATCGTTTTCCTATGACTTTTGACTCGTTTTCCTATGAGTTTTGACCCGTTTTGCTATGAGTTTTAGATTGTTTTGCTATGAATTATGAGTCGTCCGGAATTTCAAGACGATTAGAGTTTCATAGGAAGCCCTGTTGTCTATGATAGGAACGGTTCTTCTCTTATATGGAAATAATAAATCCCGCATTCCATTTTGCATGGAGTACGGGATTTTGTGGTTATATTTGTTGCGGATGTAGCAGTAGCTATTTCTGTAACATTAGAATCTTACGCCGACTTCGCAAGAGAGTTCGCAGTAGTTGCGGTTGTCTGTTGAGAGATTGCGGTCGTGAACGTAAGCTACGCGTGGCTGGAACCAGAGGTTCTTGTGGAGCTGGATGTTTGGAGCTACGGAATAGATAGACTTCATTGTTTCTACAGAAGCATCGCGCTCGTAAGAATCGTACTTGAGCCATGTCTTGAGCCATGGGTTGCAAGGGATGCCAAGAGCTGCATACCAACCCTGCTGCTTGCCCTTGTCTGTGAAACCACCCTTGCCGTCAGTAGCCAGTACGCTATGACCTACAGAGTGAGCATATTCAGTGCGGAATGTCCAGTCGTCCTTATCATAGAAAGCAGAAATCATGTAGCGGTCGCGATTAACTGTTACACCGTTGTTGCCAGTGAAGTTGCCTGTCCATCCCCAGAAAGCGAGACGAAGTCCCTGAATAGGCTGAATGGCAATCATACCAGAGAGGTCCTTCTGCGAGTTCTTGTCGGCAGAGTTGATGGTCTGACCGTTGCTTACCATAACCTGATAGTGGAGATAGCGGTGACCGTCCTTTGCTGGGAAGAGATCACCCTGAATCTGAATGCCCTGGTCACGACCACCACCGTTGTCTTCGCCTATATAATCAGCCTGTCCGCAGAGCTGCTGAGTAATCTGAGCGTAAGCGCCGTCGTGGTACTCGAAAGGGTTGTAAGGGTTTTCGTAACCGAAGACGCGTATAAACTGACCGCCCTTGATCTGGAACTCAGAGTACTTCTTCCATTCGAGCCAGTAGTCCTTCATGTGGAACTTGTCGTTAGCAATCTGCACCTGCATGAGATAGCTGAAGTCCTTGAAGATAGTTCCGCTGACGTATGCACGAATATTCTTCTGCTTGAAGCCGTCGCCAGAATGAGCGCCTTCCTTGCTTGAATAGTAATAGCCGCTCATGTAGTAGCCGCCAAACTTTGGCGCAGAGGCAAAGTCTGTAACCTTACGGCCAACCTCCATGCCGTCGTAAGTGGCATCTGCTTCTGCCGATTCCATGCCTTTGCTGATGGCTTCGTTGAGATACTCAGTAAGGAAGCCAGCTTCGTGGTTGGACTCGTTGGTGAGGAACTCGTTCTCAATAGGTTCAGATGCTGACGCATCAGACACAGGGGCTGTATCAATTTCGTCTGCCATCATTGCGCAAGGAGCGGCAAGGAGAGACATGGCGAGGAGAATGTTTCGGATGTTCATAAAGATTAAAGTTCTAAGGTTTTAGGTTATAAGGTTGTAGGGCGAGGATTTCCGAGCCGTTGGGAGTGTATTCCATAATCGAAACGGCTCAGAAATCTTCGCCCTACATTCTATGGGCGGGGTCAGTCTGTCAGGAATATCGTTACACCGCAGGCAGCCTGTGCACCGTAAACGAGCGACTGCTCGATGTCGGCTGTCTTGGAAGGACCAGAGATGAATGTGCCGAAGCCATACTTTGATGTTTCGCCCATCTGCTCAAGAGCCTTGTAAGCGTCGTGCATGTTTGAAACGATGTTCTTCTTTGAAACGATGATGACGAGGAACTCCGAGATGAAGCAGATAGCCTTCTGCTTCATGTTCATCGGTACCCAGACGCAAGCGTTCTCTGCGCATGCCACACCGCCTTCTATAACGCCAAGGTCTGTGCCGTCAAGGTCTTGTGCAATTTCAACCTCATCCGGATTCTTCTGTGCGTCAATGCCCGGAAGATTGCTGGCAATAACCTTTGCCTCTGGGTAAGCCTCACGAATCTTTGCGTTGAGATCGTCGCCCGGCTTGATCTCCACGAGCTTAGCGCCAGCAGTTGTTGTAACTTGCTTTATGAACTCAGCCACAGGATCGTCGAAAGTCAACTTCTTGAAACTGAGGTCTGGCATATCGTATGTCTCGCGCACATTCTTGCGCAATGTACCTAAAATTAAATCTTTGCTGCTCATTTTACTTTTCCTTTCTTCCAAAGTGAGTGGAACGATTCTTTGAACTCTGGCATAGTGTGATGCTTGCACCATGCGTTGAGCTTAATGCCTGTGATGAATGATGGAACGTAGTTAGCCAGAGGTGCCATCTTGAGTGCCGTAGTATAGAGTCCTGGGCTTTCAAACATCACCTTCATACCTTGTGACATA
>JAZLKJ010000124.1:0-8831 GCA_045597565.1 Prevotella sp. | reverse complement strand
GCAAAGAACCAGCAGATGGACGACCACTACTTCGGAACTATCCCTGAGCGTGTACAGGCATTCATGAAGGATCTTGAGTATCAGGCACTTGAGCTCTCTATAAGTCGGATCGTAGCCATGTCGTTCTGTGAGCCAAGGAGTTGTTACCAGCAGTTGTCTTCCTAAGACCGCTTGGCCTCCGACTTGCAAAGAACCAGCAGATGGACGACCACTACTTCGGAACTATCCCTGAGCGTGTACAGGCATTCATGAAGGATCTTGAGTATCAGGCACTTGAGCTCTCTATCCCTTGTAAGACTCGCCACAACGAGGTTGCACCAAACCAGTTTGAGATTGCTCCTATCTTCGAGGAGACTAACCTCGCGGTTGACCACAACATGCTTCTCATGTCTCTCATGAAGCGCGTTGCTCGCAAGCACGGTTTCCAGGTACTCCTCCACGAGAAGCCATTCGCAGGTATCAACGGTTCTGGTAAGCACAACAACTGGTCACTCTCTACTGACACAGGCGTTCTCCTCCACGCTCCTGCTAAGTCTCCGGAAGGCAACCTCCAGTTCGCAGTCTTCGTAGTTGAAACTCTCATGGGTGTTTACAAGCACAACGGACTTCTCAAGGCTTCTATCATGAGCGCAACAAATGCTCACCGTCTTGGCGCTAACGAGGCACCTCCTGCAATCATCTCTTCTTTCCTTGGCAAGCAGCTCTCTGAGCTCCTTGACCATATTGAGAAGGCAGACAAGAAGGATCTCTTCGACGTTAAGGGCAAGAAGGGCATGAAGCTCGACATTCCAGAAATCCCTGAACTCCTCATTGATAATACAGACCGTAACCGTACTTCTCCATTCGCCTTCACAGGTAACCGCTTTGAGTTCCGTGCTGTTGGTTCTGAGGCTAACTGCGCATCAGCCATGATCGCCCTCAACACAGCCGTAGCAGAGGCTCTCGTAAGCTTCAAGCAGCGTGTTGACGAACTCATCAAGAAGGGTGAAGACCAGACAGCAGCAATCATTGAGATCCTCCGTCAGGACATCAAGACTTGTAAGCCAATCCGCTTCGACGGCAACGGCTATTCTGACGAATGGAAGAAGGAAGCAGCTTCACGCGGACTCGACTGCGAGACATCATGCCCAGTGATCTTTGACCAGTACCTCACTATGGATTCTGTCAAGATGTTCGAGAAGATGAACGTATTCTCTCTCAAGGAGCTTGAGGCTCGTAACGAAGTTAAGTGGGAGACATACACAAAGAAGATCCAGATTGAAGGACGCGTACTCGGCGACCTCTCTATGAACCACATCATCCCAGTGGCTACTCACTATCAGAGCCAGCTCGCAAAGAACGTAATGTCTATGCGTCAGATCTTCCCAGAGGAGAAGGTAGCTGTAATCTGTGGACGTAACCTCAAGATTATTGAGGAAATTGCAGAGCGCATCGAACTCATTGAGAAGGGTGTTGAGGAACTCGTAGCAGCTCGTAAGAAGGCTAACAAGATTGACAGCGAGCGTGAGAAGGCAGTTGCCTACCACGACACAGTTTGTCCAAAGATGGATGAGATTCGCTATCAGATTGACAAGCTTGAGCTCATCGTAAGTGACGAACTCTGGACACTTCCTAAGTACCGCGAACTATTGTTCATCAGATAATAAAAATTTCTTTTATTGGTTGTTTAAGTTTGCGACGGGACAAGGCTGTGAAGTCTTGCCCCGTTTTGCGGCATTTATCAAAATATACTCAAAAAACTATGAAGAAAATCGTTTCACTAATCTTCGCTTTCTCATTGTCAGCAATTTACGCCTTGGCATGTACCAACCTCATTGTTGGTAAGAAGGCGAGTACGACAGGAGCGGTGATGTGTACCTACAGCGCAGACAGCTACGGTCATTTCGCACAGCTCCACTTCATTCCTGCAGCAAAACACGCATCAGGAGACATGTATGAAATCTACGATTACGACTCCAATGAGCACCGTGGAAGCATTCCTGAAGTGGCAGAGACATACAATGTTGTAGGTCACATCAATGACTACAAGGTGTCAATAATGGAGACGACATTCGGTGGTCGCCACGAGATAGAGCTTGACTCTTGCGGTATGATTGACTACGGCTCACTGATGTATCTCGGCCTAATGCGCGCAAAGACTGCACGCGAAGCCATCAAAGTTATGACATCACTCGCAGAACAGTACGGCTACGCTTCTGAGGGTGAGTCTTTCTCCGTATGCGATGCAGAGGAAGCATGGATTCTGGAAATGATTAGTCAAGGACACGGAAGCAAGAAGATTGTATGGGTAGCACAGCGCATTCCTGACGACGCAATCTCAGGTCACGCCAATCAAGCACGAATTCGCAAAGTAAACCTTAAAGATAAGGAGAACGTGATGATGTCAAAGGATTGCATAAAGTTTGCTCGCAGGATGGGATGGTTCTCTGGAAAGGACGCTGATTTCAGCTTTGCTGACACTTATGCTCCAGCCGATTTCTCTGGTCGTCGTATATGTGACGCTCGCGTATGGTCGTTCTTCAACCATCATGTTGACGGCATGGACAAGTGGCTTCCATGGGCAGAAGGCAAGCAGAAAGACGCAGAGCCTATGCCACTTTGGTTCATTCCTAAGCACAAGGTATCTCGTATGCAGCTCATGAACGACATGCGCGACCACTTTGAGAATACTCCTTTTGCTATAGATGTAGAAAACGGCGACCCAGGCAAGGGACTCTACGACATGCCATACCGCCCTACTCCACTCTTCTTTGAACACAATGGACAGAAGCTCTTCAACGAACGACCTATCTCTACTCAGCAAGCTTCTTTCTCCATTCTTTCGGAACTTCGCTCAGATCTTCCACGCGAAATAGGCAGCCTTCTCTGGTGGGGAAATGATGACGGCAACATGGTGGCTTACACTCCGCTTTATGGCTGTATTACAAAAGCTCCTCTGCCATACGACACTCCTAATGCTGACGACGCTACATTCTCTATGGACAATGCGTTTTGGGTGTGCAACTGGGTGAGCAACATGGTTTATCCTCGCTACTCAATGCTCTTCCCTGAACTAAAGTCTGTTCGCGACTCTATTGATAATTCTCTCGCACAAAACCAGACTTCATTTGAGGCAAAGGCTATGGAACGTCTTGAGCGTAACCGCGACAATGGTGTTGAGTACATCACAAACTACTCTTCCAAGAAAGCCAATGAGATGATGACTGCATGGAAGAATCTCGCCATCAAGCTCATCGTGAAGTACAACGACATGGCGGTAAAGAAGGAAAATAACGGCACGTATGAGCGAACAAAGTACGGATGGATTGTACCTGTAGAGCGACCTGGCTATTCAAAGGAAACGAAAAAGGCTATCGCTGAATATGGCGACAGATACAAGGTGCCAGAGGAGAAGTAATTTATGATTTTTGATTAAAAATTAAAAATTAAAAATTAAAGAATAAAAAATAAGAACATAAGAAAATGAGTAATGGCTGATTCGTCATTACTCATTTTTCTTTGCCTCATTCAGGTCTTTCTGGATAGCCTTTCTGCGCTTATTGAACAACCGCTGGAAATCATACTTGAAAATCATACCAAGTCCTTGCGTATTAAGGGACGAACGAGTGAAGTAACGGTCGTTTGTCTGATTATATACGCGGACGGCAATGTTGCCACTCGGTACGAGAAGATAGCGCACATCAAAGTCACCGATGAACGAAGATGTTGAGTTAGGATTATCACGATAACCGAACTGACCGTTTATCAGCAATCGGTCGTTCAGAAGAGAACCCGAGAGAAGTCCCTCATACTCAGCATTATAGAATCCATCATCACCAGTTGAGATATTTGCTCCTAGATTCCAGTTATTGTTCTTCGTAACACTACCAAGAGCGTTGTTTATCTGCTGACTAATGGTTCCGCTGAGGAAACTCTGCATGGCAAGTGAAGCCTGACTCTGTCGTGCAGCTTCATCACCAGAAACATTATTGCCCGAATAGAAACGTCCAACGGCAAGAAGATAGACAACCTGCTGATTTTTCTCCTGCTCAGAGTTTAGCAAAGAGTATATCATGGACTTTGCATCGGCATTAACGGTTGGCATGTCGAGGTCAAACTCCACCTCAGGGTGTTCAGCCGTTCCGCTGATGTTCATCAGGCAGTCAACACGCACATTGTTGTTCTTGAAGCTGTTTCCTATCTGAAGATCACTCAATGGAACACCATTAACTGGATATTTTGCCTTTAGCGAAAGCTGCGCACTGTAAGGTTCGCCACCAAAAACGATCTGGCTACCCTGTTGGAACTGGAAGTTCTTTTGGATAAGGTTCTGGATAGTCATGTTGTAATTGCCAGACTCCACCTGATAGTTTCCGAAGAGTGCAAACTTACCTTTATTGTAATAAGTGGCGCGCAGGTCGCCGTTCCCATGAAGCACAATCTTGTCGCCACTCTTGCCATCCATGAGCACACGGAGCGTAGAGTTTGCATCCACAGAACCGACTACGTTCAGACGAATGTCTGATGTAAAGTCGTCATCTATCACTTTAGGCAACTGGTTCTTGTAGATGGTACGGTCTGTCCAGTTGATGAACGACTGGCCAGTTATTGCATCTGGATTGGAAGCATTATACTCTATGAAAGAGCCTTTTTCTGCCTTAGCGTTTACGTTGAAGGTTATCTGACCTGGACGACCAATAATATCACAACTACCCGTAGCAAAAGCCTTACCAAAGAACACCTCATTGCCGTATGTAGGGAAATCATAGCATAACAGGTTCTTCGGCTTGACATTAACATCAAAGGTCAAGCGCGAAAGATACTGATGATGAAGTTGTCCGTTTACGATGGCTTGATGTCCATACTTGTCATAGACAGTGTCATTCATGAAGCATATCTCGTTAGGAATGAACTCTACGAGCTGGTTCTTGAGTTTATAGTCAACACCTAGGGATTTGACGTGAAGCGAACCGGTACCATAAAGCATACCCGTAAGGTTTACATAGCTGAGATCTCCCCAGATACGGCATTTACCATCAACTGAAAGGTCAACATTCGAGAGGAAACTCTTGCAGTAATTAGCCACAAACTCGCCTCTTGTCCTATTGGCTTCAATAGCGAGATCAATGTAGTTACGCGATGGAGAAACAAAGCCGTCTATCTTGGTATAGCGCCCCTCATCGTCACACAGAGCGTCTATGTCTATCTGCTTCTCTTCGTTGTTCCAGTTCACCTTAGCCATAAGCCTGCCCATACGTCCCGACTCAAAGGTGAAGTCGTCAACAGCAAGCATGGCACTCGCCTCTGGTGTGGAGAATAGTTTCTTTACGACAGCGAAGCCGGAAGCCTTACCAGTAAAATCGACAGCATCAAACTTCACGAAATCAAGGATATACGCTACGTCTATATCGTTTATATCCGCAATAATCGAATCGTTTGACTGACGGTCAGCTCGACCGTTCACTATGATATGCTGCTGGTTATGTCCTATTTCCAAGTCACTGATTGCCAATACATCGTCGTTATAGACAACGTTACTCTCCGAAATGTGGAACAGCGTATCGCGAACATAAAGCACAGAAGGCATGATGTTTACGCTGGCTCCGCTTATTGTTCCTTTAGCATTCTCCAGAAGCTTCACAGAAGAGTTCAGATCTACACGCAAGTTGTTGTCATAGCTACCGTTGTCGAGTTTAATGTGTGAGTCAATGCGCTTGTCGAGCATACTGAAGTCCGCATCTACATTATGGAGATTTAGAGAAGAAAAGTTCAGCTCTGGAGATACGATATTGCCAGATATGGAATCACCGCGCAACTTCAGTTCTGCATCAACTTTACCCTGCACCTCAAGCCCTAAGCCAAGGAACTTATCCAGTTTCGCCAAGTCGCTTACATGCACCGTAGAGTTAAAATTACGCTTGTCTATATCACCAGAAAGCTGTAAGTTTGCAAGATCTGTCTGTAGGTCAACTGCATCGCCTTTGAAGTCAGCCACAACCTTGTCTAGATGATACTTCTCGTATTTCAGATTGTCAAGCGTCAGTTTTCCCGTAAGCTGCTTATCCATAACCTTGCTTATGTCAAGGTGCATATCAGCAATGAAAGAGGCAAGATTCTGTGGTGAGACATTCAACTTACCGTCAAGAACGCAATCGCGAAGGGAAAGGTCAGCCAGAATATTCTTGAAACTCTTGCCATCAAAGTCAAACTGACGCACATCGCCCTTTACCGTTAGATCCTTAATGTCAGACAACTGCAAGTCTGATGACTGTAGTTTCTGCAAAAGCGCAATAGGGGTTACGACCTCAACATCGGCAGAAACAAGATTGAAACGTTTGTCAGCAAGAATCGTACCGAGCTTCAGGTTTTGCGTATTCACATTGGCTTTCAGCATTTCCTTTGTCTTTTCTATATTGAGCAGCACATCGCCAATGCCAGACTTCAATTCACCTTCTATCATGCCGTTTACTGCATTAATAGGATCTGTCTTAAAGCCATTCTGCAACAAGCCTTCAGTTTTTCCCTTGAAGCTTATGAACTTAGCCGCTTCCAAAGCCTGAGGTAGCTGACCGATATTGACATTAAAGAGCGTGGAAAGTACATTGCGCAGTTCGTGTATATCCACATTTGAATCCTCTATAAAAGCCTTCCACTCCAAGCCTTTTTCCTGAGGAAACGACACATCGCCTTGACCGTTCAGTCGCAGAGACTTTGCGTCATTCTCCAACTTGATTCTCTCAACAAGTACCTGTTCCTTACTGCCGAACAACTTTGCGCTGACATTGAGGTCCTTATACTTCGCGTCAACATCACCGTGCACTTTGTTCTTGGCTATGTTGTAAACAATGGAGTCGCTGTTAAGATAACCATCCGAGAGCTTCAGGTCAACATCCCTCAGCTTAAGCAGATCGTTCTGCTTAAGAAAGTCGCACGAAAGATTCTGCAGCTCAAGACCATTCTTCTCCTTCAATGCCAGTTTCCTTATGGCAAGTTCCAGATTGCCGTCCTTCAGTTCATAGAGCACGATATTAGAGCGGAGGTTGCTTATCTCGATGTGGTTTGGATCAATAATGGCAGAGTTGTTTCGTGGCTTATAGTTGAGGTTGTACGAAAGCTTGGTGTTTCTCACTATGAGAGTGTTGATGCGAAGGTTCAGCTTGCTAGGTTCCTTGCTATTCGGATCGCTCAGTTTGTCAATGACGAACTGGCAGTTCAGCGGAGAGTCAACGCTGTCCTTGTAAATATTTATGTCAGCACCGAAAAGTTGAGCGTCTGTAATCGTAATCTTGGACTTCAGTATGTCAAAGTAGTTTGGAGTGACGGCCATCTTCTCTGCCTTCAGAAGCGGCTGACGGTTCTGGTCTTTCAGCTCCACATCCTCTATGATGACGCGATTCAGATAGCCCAAGTTCACCGAACCAATTGAACAGTAAGTTCCCAATTCCCTCGCCACGATGGCAGACAGTTCCTCTCCCAAACGTTTCTGTACGGCTGGAATATGGGTAAAGGCGATAGCCGCAAAATACACCAAGGCTACCGTCCAAACTATAATTCGTATGAACTTGTTTACATACTTCATTCTTGCAATTAAGCTGCGCAAAGTTACTAAATACTGATACTATTTTGTTATTATATTGACAAAAAATCACTTTTTTATCCCCCAAAACCACTTTTTGCAAAGTTGATTTTGCAAAAACGAAATATTAATCGTAACTTTGCGGCTATGAAAGCCACCCTTATACTCATAGGAAAGACTGACAACAAGATGTATCAGACGGCGATAGAAGACTATGTCTCGCGCATAAACCACTACATCCCGTTCGACATTCAGGTCATTGCCGACCTCAAGAACTCGAAGAATCTTTCCGAAGAGCAGCAGAAGCAAAAGGAAGGCGAACTCATACTGAAACTACTTCAGACATCCGACACCGTCGTTCTTCTGGACGAGCACGGAAAGGAGTTCCGCAGCGTGGAGTACGCCTCGTGGATAGAGAAGAAGCAGCAGACGGCAAAGCGACTGGTGTTCATCATCGGTGGACCTTACGGATTCTCCAAGGATGTGTATGCTCGGGCAAACGAAAAGATTTCTCTTTCCAAGATGACATTCTCGCATCAGATGGTGCGTCTCATCTTCGCCGAGCAGCTCTACCGCGCCTGCACTATAATCAAGGGTGAGCCGTACCATCATGAGTAGTTCGCGACGTTGTCGCGAGGCTAAAGACTAAAAGCTAAAAGCTAAAGACACCGAAAAATCGACATATCGATAATTCAATGTATCGAAAAATCGTCAAATCATCTAATCGTCAAATCACATTAACTTTATATAACTAACAAAAAAAATGGCAAAACTTCAAGAACTCAACAAGCGCACCGCTCCTAAGAGCGTGATGCCAGAGAAAATCGTTCAGTTTGGCGAGGGTAACTTCCTCCGCGCATTCGTAGATTGGATTGTATGGAACATGGATCAGAAGACTGACTTCAACGGTTCTGTAGTAGTTGTTCAGCCTATCGAACGCGGTATGGTTGATTGGCTCAATGGTCAGGACTGTCTCTATCACGTTAACCTTCAGGGTCGTGAGAATGGTCAGCCTGTGAACACCCTCGAGCGTATTGACGTTATCTCTCGCGCTATCAACCCATACTCACAGAACTGGGCTTACATGGCTCTCGCTGATCAGCCTGAAATCCGCTTCGTAATCTCTAACACTACTGAGGCTGGTATCGCTTTCGATCCTGCTTGCAAGCTTTCTGACGCTCCTGCTTCTTCTTACCCGGGCAAGCTCGTTCAGTTCCTCTATCGTCGTTACCAGACTTTCGCTGGCGATCCTGAGAAGGGTCTTATCATCATGCCT
>JAZLKJ010000123.1:0-4693 GCA_045597565.1 Prevotella sp. | reverse complement strand
ACCAGCAAGACCTGTACCTACCACGATGACATCAAGCTTCAGCTTATTCTTTGGGTTCACCAAGCGCTGGTGAGCCTTATAGTTGGTCCATTTTTCTGCTACTGGACCTTCTGGTATTCTTGAATTAATCTGTGTCATTTTGAATTTACGATTTACGGATTTACAAATTACGATTTTTTATCCGCAGATGCCTGTTGCGAAAGCAATAACTACTGCTGCGAAGCCGAGCATGAGGACTGTTGTGTAAACAACGCCGATGAGCTTCCAACGGTTGAACCAAGTCTTGCCGTTCCAGCCGAGAGTGTGCATTGAGCTCCAGAAACCGTGTGAAAGGTGGAACCAGATAGATGCAAGCCATACGAGGTAGATTACCACGTGGATTGGATCCTTGAAGGTCTGCTGGATGAAGTAGTAACCGTCTGTTGGAGAAGGATTAGAGAATTCGCCAGCACCCATGAGCTCTGCAAGCATCATCTTTGACCAGAAGTCATAAAGGTGAAGAGCAAGACCAAGGAAGATGATGATACCAAGAACGAGCATGTTCTTGGAAGCCCACTCAACCTTTGGGTTAGAGCCTGTTACAGCATACTTCTCAGGACCACGAGCTTTACGGTTCTGAGCATTCAGGATGAAAGCGTACACGATGTGAAGTACAGCGAGGCCTGCCAAACCGATTGTTGCAACTACAGCATACCAGTTAGCGCCAAGGAACTCACAAATCATGTTGTAACCTTCGCCTGAGAAGAGAGCAACGACATTCATACACATGTGGAATGTCAAGAACAAGATAAGAGCAACGCCAGTTACGGACATCACTACTTTTCTTCCGATAGGTGAATTAATTAACCACATAAGTTTTAAAAATTTATAAATTGTTTTTGTTTTTTTGCTTTCTGTAAATGTAAAGGCTAACATTTATATCGCGGCGCAAAGTTACTACATTTTTAGATATATGGCAACTTTTTGTCGAAAAAACCTCATATTTTTCCGTTTTGCATCAAAAATAAGCAACTCCATGTTGCAATAATACTATAATAATGTCCGGAAATTTATGGTCTGAGTTTCAAAATCCATCTCGTCGATAATAGCAATTGACTCTAGATGATAGCCTTTTCCACGGATTATTTTTCCCCCGTTCTGCTGTCCCTTTTCTATGGCAACACCGAGTCCGACGACCTCGCCGCCAGCCTGATTCACGATGTCAATGAGTGCCTCAAACGCCTTTCCGTCGGCAAGGAAATCGTCCACGATAAGCACTTTCTCGCCTTTTGAGAGATAAGGTTTTGAGACGAACACGTTGTTCATCTTCTTATGAGTGAACGAATAAGCCTGCGACATGTATTTGTCGTCGGTGCTGTTCGCCGTAACGCCTTTCTTTGCAAATACAACCGGCACATCATACATATTGGCAAGCATTATGGCAATGGCTATTCCGCTCGACTCAATGGTCAGAATCTTATCGACCTGAGTGCCCTTGAAACGGCGCTTAAACTCGCACGCAATCTGGCGCATCACGTCAATATCTATCTGATGGTTCAGGAAATTATCCACTTTCAGGACATTTCCTTCACACACTTTTCCGTCGGCAATAATCTTTTCTTCCAGGAAATTCATAGCAGCAAATAAAAGAATTAGTTTTTCATAGCATAATGTTTCGGCGGCAAAGTTAACATTTTTTCTCTTACTACCAAAATCTTTTGAAGTAAACCTTTGCTGATTGTCTTTTTTTCTTTACCTTTGCAGCGTCATAAATCAAACTAAACTATTATGAAAAGTCTTCTTTCCACATTACTTCTGGCGTGTTCTTTCACCATAGTCTCTGCACAAAACCAGAAGATAGAAACGTTCCGATACGCAGGTCCTTACGCTCTCTCGCAGCCTGTGATGATTGATTCCGTAACGTCTGACAACAAAAAGTTCGACGAAAAATCGCTTCTCTCTGCCGACCTTAACCTTGAAACTGTCAAGAATGCGACGCAGAGCGTGGACTCCATTCTGCCGGTAAACAAAGGCGAAACTCCGACGCTCAACCTTCTCTATGCGAAAATATCCAACACTTCTTTCGCCAAGGCAAAGATAAACATCAAGAAAATTCAGAACTTCAAACTGTTCGTTGACGGCAAGGAGCAGCAGTCAGGTTCAGAGCTGTCGCTTACTCCACGCTCTCACGACATCGTGATAAAATACCTGTCTATGCCTAATGTCGCAGACACCGCAGATATCCGTATTGAGAGTAAGGACAATATCTCGCTGCTTGCCAATGCTGAAAAAGGCGACGGAAAGGCTACATATTTTGCTGAAGCAGGCGTTAGAGCAAAGTCCACTTCATATATAAAACCTTCCAACGACGGACTTTACTACATCCAGATTGACCGCCAGCGCTTCCCTGACAATAGCACAACCTGGACCTATAGCCTGAAAGAAACAAAGGGCAACCGCGTAATCCTTTCTTCCAACAGATCAATAAGTTGGACACCTTCGGGCGATCATCTGTTCTACAAATACAATGACACAAAGGAAGGCAGACAGCTTGTCTTCGTTGACGCAAAGACTCTCTCTGAGATCATCGTCTGCAAGAAGTTGCCTAGCGATCAGATTACCATCATGCCTAACCACAAGCAGGCCATCGTGTCTAAGCATGTGGAAGGCCAAAAGGCTGACGACGACAAGCACCTCTACTTGCATCCGGAAGATCGTGTTCCGGGTTGGAGAGACCGTACTCAACTACAACTTTTTGACTTTGAGACAGGACTCATCACACCTATCACCTATGGCAACCGCGCTCTTTGGTTAAACGACATAAGCCGCGACAGCCGTTATCTTATCCTCTCAGTCAATACCGAGGACATAGAGACCATGCGACCATCGTCTTTCACAACCTTGCTCCGTCTTGACCTTCAGACCATGAAGACCGACACGCTCATCGCAAAAGATGGATTTCTCGCCGCTTCTATCTTCTCACCTGACGGCAAGAAACTCGCTATCAAGGCTTCCCCCGAGTTTGCTGATCGCATCGGATGCACGCTGCCTAAGGACAGATATCCTAATATGTACGACTATCAGCTCTACATTCTCGACATAGAAAAGTCTATTTCCAAGCAGCCGGAAGCTATTGTTCCTGTAACCAGAAACTTCAATCCTTCAGTAGAAGACTACAACTGGAGCGCCTACGACAACAATATTTATTTCTCTGCTCAAGACAAAGACCATGTCCGACTCTATCAACTTGATACCAAGACATATAAGATAAAGCAGGCGGAGATTCCTTCTGAATGCGTCAACCGTTATTATCTTGCCGACAATTCGCCGCTCATCGGTATCGGAGCATCTGGAATCGTTGACTTTGGCAAGACCTACTGGCTCAACACAAAGACCTTGAAAACTACACTCATCGAGGATATTCATAAGCGCGAACTCTCCGACTACGCCATGCCTACCTGCCATGACTTCAACTTCAAGAACTCAAATGGCGACGAGATAACAGGCTGCTATCTGCTTCCGCCAGGCTTCGACGAGCAGAAGGCAGAACAAGGCAAATACCCTCTCCTTGTATATTATTATGGTGGTTGCTCACCTGTAAGTCGCTATTTCTCAACCTCCTATTCCTTCCCCGCTCTTGCGTCACAAGGTTATGTTGTCTATATTCTCCAGCCTCGCGGCTGTTCTGGCTTCGGACAAGAATTTTCCGAATGGCACAGCAACACGGCAGGTGACCCACAGACGCAGGACATCATCGAGGGCACAAAGGCTTTCTGTGCGGCACATCCTTATATAAATAAAAAGAAAATGGGGTCTTTCGGAGCCTCTTATGGTGGCTTCATGACGATGTATCTCCAGACGAAGACCGATATGTTTGCTGCTGCATGGAGTCATGCCGGAATATCCAACCACGCATCATACTGGGGCTTCGGCTATTGGGGCTACACATATTCCCAGGTCAGTATGCCGGGCACTTATCCTTGGACTGCCAAGGAACTCTATGTTGATCGCTCTCCACTCTTCAATGTGCAGAAGATAAAGACTCCTATCCTCTTCACTCACGGCACAGACGACCGCAACGTTCCGCCTATCGAAAGTTCGCAGATGTTCACCGCTCTCCGCCTTCTCGGTCAGCCTACTGCCTACGTAACATTCCAGAAAGAAGGCCACCACGTAGAGAACTACTCTCGACTCATGAACTGGCAGAGCACCTTCATGGCTTGGTTCGACAAGTGGCTCAAGGACAACAGTTCATGGTGGGACAGCATCTACCCATCGCTCGGCTTTGACGCTTTAACAAAAGCGTCAGCCGACTAAAAAACCTCAAAATCTCATAACCTTAAATCAATAATCAGTCTTATGTGGAAGCCTTCATCGCCTGACTTTATCCTAATATTGTCTGGCTGTGCAGAAGGACCGAGCTGTTCTAGAGGCTTGTAACTCTGCATCGGTGGAATGGAGAGAAGGAAGGATATGTCGCCCTCGGGGAACTTCACCATTGTGCGTTCTTGCTTGCGCTTTCCTTCGTCCATGCCGCCCATCTCTCCCGGTGTCTGGTCAATTGCTTCTTCCGGTGTGAAGAGACGGAAAAAGAGACCGTCGGTGAGCGACGTTACGCGCATCTGTACTTTGCCCTTGTGGTATATCTCGAGCCATCTCAGATCGCTGCGGTAGCCTTTGAATTCGGGATATAGCGGTGGTTCGGTGGAGTTGT
>JAZLKJ010000122.1:0-6483 GCA_045597565.1 Prevotella sp. | reverse complement strand
GGTTATCCAGAGGGCATGATGCTCGCTATCCTTCTCATGAATATGTTCGCACCACTTATTGACTACTGCTTCGTTCAGAGCAATGTTTCTAAGCGTGCTAAACGTGCAACTAAATAATCATTACAACTATGGCAAAACTGAATACAAACTCTAATGTTTATACCATCGGTTACGCAATAGTAATGGTGGTTATCGTGGCTTTCCTCCTCGCTTTCATCTCTCAGTCATTGAAGGAGAAGCAGGACGCTAATGTAAAGCTCGACTATAAGAAGCAGGTTCTCAACTCTCTTGACCTCTGCAACCTTCCTGACGCAGAAAGCACTTATGCTCAGGTAGTTAAGAGCGAAGAGGAAGTGGAAGATGGCTATAAGATCTTCACTTGCGAACTTGAAGGCAAGACAAAGTATGTGCTCACAGTAAAGGGCATGGGACTTTGGGGTCCTATCTCAGGTTTCATTTCTCTCAACGACGACAAGCAGACTGTTTACGGCGTATTCTTCAACCATGAAGGCGAAACTGCAGGTCTTGGTGCTGAAATCAAGGACTCTAAGGCTTGGCAGGACAAGTTCAAGGGCAAGAAGATTACTGCTGAAGGCTCTTCAGACATCGTTCTCGGTGTAAAGAAGAATGTGGAAAACCCGGAAAGCGAAGTTGACGCCGTTACAGGTGCAACTCTTACTTCTGACGGTGTAAACCTCATGCTTAAGGAAGGTCTTGCAAAGTATAACGACTTCTTAAAGAAATAATCGAATTATGACAAACAAAGAAGCATTTATCAATCCGCTGAACCAAGACCATCCTATCCTTGTACAGGTGCTCGGTATCTGTTCAGCCTTGGCTGTTACTTCCCAGCTTGAGCCAGCTATCGTGATGGGTCTTGCTGTGACTATCATTACAGCCCTTGCAAATGTTACGATCTCAGTACTTCGTAACACTATTCCAAACCGTATTCGTATCATCGTACAGCTCGTTGTCGTTGCTGCTCTCGTTACTATCGTATCACAGGTTCTCAAGGCTTTCGCTTACGACGTGAGCGTGACTCTCTCTGTTTACGTAGGTCTTATCATCACAAACTGTATCCTCATGGGTCGCCTCGAGGCATTTGCCATGACCAATAAACCATTGCCATCACTTATCGACGGTATTGCCAACGGTCTCGGCTACGCGTACATTCTTATTATAGTAGGTGGCGTGCGTGAACTTCTCGGCCGCGGTACTCTTCTCGGTTTCCGCATCATCCCTGAAGGTGCTTACGACTTCGGTTATGTTAACAACGGTATGATGACAATGTCAGTGATGTCTCTCATCCTCCTCGGCATCGTTATCTGGGTACACCGTGCAATTACAAACAAATAATTGATTCTACAAAATGGAACATCAAATAGCATTATTCGTTAAGTCCATCTTTGTGGACAATATGATCTTCGCTTACTTCCTTGGTATGTGCTCTTTCCTTGCCGTATCAAAGAATGTGAAGACATCTTTCGGACTCGGACTTGCCGTTACCTTCGTGCTCCTCATCACCGTGCCGGTTGACTATCTTCTTCAGACAAAGGTGCTTGCAGCAGACGGAATCTTTGGACAGGATCTCACTTACCTTTCGTTCATCCTCTTCATCGCCGTTATCGCAGGTATGGTACAGCTCGTCGAAATGATTGTAGAGCGTTTCTCTCCTTCTCTCTACGCTGCTCTCGGTATCTTCCTCCCTCTCATCGCTGTAAACTGCGCTATCATGGGTGCTTCACTCTTTATGCAGCAGCGCATCAACCTCGATCCTTCTAACACTCAGTACATAGGTGGCGTTGGCGACGCTCTCGTTTACGCTCTCGGTTCTGGTATCGGTTGGACACTTGCTATCTGCGCAATGGGTGCTATCCGTGAAAAGATGCAATACTCTGACGTGCCAAAGCCTCTCCAGGGCCTCGGTATCACCTTCATCACTGTAGGTCTCATGGGTATGGCAATGATGTGTTTCTCAGGTCTTAAAATCTAATTAGAGGAAATATATTATGAACTTTATTATATCAAGTATTGTCGTATTCCTCGTAGTAATCATTCTGCTTGTAGTGATTCTTCTTACTGCTAAGAAGTTCCTCTCTCCAAGCGGCAATGTGAACATCGAGATCAATGGCGAACAAACTATCAATGTGCCACAGGGTGCTTCACTCATGGCTACATTGAACGAGAATGGCATCTTCCTTCCATCTGCTTGTGGTGGTAAGGCAAGCTGCGGACAGTGTAAGGTACAGGTACTCGAAGGCGGTGGCGAAATCCTCGACTCAGAGAAGCCTCACTTCTCTCGCAAGGAGCAGAAGGCAGGCTGGCGTCTCGGTTGCCAGTGCAAGGTTAAGAGCGACATGAAGATTCACGTTGATGAGTCTATCATGGGCGTTAAGGAATGGGAATGTACTGTTATCGGTAACCGCAACGTTGCTACATTCATCAAGGAGTACAAGGTTGCTCTCCCTCCTGGCGAACACATGAACTTCGAACCAGGTTCTTACGCACAGATTCGTATTCCTGCATTTGAGCTCGACTATAAGGACTTCGACCGCGATCTCATCGGCGAGACTTATATTCCTGCTTGGGAGAAGTTCGGTCTCTTCGACCTCCACTGCTCTAACCCAGCTCCTACAATTCGTGCTTACTCTATGGCTAACTACCCTGACGAGGGTGACATCATCACACTCAACGTGCGTATCGCAACTCCTCCTTTCAAGCCAAAGGATCAGGGGCCAGGCTTCATGGACGTAAACCCAGGTATCGCTTCTTCTTACATCTTCAACCTCAAACCAGGTGATAAGGTTATCATGTCAGGTCCTTTCGGTGAGTTCCGTCCTCAGTATGGTTCTGGCCGTGAGATGATTTGGGTTGGTGGTGGTGCCGGTATGGCTCCTCTCCGCGCTCAGATCATGCACATGCTTAAGGGTAACGGTATCAACCCAGAGGATCGTCAGCGCCCAATGCACTACTTCTATGGTGCACGCGCCCTCGAGGAAATCCCATTCCTCGACGACTTCCTCCAACTTGAGAAGGACTTCCCTAACTTCCACTTCCATCTTGCCCTCGACCGTCCAGATCCAAAGGCAGATGCAGCAGGAATCAAATACACTCCTGGTTTCGTTGCTCCTGTTATGGGTGACACTTACCTCAAGCAGCACGAAGCTCCAGAAGATTGTGAGTACTACCTCTGTGGACCTCCTATGATGGCTAAGACAGTTCTCGACCTCCTCCACTCTCTTGGTGTAGAAGACGAAATGATTCGCTTCGACAACTTCGGAGGATAATATAATTTGACACAAAGGTAGGGCGAAGTTTACTGAGCCGTTTCATAGCAATTAACACTTTTGCAACGGCTCGGAAATCCTCGCCCTACATATTTTATTGTATAATACTCATAATTTGAATTATGAGTTCTGAACAATAAATCAGAATCAAGAATTAAGAGTTACTCATTACGCATTAATATACTATGCTTATATCACAACAATTACGACGCACTAGCATCGCTGAGTATCTGCTCTACATGTGGCAGATAGAAGATATCATTCGCGCCTACGGATGTTCTCTTACTGAAATCAGAAAGCGTTATATATCACAGTTTCAGAATATTACAAACGAACAGAAGGAAGAGATGACTGACTGGTATGGCGATCTCATCAACATGATGACTCAGGAAGGTTGCCGTGAGAAAGGACATTTGCAGATAAACAAGGTTGTGATGATTCAGCTCGTAGAACTCCACAACCAACTTCTTGATTCCTCAAAATTCCCATTCTATCGCTCTGAATATTACCGAGTTCTGCCATTCATTGTAGAACTCCGCAAACGAGGCATGAACAACGAAGAGAACGAAGTAGAAACGTGCTTCAACGCCCTCTATGGTAAGATGATATTGCGTCTTCAAAAGAAAGAGATTTCAAAAGAGACAGAAAACGCAATCAACGAGATTTCAACCCTTATTGGTATGCTTGCTGACTATTATCACAAAGACAAGCAGAAGCCACTTTTCGATGAAGATTAGCCCAAGTTTGATACCCTAAAATTTTTTTTTCAACAATTTTCAGTGATATTCAGAGGGCTAACTATCTGTTTCCCAGAAACGGCATCCTTCCAAGAAAAATAATAAATACCCTTCACCCTACTCTTCACCTTGTACCTTATAAAAATCAGCAAATTACCTCAAAAGTTGAATAGTAAAGACTATTTTTTTTATTTTCTACAGATTATTCACGATCTCAAAAATCTAATCCGAACAAAGCAAAAGTCATAGGAAAACAGAGCAAAAGTCATAGGAAAACAGAGCGAAAGGCATAGGGAAGCAGGGCATATTCCTATAAGAAAAAAAATCTTACAAGCTCCATAACAATCGAGTAGGAGGTAAACACTAATCGTAGGTGTTTATCTCCTACTTTCATGATTACCGACCTCTCACACCACCGTACGTGCCGTTCGGCATACGGCGGTTCTCTACATTGCGATGCAATTTGGTATAGATGCCGATTAGGGAGGGATAACCTTGCAAATATTCTTTACATCTTATACCCGCTTGATTTACTCCGAGAGTTCCGAACAGTTATGGGACTTTGTCTTGTTTTGCAGACTTATCTACTCTCATAAGCATTGGTATCAAGTTTCTGTACGTCGGGTTAGATGTTCACATACGTCTTCCTTCAGATTCCACCTCGCGATGGACACCCTTGCTTTGGGCTGTAACCTTCCCACTGTTAGGGTGGTTTGGGAACTTGCACCCGTTAGAACACATTCGTGCTGGGCGAACAAAAAATGGCAGAGAACAGGATTTGAGGTCTTGAACTCTGCCATAATAAATATACAAATGATATTACATTAGTTGTTGATAGAACCGCCGACAATGTCGAGAAGTTCGCTGGTGATAGCCTGTTGACGAGATTTGTTGTACTGCAAGTTAAGTTGCCTAAGCAGTTCGTCTGCATTGTCTGTAGCAGTCTGCATGGCTACCATTCGGGCAGCGTGCTCGGAAGCGTTACTATCTAGGAGCGACACATACACCTGAAGGTTGATGACCTTCGGAATAAGGGTGCTCAAAACGGTTTCGCGGTCAGGCTCGATGAGATAATAATCGTTTACCTCAAATGCCTTTACCTTCTCGTGCTTCTCCTCGCCACCACCATTATCGCGCAGATAATCCTGAGCATCCTTAGTGGTTACAGTAGAAGTAAGGTCGCGATAGATGTTCTTGTTGAGCTCCTTCTTGAGGTCGATAGGAAGAAGTGTGTCGCGTGTAAGAATCTGCGAACCTGCACTCTTGAAGTGGTGGAAGATGAGTTCCACGCGGTCTATCTCGTGGTTGCGGTACATGTCAGCCACCTCGCGTGCTATCTCGGCGCACTGCTGTGCATTAGGCTTGTCGGCAAGCTGAATGAAATTGCCTGCAGGCTTATAGCCTAACTTATTGACCTTCTCCGCTATCTTTCTGCCAACAGGATAGATCAGAATGTTTTCCTTGCCAAGATGTGCGTATTCCTCTGCAACCTGCATAGTGAGCTTGATTACATTGTTGTTGTAACCGCCACACATGCTCGAATTGCTTGAGAATGCAATGATGGCAATGCGCTTGATCTCCTGACGCTCATGAACAAGGTCGCTCTCCACATCAACTTCTGCCTGGAGGAATGTCTTGAGCATACCCTTAAGCAAGTTGGCGTATGGGTACATGTTCTCAATCATTCGCTGCGCATGGTGCAACTTTGATGAGGCAACCATCTTCATGGCACTCGTAATCTTGCGAGTGTTGTTGACAGAACCTATTCGAGTTTTTATTTCTTTTAATGAAGCCATGTAACGATGTTAATTGATAATTGATAATTGAAAATTGATAATACTCGACAATGTCGCGAATTATTATCAATTATCCATTATCAATTATCCATTTTTTAATACTGTCCTGCTACATTAGCCATCCCTTCCTCGATAACCTTTGTTTCAGCGTCGCTAATCTTACCGCTTCCGAGTGTAGTGATAACCTCAGCGTGAGATGTGCGCATAGTCTCAAGGAATGAGTCCTGACATTCACGAACCTTCTCAATTGGCACCTTTGCCATAAGACCGTGAACACCGCAGTAGAGAATGGCAATCTGCTCGCCTACAGGCATTGGAGAATACTGTGACTGAATGAGGAGCTGGTTGTTCTTACGACCACGGTCGAGAGTCATGGCTGTAACGGCATCCATATCACTTGAGAACTTAGCGAAAGATTCAAGCTCGCGATACTGTGCCTGGTCAATCTTCAATGTACCGGCAACCTTCTTCATAGACTTGATCTGTGCAGAACCACCCACACGAGATACTGAGATACCTACATTGATGGCTGGACGGAAGCCTTGGTTGAAGAGGTCTGACTCAAGGAATATCTGACCGTCAGTGATAGAGATTACGTTTGTAGGAATGTAAGCAGAAACGTCGCCTGCCTGTGTCTCAATGATAGGAAGGGCTGTGAGCGAA
>JAZLKJ010000121.1:0-6940 GCA_045597565.1 Prevotella sp. | reverse complement strand
TTAAACAATCGTTCTTCTGTACAGCCATTCTGTCGACTGCCTACGAAGAAACTGATACAAAAGTATAGTGAAAAAAACGGAGAAAATCATCATCAGCGGACTTTTTTCTTTTACCCCCGAAAAAATCCCGCCGATGAAGCCGTTTTTCGTTTTACGCGGCAGATTTACCGTAAAACAATCGGTATCGCAGAGTTTACGACTATACAGAGGAAGCAGAAGATTAGTTATACGGTTATCCGTAAAATTCCCGCCGATGGCTTGCTTTTCTTGTTTCGCCGTTTATTCGGTATATCGGTTTGCTCGCTTGCGAGCAAAATTTGTTTTTTTTTTTTTTTTTGCTGCGCGACGACCTTCAGCCCCTCAGTATTATTATTAGGTATGAGTATTATTATTATATTATATTATTATTATTTAGTAATAGTATACATTAATATAACTCATTACTTAGTGTAGCAGACGCGAAAAGTAGACACGAAAATTTTTTTAGTTGATTAATAATTTAAGAGGGTCCTAGTGCATAAACGGAGGATAAATCTTACGTTACGCAATGGCTTAACTAAGGCTACTGCCGGGCTTGCTTGTGCTTTCGGCTGCAATGTGAATTTTGTAAATTATCGAAATCTGACGTAAATTATCCTATCCTTTGGCATAAACTTTCTGATTTGGCAAAAAATGCCTCCGTGACGATAAATTCTTGGGTGTTTTATCTTGATTTAGATGGAATTTTCGTAATTTTGCACACATGCGTATGATATATATAAGGTATGAACAAGAAACTCAATCGTCTAAAAGTGGTTTTGGCAGACCGAGGACTGACAAATAAATGGCTGGCAGAAACCATCCATTGCGACCCCGCAACAATCTCGAAGTGGGTGACTAACGCCACCCAGCCGCCACTGGAAACTCTCATAGAAATCGCCGTTGCATTAAACGTCGGCATAGAAGAACTGGTGCGGATGCCAGAAGAACAATAAAACGAAACCTTATGAACAAAATTGCTTCGTTCCTCATTGATGAGCAGCAGGCTCATCGCAAAGGAGGACTCTATCATAAGACTCAGGTGCAGCTCGCCTACAACTCTAATCGAATAGAGGGCAGCAAACTGACTGAGGAGCAGACGCGCTACATCTTTGAAACCCGCACCATTGGGTTTAACGATCAGGATGCCGTTCCAGTGGATGACATCATTGAAACAGCCAATCACTTTGTAGCTTTCGACTATCTCCTCCACACCATTGAGGAACCGCTTACCGAAGAAATAATCAAGGAGTTCCATCGCATATTGAAGACTGGCACAGCCGACGCACAGAAATCTTACTTTAACGTGGGCGGTTATAAAAAACTGGCAAACGAGGTTGGTGGACGGGAGACCTGCAGACCTACTGATGTGGCGACGGAAATGAAGTCTCTGCAAGCGTGGTATCATGCTCAGCATGACGTGACCATCCACACCCTTGCCGAATACCATTGGCGATTCGAGTGCATCCACCCATTCCAAGACGGCAACGGACGTGTCGGTCGCCTCATACTATTCCGCGAGTGCCTGCGCAACAGCATCTTGCCTTTCGTCATCGACAACGAGCACAAGATGTACTATTACCGGGGACTCTCCGAATTTCAGCAAACGCCCGGGTTTCTCTTAGGCACCATGCAGTCGGCGCAAGATGTGTACGAAGCGTGGGTTAAGTATTTCAACGAGGAGCTGCTTGAAGGATTGAAGGCAGAGTGACAAGAATATCAGAAACAAAGAAAACAAACATTCAGTTATGATACGTAATATATTGGAAGAAAATGATAAGGTACAGCCCAATGACCGCACGATGACGGTGCTGCACAGGGAGTTCCCGCAGTGTTTCAATGCTGAAGGAAAGTTTGACATGGCAGCGTTGCAGGAGTTGCTGCAAGATAAGGTTGACCTCGTGAAAGAGGGCAGCGGCTTCAACTTTCTGGGCAAGAACTATGCAAGCCTTCTCAGTTCAATGGACACCACCACGGTGCTTGTGCCTGACACGGAGCATAACGAAAAACCCGAGAACAAGGATAGCCAGAATGTGTATATCAGCGGCGACAATCTCGATGCGCTGAAGCATCTGGTGAAATCCTATTCAGGCCAAGTGAAATGCATCTACATTGATCCGCCTTACAACACGGGTAAGGATGATTTTGCGTATAACGACAAATTCAATTTCACGGCAGAGGAACTGGAGGAGAAACAGAGCATCAGCGAAGAACAGGCACAGCGCATCTTTGCCATGACCACACGCGGTGCTGCCTCTCATGCGGCATGGCTCACCTTTATGATGCCACGCCTCCAGTATGCCAAGGACCTCCTCTCCGACGATGGCGTTATCTTTATCTCTATTGATGATAATGAGCAGGCAAACCTGAAGTTGCTTTGCGACTATGTGTTTGGTGAGGAGAATTGCATTGGCCAAATTATTTGGAAAAACGCAACTGACAATAATCCTACTCAGATTGCTTGTGAACATGAATATGTAATATGTTACACAAGAGACATAGAAAATGTAGCATCTGAGTGGAAGTCTGACAATTCTGCGATTAAGGATATTCTTGTTGCAAAGGGCAAAGAATTGGTTGAGAGCTACAAAGGCGAAAAACTTCAAGAAGAATGGAAATTGTGGTATAAAGAGCACAAGTCTCAGCTTGGAGTTTTAAATGATTACAAGTTTATTGATGAAGGTGGAGTTTATACAGGAAGTCGTAGTGTGCATAACCCTGGCAAAAATGGATATTATTACGACATTTTACACCCTGTAACAGGTAAACCTTGCAAAGAACCATTAATGGGTTATCGTTTTCCACAGGAATCAATGACCGAATTGATAAAGCAGGGGAAAATCATTTTTGGTGAAGACGAATCTAAAATAGTGGAGTTGAAAGTCTATGCACATGAGTATGTTGACAAACTTTCAAGTGTGTTTATTTTGGATGGAAGATCTGCCGCAAATGATTTACGCGACCTTTTCCCTGAAGCAAAACAAATATTTAAGAATCCGAAGCCTGTAACATTAATAGAATATTTACTGGCATTTATAAACCTGGAAAACGGCATTTTCGTAGATTTCTTTTCTGGGTCAGCAACATCTGCACAAGCTGTAATGAATCTTAATCAAAAACACAGATTTAAGTATGTTTTAGTTCAGTTAGACGAACAAACAAAATCTGATTCTGAAGCCCGAAAGCTTGGCTATGAGACCATTGATAAACTTGGTCAAGAGCGCATCAAGCGAGCAGCCAAGAAGATCAAGGATCAGAACCCACTCTTTGCCGGTGACCTTGGCTTCAAGCACTACACCCTGCAGGAGCCAGACGAGAACACCATCGACCAGATGCTGAAGTTTGAGCCAACAGATGCATTTGGTAGCAACCTAATGGAGAAATTCGGCAAAGACACCGCACTCGCCACCTACGCTATACGTGACGGCTATGGCTTGACTCCGAAGTTTGAAGAAATCAAGTTCGGTGGTTATACGGCTTATCTCTGTGGCAAGCATCTGTATATGCTTGACTCGGAGTTTAACGTGGAAGAAGACTTGACCGACCTTGTTGACAAATACAACAAAGACCACTCTTTCCCTGCCGACAACGTGGTAATCTTTGGTTACAGCTTCAATTTCAGTCAGACAGATGCCATCAAGAAGAATCTTGGAGCCATCACCGACCGCAACCGCATCAACGTGGACATTCGCTACTAAACCGCCGGAAAACTATGGAACTGAAACTCGAAAGTGGTCTTGAACATCAGATGCTTGCGGTGGATGCCATCAGCAACGTCTTCAAGATGGTGGAAATAGACCAAGAGGTGGCCAGCTCGTCAAACCCGATTATTAATTTGGGTTCAAGTCAGTTTGCAACAAATATCAGGGCAATTCAGAAGGAGGAGACGCAGAATGTGGCAGAGAAATTCCGCACGGCTCAACCTATAGGCAGCACGCTGTGTCTGGACATCAAGATGGAGACGGGTACAGGCAAGACCTACGTCTATACGCACACCATCTTTGAGCTGCACAAACTCTATGGTATAAACAAGTTCATCATTGCCGTACCAAGCATCCCCATCAAGGAAGGTACAGGTGCGTTTCTGAACGAGACATACGCTCGCGCACACTTCAAGAACACCCTTGGCTACGATGCCGAGATAAGCGTGGGTATGCTGGAGGCCGAGAAAAAGCAAAAGAAAGGCCGTAAACATTTTCCTTCAGTAGTGAGAAACTTTGTGGAAGGCTCGCGTCAGAACACCAATAAGATTTACGTCCTGCTGGTAAACCGATCGCTACTGACCACTGGTAAGATGCTCTCTCGCAATGACTACGACGTTACGGTGGCAGACTTTGCCCGTCCGTTTGACGCGCTGCGAGCTACACGCCCGTTTGTCATCATTGACGAGCCGCACACCTTCTCGCGCGACCAGAAGGCATACAAGGCCATCATGCAGGAGTTGGCTCCACAATGCATCATCCGTTTCGGTGCCACTTTCCCGATGACTACTGTTGGCAAAGGCAAGCAAAAGACGGTCGTTCGCGACTACGAGCATCTGCTTTACGACCTCAACGCCCAACGTTCGTTCTCATCAGGACTTATCAAGGGCGTGATGAAGGAACACTTCGAACCTTCTACCAACAGCAACGAGAAGGTGAAACTGCTGGATATGGAAGACAGAAAGACGGCTACCTTCCAATACATTTCGCAGACAAGCAAAGTGAGTCATACCCTGGGAACTAACGACTCGCTTTCCATACTCAGCAACGATCTGGCAGGTCTTACCATTACTGGCATTACCAAGGACACGGTGACCCTGTCAAACGGCATGGAGAAACATAAAGGCGAAGAGTTCTGCATTGATATTTATTCTTCATCCTATCAAGAAAGCATGATGCGACTGGCCATACAGCGTCACTTCGAGACAGAACGTGAGAATTTCCACCGCGAAAAGGGACGCATCAAGACGCTGGCCTTGTTCTTCATTGACGACATCACCTCGTACCGCGGTGACGGTGCATGGCTCAAAGGTCAGTTTGACAGTTTGCTCAAGAGTCAGCTGAAGGCAGAACTAAAGAAAGACAATTCTGCCGAGTATGAGGCCTATCTGAGAGCAAGCTTACAGGACATAGAAGCTTGCAGTGGCGCTTATTTTTCGAGAGATAACAATGACTCAGACGAAAACATAAAGCAGGAAGTCGATGACATTTTGCGCAACAAGACTAAACTTCTGTCAATTGTGGGGCAGGATGGCAAGTATAATACCCGCCGGTTCCTCTTCTCCAAATGGACGCTGAAGGAGGGATGGGACAATCCGAATGTGTTCACCATCTGCAAACTGCGCAGTAGCGGTAGCGAGAACAGCAAGCTGCAGGAGGTGGGCCGTGGCTTGCGTCTGCCAGTGGATGAGTTCGGCAACCGAGTAAAAGATGATTCATTCTATCTGAATTACATTGTTGACTTCACCGAACGAGACTTTGCCGACCGCCTGGTGATGGAAATCAACGAGGACGTTCAGAAGGGAAGCCTTACACACATTGCGCTTGAAGACTTGCGCAGAGTTGCTGCACTCCGTCAGATGGATGAAATGACATTCTTCATGGAACTCTACACAAAACAGTATGTGCTTGACCTTGACCGTAAGCTCAACCAAGAAAAGGTGATGGATCTCTTTGCCGAATACCCCGAGTTCAACAATGTGACGGGTAAGGTGAAAGACCGCAACAAGGGCTCTCGCGACATGGTGAAGATTCGTAAGGCGCAATACGACGAGCTGAAGGAACTCTGGGCACAGCTCAACCGTAAGTACATTGTGTTTTATCAGCAAGGCATTGACGAGCAGATAGCAGAGGCGTTGCCGGAGTTGCTGGAAAAGGATGTGTTTGTGCATCAGACGATACAGAGCAGACGTCAGAAGGTGACTACTGCTGAGGGTGAAGCCGTTTCTATTCAGCAGGCGGGGCAATCGTATGTGTTGGCTGGTAAGGAAATGCGCTACAATGAATTTCTGAAGCGTGCATGCCGTCAGACGAGTGTCCCGATGACTATGCTTCACAGAGCTCTCTGCGAGTATGCCAAGACACACACGCTGGAAGGTTACATCAACGAGTCATCGCTGAGTGCGTTCATCGCGAAGTTCAGCGGATGGAAGGTGAAAAACCTGCAGCATTTGGTGAAGTATCGTCAGGCAAACTATTCGTCACAATCCACGGCGTTTACGAATGCAGACGGTAGTTTGAAGGACGAAGTGCTGCAATGGACCATTGGCAAGAATGTGCTGAGCGCAGAGCCATCGCCAAAGTATCTATACGACAAGGTGGTGTATGATTCGCCACTTGAGCGTGAGAACATCCTGACTGAGGTTGACCGCGTCATCGTCTATGGCAAGATTCCGCAGAAGAGCATCTGCATCCCTAACATCACGAACGATCTTTACAGCCCCGACTTTATGTACGTGGTGGAGCGCAAGGATGGCAAGAAGGAATTGAATGTGGTGATTGAGACGAAAGATGTGCCTAACGATGAAGCCAAGCGTACGGTGGAAGATGCCAAGATAAAGAATGCTTGTCTTTTCTTTGAGCAATTGAAACTCGACGGATACGAGGTGAAATTCTGCCGACAACTTCAGAATAAGAAGATGGCAAACATCATCAGCGAGTTGCTGGAAGAGTGAATACACAAGATAAAGATAAAATACAGAATTGCAGTGAGCTAAAGAATAAGCGAAGGGTCAGAGGGACAGGTACGTCTGACCCACTTTGAAAAGATGGGTCATCCTGTACCAGTCCCTTTGACACCTGTAAGCCCCAATTCATCTCTGAATGCACCTTCATTGCTGCACCAATAATCTTGTACACTAGATCCGTATACTTCTTAAAGTCAGTCATAGGTATCAATTTATGATAAAATTCATGGGCAATTCATGACAAATTTATGTCTG
>JAZLKJ010000120.1:0-41077 GCA_045597565.1 Prevotella sp. | reverse complement strand
CTTCCCGGAGAATGCCGTGGAGTATTATGTGTCTTATTACGACTATTATCAGCCAGAGGCTTACATCCCTCATACCGACACTTACATAGAGAAAGACCTTGCCATAAACGAGGAGATAGACCGACTGCGACTTTCTGCCGTAACAGCCTTGCTGTCAGGAAGAAAGGATGTTGTGATAGTGTCTTCGGTAAGTTGTATTTACGGTATGGGAGGACCTGCTGCAATGCACGATTCCATCATTACTATCCGTCGTGGACAGAGAGTTGACAGAAACGATTTCCTAAGGAAACTTGTGGCAGGACTTTACATAAGGAACGATGTGGATTTGAAGCGTGGAAACTTCCGAGTGAAAGGCGATACTGTAGATATAGCCATGGCTTATTCTGAGTCTATTCTTCGTGTGTCTTTCTGGGATGATGAGATTGATGCCATCGAGGAGCTTGATGCCATAACGATGCGAAGGACAAGCAGCTTTGAAGAGTATCATGTATATCCGGCCAATCTCTTCGTCACAACGCAGGAGCAGACGCACAATGCAATCCGAATGATTCAGGATGACCTTGTGCAGCAGATTGCTTTTTTTGAGGAAGTTGGTGACCAGATAAAAGCCCAACGAATAAAGGAACGTGTGGAGTATGATATGGAGATGATGAAAGAGCTAGGACATTGCTCTGGAATAGAGAATTATTCCCGTTATTTTGATGGTCGCCAGCCAGGTGAAAGACCTTATTGCCTCTTTGATTTCTTCCCTGACGACTTCCTGCTCGTGATAGACGAGAGCCACGTCTCCGTTCCTCAGATTTCCGCGATGTACGGCGGCGACCGTGCAAGAAAGACCAATCTCGTGGACTACGGCTTCCGACTGCCAGCTGCCTTTGATAACCGTCCGCTAAAGTTTGAAGAGTTTCAGGAACTGACGAATCAAGTTATTTATGTTAGTGCAACGCCTGCCGACTACGAACTCCAACAGGCGGAAGGTGTTGTCGTTGAGCAGGTTATACGACCAACAGGCCTACTTGACCCGGTAATCGAAGTCCGTCCTTCTGAGAACCAGATAGACGACCTTCTTGAAGAGATACAGCAGCGTGTGGAAAAGAATGAGCGTGTGCTTGTTACAACTCTCACGAAGCGTATGGCGGAAGAACTTACCGAGTTCCTTCTCAATCATGAAGTCCGCGCCAATTACATCCACTCAGACGTTGCTACGCTCGATCGTGTGAAGATAATGAACGACCTTCGCGCCGGTGTCTTTGACGTACTCGTTGGCGTGAATCTTCTTCGCGAAGGACTTGACCTTCCTGAAGTTTCTCTCGTTGCCATTCTTGATGCCGACAAAGAAGGCTTTCTGCGCAGTCATCGTTCTCTTACTCAGACAGTTGGACGTGCTGCCCGCAATGTGAACGGCCTTGCTATAATGTATGCTGACCGCATAACATCCTCCATGCAACTGACCATAGACGAGACGAATCGCCGTCGAGCGAAACAGATTGCCTACAACGAAGCTAACGGCATTACGCCACAGCAGATACGCAAGGAAATCGGTAGAAATACTCTTGCTCAGCATTCAGCAAATACTATGCCTGAGGAAATGAAGGTTATCAGCGGTAAGACGACAGCCATGAAGCCTACGATAACTGGCAAACTTGACGGCGAGAGAAACCACAAGATATACGATGCTTATATTGAGGAAGAGGCACAGATGGTTGCGGAAGATCCGATAATGAAGTTGATGAGCAACGAGCAGCTTGAGAAATCCATTGAGAATACTCGTGCCCTCATGCTTGAAGCGGCTAAGAAACTTGAGTTCATGCAGGCGGCTCAATACCGCGATGAACTTATCCGGCTTGAGGACTTGCTGGCAAAGAGGAAGTGAAATCCTATGACTTTTGGGTCGTTTCAGCCGGAGTTTTGGATCGTTTCAGCCAGAGTTTTGGGTCGTTTCTGCCGGTCTTTTATGTCGTTTCTGCCTGAGTTTTGAGTCGTTTCCCTAAGGATTAGGTTTCGGTTTCTTATAAGAAAATTATTTTTTTCTTTCTAGAATCTTTTCGTTTTCTTGCAAGAAAATTTGCGATTTCTTATAAGAAAATCGGCGATAATCCTTGCGATTATAAAATAAAAGCCGTATCTTTGCACCCGAAAAGTCTAACAATTAAACTCATTTTCTCATGCTAATCTTTGAAAAGTATCAGTTGAATTCCAATTTGGATCGCATTGAAGGCAAGTGGTCTCTCCGTATCAACAAGAAGGAAACTGTAACAATTGATGATCTTATTCATCACATGCGTCGTCATGGTTCGCCTTATACAGAAGGAACTTTGAAGGGAGTTTTTACGGATTTCGTGGCTTGTATCCGTGAGCAACTTCTTGACGGGAAGGCCGTGGAGATTCCTGATTTTGCCGTATTCTCAATAGCTGCCAAAGCAAAGGCCAAAGATACTCATGAAGAAGTGTCTCTTTCTGACATTACTGACCTGCATCTTCATGCTCGTTCAATTGGCGAAATGTCCAAGAAGAACATAGCCGCAAATGCTCAATTGAAGGAGCAGGCCTATTATGAAGGAGGCGAATAAATCTTCAGTAATCTTGTCGGATTTTAATGCTTTATAAAGCGTGATGCACATGATAATATAGGCATTTCCTTATATTAATTATTGTGTAATATTAAGAAAAGTCGCTCAAACACTATATTTTCCATAAGGAAAAAGGTGTTTCGGGCGATTTTTTTGTAATTTTGCACGCGTAATTTTAGGTTAGAAAACCACTTCAAGATTATTATTATGACAGAGAAGAAACCAACAGCTATATTGCTTCTCCACTGCCCTGACAAGCAGGGTATTATTACGGAGGTTACAAAGTTTATTACGGATAACAAGGGCAACATCGTCTATCTTGACCAGTATGTTGACCATCACGATGGTGTTTTCTTTATGCGTATAGAGTGGGAACTCGAAGGCTTCCTCATTCCACGCGAAAAGATCAACGAATATATCAATACGCTTTACGCTCAGCGCTACGACATGAAGTACTATCTCTACTACAGCGACATCAAACCTCGCATGGCGCTTTTCGTGTCAAAGATGAGCCACTGCCTTTACGACCTCCTCGCTCGTTATAATGCTGGCGAACTCGATTGCGAGATTCCTTGCATCGTGAGCAACCATGAGGACCTTCGCTATGTGGCAGAGCAGTTTGGTATTCCATACTATGTTTGGTCAATAAAGAAAGATCATTCCAACAAGGACGAGGTGGAAGCTGCTGAAATGGAACTTCTCGCAAAGGAGAATATTGACTTCATTGTGCTTGCCCGTTACATGCAGATTGTTACAGAAAACATGATTGAGGCTTATCCAAATCGCATAATCAATATTCACCATTCCTTCCTTCCAGCCTTCATAGGTGCTAAGCCATATCACCAGGCATGGCAGAGAGGCGTGAAGATTATCGGTGCAACAAGCCACTATGTGACTACTGAGCTTGACGCAGGACCGATTATTGAACAGGATGTTGTGCGAATTTCTCATCGTGATACTCCTGAGACACTCGTTCTCAAGGGCAAGGATTTGGAGAAGATTGTGCTCTCGCGTGCTGTGAAGAAGCACATCGCACATAAGATTCTCAGCTACAATAACCGAACTTTCATCTTCAACTAAGCAACGCAAAAAGCAGTTTGAGAAATGCAGATAGCAGTAGTAGAATATAACGCCGGCAACATCTTCAGCGTGATAAACGCTCTGAAGCGTCTTGGCATTGACCCTATACTCACTCATGATGCGGAGATTCTCCAGAAGGCAGACCGAGTGCTCTTTCCTGGACAAGGTGAGGCCGGAACTACAATGGCCTCGCTGAAAAGCCGCCGTCTCGATGAGGTTATTCGCGACTTGAAGCAGCCGGTTCTTGGAATCTGCGTTGGTCAGCAGCTTATGTGCAAGCATTCTGAAGAAGGCGATGTAGATTGCATCGGCATCTTCGACTTGCCTGTAAAGCGTTTCCAGCCTATGGTTCATGAAGATAAGGTGCCTGCAATGGGATGGAACTCACTTCGTGACTTGAAGACACCGCTATTCAATGGCTTGAAAGATGGCGAAGACTATGCTTACTTCGTGCACTCATATTATGTGCCACAAAGCGAATACACCATCGCAACAGCTGACTATATCCTCCCATATAGCGCGGCTCTCCACAAGGATAACTTCTATGCAACGCAGTTCCATCCGGAGAAAAGCGGAAGGGTAGGAGAGACAATACTAAAGAACTTCCTGGAGATATAGGTTAGTGGTTTTACAAAAGCCAAAAACCAAAAACTAAAAACCCATAACCAGAATGATAGAACTCATCCCTGCAATAGACATAATCGACGCCAAGTGCGTGCGCCTTACAAAGGGCGATTACGACCAGAAGAAGGTCTATAACGAAAACCCTGTTGAGGTGGCAAAGGAGTTTGAACGGCTCGGCTTCAAGCGTCTCCACGTCGTGGATCTTGACGGTGCCAAGGCGAAGCATATCGTAAATGAAGCTGTGCTCAGAGGTATTGCATTAGAAACAAACCTAACCGTGGATTTCGGAGGTGGCATAAAGTCGGAAGACGACCTACAGAAAGCCTTTGCCGCAGGTGCAAAGATGGTAACACTGGGCTCTATCGCTGTGACTGATCGCGACTTCACCTGCCGTTGCATAGAACGCTTTGGCGCGGAAAAGATTGTCTTGGGTGCTGATGTTCGCAACGGAAAGATCAGCATAAACGGTTGGAAGGAAGATTCCGCAGACGACCTGATGCCTTTCCTTCAGTTTTATGTGGATAAAGGCGTGAAGAACGTGCTCTGCACAGAAATATCCAAGGACGGTACTCTCGCAGGACCTGCCATAGAGCTCTACAAGGAGATAATGGCAAAGTTCCCTGACATTCACCTGATAGCTTCTGGCGGTGTTTCCTCAAACGAGGATATCAAAGCTCTTGACGAAGCTGGAATACCTGCTGTAGTTTTCGGCAAGGCGTTCTACGAAGGCAGAATAGACATCAGTAAACTCAACTTGCGATAAATCGAAAATCCGTAAATGTGTAAATTGTAAATCCGTAAATTGTAAATAATACTTGATGATTTCAAAACTAGCAAAACGCGTTGTTCCATGTCTCGATGTGAAAAACGGCGAGACGGTAAAAGGAACTAACTTCGTGAATCTCAGAAGCGCCGGAGATCCTGTAGAACTTGGCAAGCTTTATTCTGAGCAGGGTGCAGATGAGCTCGTTTTCCTTGACATTACTGCCAGTCACGAAGGTCGTAAGACATTTGCCGACATGGTAACTCGCGTTGCTGAGACTATAAATATTCCGTTTACTGTTGGCGGTGGCATCAATCAGCTGGAAGATGTTGAGTGCCTGCTCTATGCTGGAGCCGACAAGGTTAGCGTAAACTCTGCTGCTATTCGTCGTCCGGAACTTATCGATGAGATTACCGGCAAGTTCGGCTCTCAGGTTTGCGTGTGTGCCATTGATGCAAAGCTTGAAGAAGATGGCGAGTGGTGGTGCTACCTCAATGGCGGTCGCCTGAAGACTGAGCGTAAGCTCTTTGAATGGGCAGACGAAGTCGCAAAGCGTGGAGCAGGAGAAATTCTCTTTACCTCTATGAACCACGACGGAACAAAGCAGGGATTTGCAAATGAAGCTCTTGCCCGACTTTCAGAAACACTCTCTATTCCAATCATCGCCAGCGGTGGAGCAGGCAAGAAAGAGCATTTCCGCGATGTCTTCGTTGAAGGTAAGGCAGATGCCGCTCTTGCAGCCAGCGTATTCCATTTCGGCGAAATCCCAGTACCAGAACTAAAGGCCTATCTCAAAGCAGAAGGCATTAACGTAAGATAAAACATAATACAACTATGATAGACTTTGAAAAGATGAACGGTCTCGTGCCTGCCATTGTGCAGGATGCTGAGACAAAGACTGTACTCATGCTTGGCTACATGAACGAGGAAGCTTACCAGAAGACTCTTGATACAAAGAAGGTTACTTTCTGGAGTCGCTCACGCAATACGCTTTGGACAAAGGGCGAAACAAGTGGAAACTTCCTCACTCTCGTTGATATGAAGGTGGATTGCGACAATGACACTCTTCTCGTAAAGGCTATTCCTGCAGGTCCAACTTGCCACAAGGGAACAGATACTTGCTGGGGCGAGAAGAATGAACGCGATGCCGAAGGTAATGTTGAGAAGAATCCACTTCTCTTCCTCTCTTTCCTTAACGACTTCATTGAGAAACGCCATGAGGAAATGCCTGAAGGCTCTTATACAACAAGCCTTTTCAAGGACGGTATCAATCGCATGGCGCAGAAGGTTGGTGAAGAAGCTCTTGAAGCAGTTATCGAAGCTTGCAACGGCACAAACGATCGCCTTATCTACGAAGCTTCCGACATGTTCTATCACCTTATCGTACTCCTTACAAGCAAGGGTCTCCGCATAGAGGACGTAGCAAAGGAACTCGTCGTTCGCCACGATCCAAATTGGCACAAACATTAATAGCTACTGTTCCCACGCATTAATGCGTGGTAAAAACTATACAATAATATGCTGATAACTTATAATGACGTCACTCTCCAGCATCTAGGAGAAGATCCAATTCTCGACCACGTTTCTTTCGAAGTAAAAGAAGGCGAGTTCGTATATCTCATAGGCAAGGTAGGTACTGGTAAAACCAGCCTCTTGAAGTCACTTTATTGTGAGCTTGATATAGATACAGCTTCAGAGGCTACAGTTCTCGGTAATAACCTGCTTAAGATGAAACGCAAGCATATTCCGGAACTCCGCAAGAAGATGGGTATTGTGTTCCAGGACTTCCAGCTCCTTCACGATCGCACTTTGTACAAGAATCTGCGCTTTGTGCTTCGTGCCACAGGATGGAAGAAGTCTGAGGTAGATGCTCGTATCGACGAAGTTCTTGAAGCAGTAGGTCTTCAGGATAAGAAAGACCGTATGCCACACGAACTTTCCGGTGGTGAGCAGCAGCGTGCAGCCATTGCCCGTGCCATCCTCAATCACCCAGATCTCATCATTGCCGATGAGCCAACAGGAAACCTTGACCCAGAGACAGCCAATGGTATTGCCACTCTGCTTCATGAAATCTCGCAGAAGGGCACATCTATTATTATGTCCACTCACAACCTCGGTCTTCTCAACGCCTTCCCTGGCACAGTCTATCTCTGTAAGGACAATAGGCTTACGAATGTTACCGATTCGTACAAGGACATCATAGCAAGTCTCGAGAACTAAGTTCAATAACCCAAAAACAAACTATACAACATATATGAAAGTAATGAAATTCGGTGGCACCAGTGTAGGCTCTCCTGAGAGAATGCAGAGCGTGTCAAAGCTGATTACAGAGAGCGGAGAACCAACATTCGTGGTTTTGTCTGCGATGTCAGGTACAACAAACTCCCTTGTTGAAATCTCAAACTATCTTTACCACAACAATCCTGAAGGAGCTCACGAGGTGATTCGCCAGCTTGAGAACAAGTATGCCAAGCACGTTGACGAACTCTACAGCAAGGAAGAAACAAAGCAGACAGTTCGTGAAATCCTTGCAGACCGTTTCGCTTACCTTCGCTCTTTTACAAAGGGACATTTTACAAGTGCTGAGGAGAAGAAGGTCGTAGCTCAGGGTGAGATTCTTTCTACAAACATGGTAGTGAACTATCTCAAGGAGTGTGGCGTTAAAGCTATTCTTCTTTCAGCTTTCGATTTCATGAAGACTGATAAGAATGCAGAGCCTGATATGCACTATATTATTGAGAATGTAAACCGTGTTATCGAAGCAAACGAGGGCTATCAGATTTACATTACTCAGGGCTTTGTCTGCATGAACGCTTACGACGAGATTGACAATCTCCTTCGTGGTGGCTCTGATTATACAGCTTCTCTCATTGGTGCTGCTATCAAGGCAGAAGAGATTGTTATCTGGACAGACATCGACGGAATGCACAATAATGACCCTCGCTTTGTTGAAGGTACAGAAGCTGTCTCACAGCTCAACTTCGAGGAAGCTGCAGAACTGGCTTATTTCGGTGCAAAGATTCTCCATCCAACTTGCGTTCAGCCAGCTAAGTTCGCTGGTGTTCCTGTTCGTCTTAAGAACACTATGGATCCGGAAGCTCCTGGCACAATCATCAATAACGACCTTCAGCGCGGCAAGATTAAGGCTGTTGCTGCAAAGGACAATATCACAGCTATTAAGATTAAGAGTAGCCGTATGCTTCTCGCTTCAGGGTTCCTCCGCAAAATCTTCGAGACATTCGAGCGTTACAATACTCCAATCGACATGATAACAACAAGTGAGGTTGGCGTTTCTGTAAGCATTGACAACAACACAAACCTCGGCAAGATTGTTGATGAACTCAAGAAGTATGGAACTGTAACCGTTGACGCAAACATGTGTATCATCTGCGTTGTAGGCGACCTTGAGTGGAACAACGTAGGCTTTGAGACTCTCGCTACTGACGCAATGAAGGACATTCCTGTTCGCATGGTTTCTTACGGTGGGTCAAACTTCAATATCTCATTCCTCATTCAGGAGGTTGACAAGAAGCGCGCTCTCCAGAACCTTAGTGCTACTCTCTTTGCAAAGTAAACATTCGCAGCTGGCTGCGAGGCTAAAGGCTAAAAGCTAAAGGCTCCATCCGGGCAATAGCCTTTACCCTTTAGTCTTTACCCTTTAGCCTCAAGTTACGCTTGCGGAACTTGAATATAATCCAACACAAAAACCAACACAAAACTATGACCCTCCCAATCCAAAAACTCGAACAGATAGAAACGCCTTTCTATATCTACGATACAGAGCTTCTCCGTAAGACTCTCAGTACAATCAACGAAGAAGCAGGCAAATATAAGAACTTCTGCGTTCATTATGCTGTAAAGGCAAATGCAAACCCTAAGGTGCTCGGCATTATCGCACAGGCTGGTCTTGGTGCTGACTGTGTAAGCGGTGGCGAAATTATGGCAGCCGTTGCAGCTGGTTTTCCAGAAAGCAAGATTGTCTATGCTGGCGTAGGCAAGAGCGACTGGGAGATTGAGCTCGGTCTTAACGTCGGAATTTCTTGTTTCAATGTTGAGAGCGTTGCTGAACTTGAGGTTATCAACGAGATTGCTGAGCAGCTTGGCGAAGTTGCAACAGTTGCTTTCCGCATCAATCCTGAGGTTGGCGCTCACACTCACGCTAACATCACAACGGGTCTTGCTGAGAACAAGTTCGGCATTGCTATGCGCGATATGATTCCTACTATCAAGAAGGCTCAGGAGATGAAGAACATCAACTTCACAGGACTTCACTTCCACATCGGCTCTCAGATTCTTGTGATGGACGATTTCAAGGCTCTCTGCCAGCGCATAAACGAACTTCAGGATCAGCTTGACGCAGAAGGCATCAAGGTTCAGAGCATCAATGTTGGCGGCGGTCTTGGTATTGATTATCAGAACCCAGACCAGAATCCTATCCCAAATTTCAAGGATTTCTTCGCAACATACGCAGAAGGTCTGAAGCTTCGTGAAGGTCAGACTCTCCACTTCGAGCTCGGTCGCGCTGTCGTTGCTCAGATGGGTTCTCTTATCACACGTACATTATATATTAAAGAAGGCGTGGCAAAGAAGTTCCTCATCGTTGATGCCGGTATGACAGACCTCATTCGTCCTGCTCTCTACGATGCATATCACAAGATTGAAAACATCTCAAGCGACGAACCAGAGGAGGCTTACGACGTGGTAGGTCCTATCTGCGAGTCAAGCGATGTATTCGGAAAAAATATCATGGTCAATAAGACAAAGCGTCACGACCTTATCGCTCTTCGCTCTGCTGGTGCTTACGGCGAAATCATGGCTTCACGCTACAACTGCCGTCAGCTTCCAAAGGGCTGGACAACAGAAGAACTTTAACATATATGCTAAATACAACATCCATAATCCTCATATTGGCAAGTGTAGCGATAGCAATTCTGCTGTCGCTGTGCTCTGCCTTTTTCCGTAGTTTACGTAAGGCACGTCCTTACAATGGAAGCGAAGGCATACAAATGCCGCCGATAAGTATCATTGTGTCTGCTTTCGACCATCCAGAGTTGGCTATTTTGAAGTTGGCTACGTTCCTCAATCAGGAGTATGATGGTGACTATGAGGTTATACTTGTTGTTGACAATGAAACTATTAAGGCGGACAGTTGGAAGTATGAACTTGAAAGCCTTCCGAACCTTCATAGGTTGAAGACTACATACGTTCCTGACTCTTCCCACTATGTCGGTCTTCAAAAACTTGCTGTTACACTTGGTGTCAAGGCGGCAAGTTTCGAATGGATTCTGCTCACCGATTGCCACACGGAACCGAACTCACGCAATTGGCTGAACACGATGGCACGCAACTGCTACGGAAAGGATGTCGTTTTAGGCTATACCGCTATAGCACAAGATAAGTTCTCCGTCGGTGGACAGGACTCCATAGTATCTGATTACCGCAAGCCTTTCTTGAACAAGAAGGAGATGCGCTTCGACGATTTCCAACGTTTTGAGCGTCATCTCTGGCAGCTTTATTGTCTGCGTCAGGCAGAGAAAGGCGAACCTTACAGCACGGCAGGTGGAAACATCATGTTCCGAAAGTCCATGTTCATGAAGGGCAGAGGCTATCAGGGCAACTTGAAGTTTACGTTTGGCGAGTACGAGTTCCTCGTAAACACATACGCAACGAAAGAGAATGTAGCTGTGGAAACTCATCCAGACGCATGGTGTTCAAGGGATAAATACTCGGAGCATGAGTTTGTTCTATACCACCGTTGTTTCCAAGAGACGCGAAAGCATTTGCAGAGAAAGTGGAAGCATCGTATGCTTGTGGCACTTGACCAAGCGGTTCTTCACCTCTCCTTCCCAGCAGCATTCATCATAATGCTCTACTCTCTTATTCAGTCGCTTTGGATTTCTGCAGCGGTAGCACCAGTGATGCTCTTGCTTGGACTTGCCGTTAGAGAGTATCTGGCAAAGCAATCGTTCCGAAGATTCCGCATCAATCTGACGACAAAACTCACAACACACTTTGAACTCTATCTGCTTTGGCAGCACGTTTACTACAAGTTTGACTATCTGAAGGCAGACAAATCGGAGTTCATCAGCCATAAGTATTAGGCTTTCGCGCAATAACACAACACTCAAAACACAGAAGATTGAAAGTTCTCCATTACATAGACGAATTTCATCCCATCCGACTGCCGAAGGAATACTTTGAGATTCTTGCTCGTGAAGCGGACGAAGGCTATGAGGTGCATCTGCTGATGCCAAAGCCTGACGAAGAGGTTAAGATAGAAGGTGTACAGATACACTATCTGTCGTACTTTACATGGATGTCCTGGCGAAACAAGCGTCGTTTCCGTAAGGTTATGGATGAGGTGCATCCGGATATTATTAACATACATTCCTGCTGGTCGCGCTTGATGACGAGCATCGTGGAGTGGAACGAGAAGTATTACAAGCGTCCGCTCGTGCTCTCTACACACAAATTGCTCATGCCTTGGCATAAAACGACAAAGCTGAAGCGTCGTCTGCAGATGAAACTCTATCAGCATCGCATCATCGAACAGGCTGATGTCATCCTTGTTGATACACCACAGGAAACAAATATACAGACTAACAAGCACGTTGTCACTATTCCGAATGCGGTCTATTCGCACTCTTGTACCGAGGAGGATATGCGCCGTGAATATTCATATATCCACGCAGCTCTTTCCAACAGTAAGCCATATCTTTTCATGTCGGAAGAGGAGCGAAGGAAAGAGGCTATGCTTCTTCGCGAAGCTGTGATGCATAAGCCGCATAGGAGCGAACGACTGAAGAATGAGGACGAACTGAACGAATCCTATCGCAAGATCATCCTCCATGCCCAGTACGAAGGCACGTTGAACATGCTGCTCCCGTTCCTTCCTAACGGTGCTAAGGAATATGCAGACAATACGCCTCATTATATATATAATAGCAAGAAGAGTCTTGATCCACTGCTCTCCGTGAAGACGCTTTCCAGAAAATCACTGATTACTTCGGTCGGAAAGGAAGAGCATGCCACGGAAGAGGAACTGAAGATTGTAAAGCTGTTGGTGAATGTAAGGTATGAAATTGTGCACAACACCATTTCCCAGCGCCATCTTGTAGAGCTTTATCGTGAACTGAAGACAACCGAATATGACGAAGATACTCTCAACGTAATGCTTCTTCGTATGGGACTTCATCAGGACACGGCGCGTCTCATGCAGCTTCTGAAAGACTTCTATATGCTTGAAGAAGGTTTTATGCCAATGGAACCGCTTGATGATAAGGTTACGAAAACGATAAAAGACAAGCTCCTGCTCTGGCAGGTGCAAGCCTGATCTTAGGTCGTAAGCCCTAATATGTACAAAAAAGAAGCCCCAGTGTCACGAGCATCAGCTCGTGAGATATAACAACAAATGAAAGAAAGAATCGAAACCGATATGCGCTACATGCAGCTGCTTGCCCGCTCGTTTCCGACGGTAGCCGCTGCCAGCACTGAGATCATAAACCTCAGCGCCATACTCAACCTCCCTAAAGGCACAGAGCATTTCCTTGCCGATCTTCACGGCGAGCACCAGGCTTTCATGCATGTCCTGAAGAATGCGTCAGGTAATATCAAGCGAAAGGTGAACGAGATTTTCGGAAACACACTCCGGGAGGCAGAGAAGCGAGAACTTTGTACGCTGATCTATTACCCTGCTGAGAAGCTTGAGATTGTTCGTTCCGAGGAACATGATTTTGACGATTGGTGTCATGTCACACTCCATCAGCTAGTACAGGTGCTCATTGAGGTGTCAAGCAAATACACACGCTCAAAGGTACGCAAATCACTTCCGGAAGACTTCTCTTACATCATCCAGGAGCTCCTTCACGAGCGCACGAATGACGCAGACAAGACTGCTTACGTGAACATGATTATCGATACCATCATTTCGACAGGTCGCGCTTCTGATTTCATCATCGCCATGTCGAATGTCATCCAGCGTCTCTCTATCGATTCGCTCCATATTCTTGGCGACATCTTTGACCGTGGTTCTGGTGCTCATCTCATCCTTGACTATCTTAAGCATTATCATAACTGGGACATCCAGTGGGGAAATCACGACATTCTCTGGATGGGAGCTTCTGCCGGCAACGACGCTTGCATCTGCAATGTCATCCGTCTCTCGCTTCGTTACGCCAACCTCATCACCCTCGAGGACGGTTACGGAATAAACCTCGTGCCACTTGCAACCTTCGCTCTCGAGACTTACGGCGACGACCCTTGCACGGAGTTCATGCCTATTACTGACGACAAGAAGAAGGCGCAGTTTGACGATAAGACAGTCCGACTCACTGCCATGATGCACAAGGCTATAAGCATCATTCAGTTCAAGGTTGAGGCGCAGATTGCTGCTCGTCATCCGGAATGGGAAATGGCAGATCGCGACCTTCTCTCAGCCCTTAACTTCGATAGGAAGACATGCACAATCAACGGCAAGGAATACGAGATGAACTCCTTTAATCTCCCAACCGTTGATCCCGCTAATCCTACAGCTCTCACAAAGGAAGAGAAGGCCCTCATGAAGAGTCTTCACCACTCTTTCCGCGTTTGCGAGAAGCTCCAGAAGCACACGCGAATGATTCTCTCCCACGGTTGCATGTACAGCATCTTCAACAACAACCTCCTTTACCACGCTGCTATTCCTCTCAATGCTGACGGTTCGTTGAAGGAAGTGTTGCTGCCAGACGGAAAGTCATACATCGGCAAGGAGTTGCTTCATCAGACGGGAATGATAATCCGCGCAGCCTTCACGAACGACACTCCAAAGAACGTAAAAGAAAACTATACTGACTACTTCTTGTATCTTTGGTGCGGAAAGGACTCCACGCTGTTCAACAAGAGTAAGATGGCAACATTTGAGCGTTATTTCATCAAGGATAAGGACACCTGGAAAGAAGACAAAGGCCATTACTTCACGCTCCGAAACAATAAGGAAGTTTGCATAAACATACTTGATGCTTTCGGCGTAACAGGCAAGAACCGCCACATCATAAACGGTCATGTGCCGGTTCACGTCAACAAAGGCGAGAACCCTGTCAAGGCAGACGGCATGCTGATGGTCATCGACGGCGGTTTCTCTGAGCCATACCACAAGGAGACAGGCATAGCCGGCTACACTCTCGTCTATCACTCTCGCGGATTTGAGCTCGTTCAGCACGAGGCTTTCACTTCAACAGAAGATGCCGTAGCTCGCGGAACAGACATCAAGTCCATGCGACAAATCGTGGAAATGACGGGCAAGCGACTACTTGTAGCTGACACAGACCTTGGTCAGGAGCTCAAGCAGCAGATAGAAGACCTCAAGGCTCTGCTCTACGCTTACCGCCACGGATTGATAAAGGAGAGGTAAAGGCTAAAGGCTAAAAGCTAAAGGCTAAAGGCCACCGTCCGAGATAATGTAGGGCGAAGATTTATGAGCCGTTTACAAACCGCAGGCTGCCTTTACCCTTTACCCTTTAGCTTTTACCCTCAACTTGAGCTTGCGAAAGTTGAATAAATAATAAATAACAATAGACCTTAACCCCCAGTTAGCAAGACTAATTTAAGGTCCTCCCCCATTAGGGGGGGAGTTAGAGGGGGGCTCCTATGTTAACACTCAAACAAATCAACGAAGAAACAGACCGCGTCATTGCCGGTCTCGAAAAAAAGCACTTCAAGGGTGCTAAGGAAGCTATTGAAAACGTACAGGCCATCGACCGCCAGCGTCGTGAGGCTCAGCAGGCTCTTGATGCAAACAAGCAGGAGGCAAACCAGCTTGCAAAGCAGATTGGCATGCTCATGAAGAACGGTCAGAAGGAAGAAGCCGAAGCTACAAAGGCTAAGGTTGCTGCCCTCAAGGAGGCTGCAAAGGAACTCCAGGCTCAGCAGGATCAGGCTGAGAAAGACCTCGTAACGGCTCTCTGCCAGATTCCAAACATCCCTTATGACAATGTACCTGAAGGTTCTGCTGCCGAGGACAACCGCGTAGTTAAGTCATCTCTCAAGGAGTGTGACGAGAATGATACAGTAGGCAACTGGACTGCAATTCCTGAGAATGCAGAGGCTAAGCTCCCTCACTGGGAACTCGCAAAGAAATACAACCTCATCGACTTCGACCTCGGTGTGAAGATCACAGGTGCTGGTTTCCCTGTCTATACAGGCAAGGGCGCTCAGCTCCAGCGCGCACTCATCAACTTCTTCCTCGCAGAGGCTAACAAGGCTGGTTACACAGAGATCATGCCACCAACAGTTGTAAACGCAGCTTCTGGCTACGGCACTGGTCAGCTTCCAGACAAGGAAGGTCAGATGTACCACTGCGAGCTCGACGACTTCTATCTCATCCCAACAGCCGAGGTTCCTGTAACAAACATCTATCGCGATGTTATCCTCGACGAGAAGGACCTTCCAATCAAGAACTGCGCTTACACACAGTGTTTCCGTCGTGAGGCTGGCTCTTACGGCAAGGACGTTCGCGGTCTCAACCGTCTGCACGAGTTCTCAAAGATTGAGATTGTTCGCATCGATACTCCAGAGCACTCTCAGGAGAGCCACAAGGAGATGCTCGCTCACGTAGAAGGACTTCTCCAGAAGCTCGAGCTCCCTTATCGTATTCTTCTCCTCTGTGGTGGCGACCAGAGCTTCACATCAGCTATCTGCTACGACTTCGAGGTTTACTCAGAGGCACAAGGCCGCTGGCTTGAGGTTTCTTCAGTATCAAACTTCGACACATACCAGGCAAACCGTCTCAAGTGTCGTTATCGCAAGGCAGATTCAAAGAAGCCAGAGCTTTGCCACACTCTCAACGGTTCTGCCCTCGCTCTCCCACGTATCGTAGCCACACTCCTCGAGAACAACCAGACTCCTGAAGGCATCCGCGTGCCAAAGGCTCTCGTTCCATATCTCGGCTACGACATCATTGACTAAAAAATAGGTTATTTCATAATAATAATAATATCAAAAAGGGCGAGGATTTCCTCGCCCTTTTTGTTTATTTAACCAATACCTTTTTGCCGTTCTTGATGACGATGCCACGATAATCGGCACCAACCTTCTGACCAGCGAGGTTGTAGAAATTCTGCGTTCTGCGTTCTGCATTCTGCATTACAGGGGATATGCCACTGGCATCCTTCAAGCGGATGTACTCAAAGTCCTGATGCGAATGCTCGTTTGTGAAGAAGAAACGAATCTTACTGTCGTAAGCGCCCTCGTGAGTGAACTTGAAGAACTGCTTATTACCTGCGGCAGTCGTGATGTCGTGGTTAACAATGATAGTGTTGCCTGTGCGAGTAGCATTGAGGAGTACGGTTGCTCCGTTCATGTCCTGCTTGAAAGTGTCCCAATTGTAGTTAGCTTCGCAACCAGCATTGTTTCCTTCTACACCAGTTCCCCACCACCAATAGTCGGCACGCATTACGAAATATTCCTTGTAGCCAGCAGCACCGCGATCTTTGTCGTTTGTACAGACAAGGATCCAGTTTTCCCAGTTGTCTGCACCAGCAGTGTAGTTAGTGAACTTTGCTTCAAGGGTGCCGTCGCCTTCCATAATGTAGTTGTCAGAGAATACAGAGAAGAAAGCTGAACTGTTGTTTTCTGCACCAAGAGTGAACTTTGAAGGCTTGTCAGCCTCGTTGAAGTTCTGCCCCTCTGCATATTTCTTGAAGCCCCAGAACGACTTGTCGCCATAGACCGTTGTGAAGCAGATTACCTCTTCGTTGCGCTCCTCAGCCTTCTGTGTAACGACATAACCTTCGTAAGTAGTACGGCCGCGCTTGATAGAAATCTTGTTGCCGTCGAGAGTCCATGTTCCTGTAAAACCGCCGCCGAGAGTTCCGTCGGCAAGGAGTTCCATCTCGCCCTGAGAAACGTATGCGAGGTTTGCAAAGTCGGTGCCTGTGCCGTGGTCAAGAGTGCCGTACCAGCCAGCAACTTCTTCCATTGTGTAAGTCTTGTTGAGAGACTCACCACAGTATTCAAAAGGAGCTGAACAAAGACCACCGTTTGAAGCTTGGAACATCTGGTGAACACGCACCTGATGACCTTCGTTGCCACCGTTGAAGCGAGTGTGATAAACATTGAAGATCTTGCCGTCATCATCAACAACAACTGAGTTGTGACCCTGTGCACAGAAAGCAAGAGACATCCAATCCCACTTGTAGTAAGACATGAGTCGAGTACCTACCTGACCGTTTACTGTGCCTGGACAAAGAGCACCGTTCAGTGAACTTGAAGCGTTGACGCGAGCATCATGATTCATCATATCCTTGTAAGGACCAGTAGGAGATGCTGATGAGAATACGCGCATATTGTAGCCACCGGCAGCCTGAAGACCACCGTATGTTACGAAGAGGTAGTAACGGTCATTGATGTACTCTATGTAAGAAGCCTCACCTGACATGTGGTTACCACCATAGATCTTGATGCCCTGATAAGGATCCTGCTCTGCAGTTTCAGCGGTACCGCCAACGAGATCGTACTTGTGGTTGAGGTCGCGAAGACCTGTAGCTTTGTCCAACTCAATCATATAGAGACCGCCGAACCAAGAGCCGTAAGTCATCCAAAGTTTGCCATCCTCGTCGTAGAACACGCAAGGGTCGATTGCATTAAGACCGTAAACCTGATTGCCGTTACGGTTGAGCTTGTAACGGGAAGGTAGGGTAGAGCCTGATGTGAGGCCTGTAACCTTGTAGAAGTCCGTATAGGCTGCAACGTCGCTTTCCTTTGCCTTCCAAGGAATGGAGTAGATAACTGGGCCTACGTGAGTCCAATTGCCTTCTGGAGAGTCAGAGGTAAGGAGTACGATTGAGCTGTACCAGTTGTCACCATTGACAGACATGTACATGCACCACTTCTTCATCTGCTTGTTCCATATAACATCTGGTGCCCAAAGGTTTCCGTCAACATTGTAGTTGCTGCTACCAAGCTTTGACCAGCCAATCTCGGAATAGAACAGGTTGTTCTGTTCCTTCTGGATATTGTTGGTGAATGTTCTCCAGTTTTTCATGTCTGAAGACTTGGCAAACGCCTTGTGCGAACCGAAGATGTAGTAAATCTTTTCTGCTCCGGCAGTTTTCTCGCCTGTGATGGAACCGTCAGCCTGCTTGTATGCAATGACAATTGAAGGGTCGTGTACAGAAACACGGCTATAGTTGTCAGCAAGAGCTGGAGTCAAACTGACAAAGATGGTTAGTAATGATAATAAAAGCTTTTTCATGATTTTACTTGATGCGATAAACCTTGAAACTCATAGCAGGAAGTTCGTCGTTGAGTACTGGAGTCTTGCCGTTTGTTTCAATTGCGATAGTTGACTTTCTAGGAACAATCTTGTTAGGTGTCTTGATAGAGTTCTCACCGTCCATGTCCTTGCTGTAGAGTGAATAGACTTCTGCAGAAGATGCTGACTTGGCACCGTTGAGTTGAACGCTTACTTTCTGTGCCTCTTGGGAAACGTTTGCAATCTTGACAATCACGCTGCCGTCTTCCTTGTCGTAAACAGCACTTGCCTCAAGACCGTCCTGACCAGGAAGGTTTGCAACAGGCTTGTTGTCCATTGTGAGAGTGAGCATGTTTGTACCCTTGTTCAAGGCATAGAGCTGCTGAACATAGTAACTGCAAGTCTTTACTGTCTTAAGATTGTCATACCAAATGAGGTCTGGACGCCACTGCCATCCTTCAACGTGAGCGAGGAGAGGAGCGTAAGCTGTCATGTGGACAACATCTGCGTTGCGCTCAAAGTCTGTCATGAAGCCTGCCTCAAGGATTGAAGCCTCGTAGTGATTCCACTTCTTACCCTTACCGTGGCAAGCATATTCGCCAGCAAAGATCTTTGGACCCTTGCGATCATAGTTTTCGTAACGGAGAGTATTGGTATTGTCAAGGAACCAAGACTCTGGACGATAGAAGTGCTCATCAACGAGGTCAACCTTCATCTGCTTCATCTTAGGCTTGAGAATGTCAAACTTCCAACCTTCAGAGTCAGGACCTGTAGTGCCGACAATCTTTATTTCGGGATGCTGCTTGCGAAGAACCTTCATGAAAGCGTCAAGACGCTCTGTGTAGGCTGCATTGTCCTCGTAGTCCCACTGCTCGTTACCCACGCCAAGCATCTTGAGGTTGAATGGCTCTGGGTGACCCATGTCTGCACGGAGCTTACCCCACTTGGTGTCAGTACTGCCATTGGCAAACTCAATGAGGTCGAGTGCATCCTGGATGTATGGTTCAAGGTCAGCAACAGCAACGTGAGCCTTTGCGTCGTAACCCTTTGAAGCTTCCTTTGCACCAGCATCACCGTTTTGGAACTGGCAAGCAAGACCGCAACTTACTACAGGAAGAGGTTCTGCACCGATGTCCTCGGAAAGCTGGAAGAACTCAAAGAAACCGAGTCCGTAGCTCTGGTAATAGTCAGGGAAATAGCGGTGGTCAAAGGTGTATTCCCAACGGTTTTGGTTGAGAGGACGGTTCTCTACTGGACCTACAGTGTTCTTCCACTGATAGCGAGTTGCGAGGTCGATACCTTCAACGATACAGCCGCCAGGGAAACGGAATACGCCAGGATGAGCGTCGGCAAGTGCCTGGGCAATGTCTGCACGACAACCGTTCTCGCGATTCTTGAACGTGTTCACAGGGAAAAGGCTGATGTGCTCAAGTGAGACTTCGTTGTCGGAAGCCAGATAGATGCGGAGCTGTGCCTTCTCGAAAGTCTTGCGGGAAGATATTACCACTGTATATTTCTTCCATTCAGAAGAAGTGATGTCTATCTTGTTCTCCGTAAACTGCTGGTTCTCGCCCATGGATGCTGGGTCGATAAGCTGGACGCGGATTGATGAATTTCCCTTTGGAGCCTTTGCCCATACGGAGAACTTGTATCTTTCACCCTGCTTTACTCCAATGCCGAAGTAGCCTTCGTTGACAAGACCAGTACGACGATGGATGTGGCCTGGATTAGAGAGTGTGATGTAGTGAGGACACTTCTCGAAAGGACCGTCGTCCTTGATGGCATAGTTGCCGAACGCCTGCCAGCCCATGAGAGTCTGTGGGAACTCAAACGAGCGGTTCTTGATGAGCTCGCCGTAGAGTCCTCCGTCGGCAGCATAGTTGATGTCCTCAAAGAACATTCCGTACATTGTACTTTGGATAGGTGCGCCAATCTTCTTGGCGTTTACCTGAAGCGTGTGCGTCTGGGCTGGGAGCATTGTTGCGGCTGCCAGCGCGAGAGCTGATAGAAAAAGTTTCTTCTTCATGTGGTATTTTGGTTTATAGATTAGTTTTGATTGATGGTAGTATTCATTCTCTGTACTGATACAATATTGTCAAAACAAAGTCAAGTCATGACTTTTTTTGCTCTTATTTTGGCACAAAAGTAAACATTTTTTTGATAATTAAGAAATATAAACATTTTTTTTCATATTTTTGCACAAAAATAAAAGGACAATGGAACTTTTTTGTCAAGAAAATGACAACTGAAAACCTTAATACAATTGCCGAATTGCGGCTTGATAAAATCAAAATTCAACAACTTTTGCTTATACATTAATAAATATATAACTAACTAATTTAACAAATTTAAACTAACACATGAGAAAATTCAATTTTCTTTTGAAGGCTTTCTGTGCGATGTGTTTCGTAGGTTCGCTTTTTGCAAGCTGTAACACTTACGATGCCTACTCAATCGATTCTCCTGAAGGATTGCAGGACAAGATTGACTCTATCGCTAAAGCCAACAATCCTCAACGAGGTGACACGCTCAAGCTTGACATCCTCACAGCTATCGTTGGTCCAGAAGACAACTCCGCAGGTTGGTGGTCATCGTTCTCTGACTACTTTACTGTTCCTGCAAACCGCCTTCTACATCTAGAGTTTGAGAACTATGGTACAGGTGTAAGCAACTGGAACAACTGGAACCTCTGTCTTGCCAATGGAGAGCGCGATACAGAGAGCTATGCCGAGTATTTCGTTCTTCGTTCCGACATGTACGGATGGGGTAATCTGGACTACAATGGAGCAATGATTGGTTCGGACTATGCCGAGAAACTTGAAGGCGATGACATGTGGGCTACATTCCGCGAGAAGATGCAGGGTGCTATGGTCTATATGGACATTGACCATTCTAAGACAGGTAACGCATTTGTTACCGTAAAGCACGTCGCAAAAGATGGTACTACATTTACTGAAACTTATCAACAGCCAGTTTCTTCTACTGCTGACATTAATGCATTCCTTATTTGTGATGGTAGCCACTTCGTAATGAAGAACGCTTACACCATTACTTCAAAGGTTCAGGCAGTTGACGACCAGAACGCAGTCAGCATTGAGGTGACTGGTCATCCAGAGGTTCTTGAAGTTGGGCAGACTGACTATTGGGGAGATGCAATTGCTACAGTGACATTCGCTGACGGTTCTACAGCTGTTGCTGACACTGCCGACATCACACTCACTTGCTCCCCTTCTATAGAGACTCCGGGAGTTAAGACTGTAATATACTCTTACAGCAAGACAAAGCAGGGTAACTTCGGTCCTTCTGTAGCAGGTTACTACACAGTAGAGGTAACCAATGCAATTTCTTCTCTTGAAGTAACAAAGTTGCCTTATCTCACTACATATTATTATGCTGATGGAAAGATTGCTCCTGCTACATTCACAGAGGGTATGGAGATTACTGCTACTTACTCTGATGGCTCAACAGGCATTCTTCCTTTGAGTAATGTTACTGTCGCTGCTCCAACAGCAAAGGCTGGCACTCAGAATATTACTGTAACTTATGCTGGTTCTACACGTACAGTGACTACTTCATTCCCTGTTCAGGTGAAGGCTGGTATTTGTGCTGTCGGTGCAACAGACTACCTCAACGGATGGTGGACAACATTCCTCGAGCCAGACGAGCCTGTAGCAGCAGGGCATAGCGTAACATTCAAGATGCAGGTACTCTCGGACAACCTAGGCAATTATCACTCTCCATGTACTATCCTTCGCGGTGCAGCCCTAAACGAGTATGCAGTTGTTCGTATGGACAACTTTGGTTGGGGTGGTGGATATGATGGCAATCCAAATCTGCTCCTTGAGTCAAACTGGAATTGGGATACTTTCATGTCAAATATCCACGGTTCAGATGTAGCCATCACTGTTACCAACAACGGCAACGGAACTGCAAACGTCCACTACGATGTTACTTACCAGAATGGTGAGAAACACTTCCAGGATTACAAGGGTATCAAGGTTAATAGCGATGATCTCCAGATGTCTTTCGTGACAGAGGAGTCTTGCCTCATTATTTATGAGTAATTCTTTCAACGAAAATTCTAAAAGAAAATGAGAAAATCATTTATATCAATGGCCGTTCTAGGAATGCTTGCCGCAGCTCCTTCTGCTGTGATGGCAAACGGCACTAACGAGGTAATGGCCACTCAGCAATCAGAAGTAACTGTTACAGGACAGGTTGTTGACCAGGACGGTACGCCTATGATTGGCGCGACAGTCGTTGTTGACGGTACTTCAAAGGGAGCTATCACTGACCTCGATGGTAACTTCACTATCAAGGCTCCTGCAAACGCAAATCTAAAGATTTCATCCATCGGCTATAAGAATAAGCTTGTAAAGGCTAAGAGCGGCAGCATCGGCGTTATCACTCTTGAGGCTGAAAATACAGAGCTTGATCAGGTCGTAGTTATCGGTTACGGTACTCAGAAGAAAGTTGACCTCACAGGTTCTGTTGCCGTTGTTGATGCTGACGAGATGAAGCGTGTATCCAACTCAAACATCTCTACAATGCTTGAAGGTAAGGTTGCCGGTGTGCAGATTACTTCCGATGGTCAGCCTGGTGCAGACCCAGCAGTGCGCATTCGTGGTTTGGGTAGCTTCGGCGATACATCTCCACTTTATGTCATTGATGGTGTGCCTATGGGTACTACTATCCGTGACTTCTCTCCAAACGATATTGAGACAATCCAGATTCTCAAGGATGCTTCTGCCGCAGCAATCTACGGTTCTCGTGCTGCCAACGGTGTGGTTATCATCACTACAAAGGGTGGTCAGAAGGAACAGCGCATGAAGGTTGATTATTCCGGCTACTTTGGTATTGACAATATCAACAAGGGTACTTACAAGGTCATGAATTCGGCTCAGTTCGGCGACTACACTCGTATGCTCTACAAGAACTATGGTATGGACGTTCCTGCCGGCTACGACCCAACAAGTCCTAAGTACATTGACCCTTCAAAGGTTGATACTGACTGGTTTGACGAGGTGTTCAAGACTGGTATTCGCCAGAACCACAACATCAACCTCTCAGGTGGTGGCAAGAACAATACATACAACGTAGCTCTTGACTACTACAACCAGAAGGGTACTCTTGAAGGTGCAGGTCCAAACTTCGAGCGTTTCACTGCTCGTATCAACAACACTATGGACGTGAAGTTCCTCAAGCTCCGTACTGGTATCGTATATAGCCACTCTGATCAGGACAACATGGCACTCTCCAATGCTAATGAGTATGTTCAGGGTCTCTATGGTACTCAGTATCCAGTAATGGCTTCCGTGCTTCTTATGCAGCCGACTATCAAGGCTTACGATCCTTCTACTTGGTGTCTTGACGACAAGCTCGCTGCTGCCAGCAAGTATTCTTACGATTCTTATGGCTACGGCACTTACTATGATGATGTTCATGGTGATATTCGTGTTACAAACCCATTGCTTACCAACAACCTCCTCACTCGTAACTCAAAGGTTGACCGCGTAGTTCTCACAGGTTCTGCTAATGCAGACCTTCTCGACATGGTCGGTGTTCAGAGCAAGAACCATAAGTTCTCTTACACTCTCAATCTTTCATGGAGCCGTACTTTTGTTTCTGGCAAGACTTTCATCCCTGCTTATATTCAGAGTACAACAAACTACCTTGCTAAGGAGAATGAGACTCTTCAGAAGTACCAAAACAACTATGGTGACTTCCTCATTGAGAACTACCTTACTTATGATGGTACGTTCGGCAGCCACCACTTCAATGCCGTTGCTGGTATGACTTATCAGCGCGAAGAGTACAACAACCTTGATGGTACTGGTGTCAACATGCCTGAGCCTTATTTCCTCCAGCTTGGCAATGCAGCTACTCGCAACTCAAATTCTTACCAGTCAGAGCATACGCTCGCTTCTTTCATCGGTCGTCTCAACTACGACTTCGCTGGCAAGTATCTCCTTTCTTTCACAGTACGTCGTGACGGTTCTTCACGTCTTTCTTCTGCCGACCGTTGGGACTGGTTCCCTTCATTCTCTGCAGGATGGCGTCTTGACAAGGAAGAGTGGCTTCACCTACCATCAGAGATCAACCTTCTGAAGCTTCGTGGTAGCTACGGTGTGCTCGGTAATGAAAACATCGGTGACTATCAGTTCATGGATCTCATGAGCCGAGGTAACTACACTTATAGCTTCAATAACAACAAGGTTACTGGTTCAGCTATCTCTAACTATGTGAACACAGCCATTGCATGGGAGAAGAAGAAGACTCTTGACTTCGGTTTCGATTTGTCTCTCCTCAACAATATGTTTGAGATCAATGCAGATTACTACCGTGCTACATCTGAGGATCTTCTCTATAGCGTAGCTGTTCCTGCTGAGGCGGGTGCTACTAACGAGCGCGTTACAATGAATGCGGCTACCATGACCAATACAGGTTTTGAATTTGCCGTTACTCACCGTAACTACAAGAACCCTCTCAAGTATCAGGTATCTGCCAATGTTTCTACTAACAAGAACAAGGTTACTTCTCTCGGTGTAAGTGGCGAGGCACGCAATGACGGTTATTGCCGCACAGAGATAGGCGACGAGGTAGGACGCTTCTACGGTTATGTTGCTGACGGTCTCTTCCAAAGCCAGGAGGAAATTGACAACAACAAGAATGCAAATGGCGATCACGTGGTGCAGAATGGTGCTCAGCCTGGTGATGTTCGCTATAAGGATATCAACAACGACGGCAAGATTACATCTGACGACCGTCAGTTCCTCGGAAGCGGTCTCCCAAGCCTAAACTTCGGTTTCTCTTTCCGTCTTGAGTACAAAGGCTTTGATCTCAATGTTTCTACATTCGGTGCTACCGGTTTCAAGGTTGTTGACTTCGTAGATGTAGCTCTTCACTCTTGCTACGGTACTACTAACATGAGTGTTGACATGCTCAACGCTTGGACTCCTGAGAATACAAACACTAACATTCCACGCGTTTCTTATAAGCCAAACGGTGATATCACTAACGACCTCTTCAGTCAGCGCATGCTTCAGAACGGTTCTTACTGGAAGCTTGCTAACGTAGAGCTCGGTTACAATTTCAAGGACAGCTGGTTCAATGGTGTTGTTAGTGGCGTTCGCGTTTACGCTTCTGCTCAGAACCTTTATACTCTCACAGGCTATAAGGGCTATAACATAGACTTTGCCGGCGGTACATGGACTCCTGGCTACAACTACTGCTCTTATCCAACTCCAAGAACATTCATGTTCGGTCTCCGTATGTCATTCTAATAAAAACTCCAGAAGACAATGAAAAAAATAAATATTTTCCTTGCATCGTTGGCTATCGTTTCAGGAATGACTTCTTGCGACGACAAGCTTGAACTTATCAACCCTAATAACCAGACTACATACGAATTCGGCAACAGCAAGGCTGATCTCGAAGAGGCAGTCATCTCATGCTACAACCGTATTCGTCTGGAGGGTACTTATGCTCGTGTTGGCTACACTATGGACGCTGTTCGTGGCGACGAGGTGTGGAATGCTTCACAGCAGTGGTATCTTGAATACGACAATCTCAATTCGCCAGGTACAATCGATATCGGTGACCAGTGGATATGGCGTGACAACTACCACGTTGTAAACCGTTGTAACTTTGTACTGTCTAAGGTTGACAAGGCTAACCTTACCGAAGAGGCTCACAACCAGATCAAGGGTCAGGCTCTCTTCCTCCGTGGTCTTGCTTACTACGCTCTAGCTACTTACTATCAGACAGTACCTCTCTTCACAGACTATGCTCAGTATTCTACTATGGAAGGTATGTTTGCTGCAAATGCAACACAAGACGAAGTGTTTGACCTTATCGAAAAGGACTTCGGCGAGGCTATGCACATTCTCCCTTCTAAGGATAAGGGTGGAGAATGGGCTGCTGGTCGTGCCACATCTGGTGCAGCTGCCGGCTATATGGCTCGCGCTCTCATGTTCCGCCACAAGTATTCTGAGGCTTATGATGTCCTCAAGGATATCATGAATGGTAAGTACGGACACTACGACCTTACGCCTGATTATGGCGACAACTTCAAGGAAGACACGGAGAATAATATTGAGTCTCTCTTTGAGGTTCAGTTCCTTGACTACGGCACAGGTGGTACAGACGAGGAGTGGACTCCAGTCAATATCTCCTCAAACGCTACTCAGGGTCATGCTGTAGAGTCAAACTACGCTTCCGGTCTTCTCGGTTCTTGGGGTGACCTTGCAGGTTCTCCTTGGCTCTATAACCTCTTCAAGGCAGAAAGATGCAAGGATGGTACTCTTGATCCACGTCTCTACTGGACTCTCGTGACTTACGAACCAGAGTACTCTTCTTACACAGGCGCAAAGACTGCTGCTTATCCTGATGGCGATCCACGCTCAAACATCGTTTACATGAAGGAAATCACTTCTTCTGACGAAGCAATTGCTAACACAGGTCAGGGCGGTATCTCAATTGCGAAGTTTACAAACGCTCGCAATAATATCTATGAGACAATCACTACAGGTCTTCACTGCGGTATCAACCTCCGCTTGATGCGTTATAGCGATGTTCTTCTCCGTGCAGCAGAGTGCGAGAACGAACTCAACGGTCCTACTGATTTGGCGTTTGAGTATATCAATAAAGTTCGTCGCCGTGTAGCACTTTGGGATATTGACAAATCCCAGTTTCCTACAAAGGAAGCTCTCTTCGAGCAGATTGCAAACGTAGAGCGTCCTAAGGAATTTGGTTGTGAGAACGGTCGTGGTATAGACCTCCTCCGTTGGGGCTTCTTCTATAGCGCTGATCGTCTCCAGCAGCTCGTTGAACACGGACGCTATGTGCTTGACAAGACAGCAAACACAGATGACCTTTCTGGTGTTACAGATGCGCGCTCTTCGTTCAGCTTCTATAAGCCAGGCCATGAGTACTTCCCAATATTCCAGAGCACACTCGACGCTAACCATAACCTCCATGGCAACTCTGCTAACAAGAGTGAGGACAATGGTCCTGCCTTCATCAATAAGTACGGCTCTGTTCACCCAGTTGTGAAGTAGCCTTAATGTTAATAGTAGATTTTCGGAAAGGGGACCTATCCTTGTGCCCCCTTTCCTTTTAATAAAAATGCGCTGCAACTTCGAAAAGATGCAGCGCATTTTATTTGGTTGAAGCGATGTTTGTTTCGTTTCCTGTAGGCTGTGTCCCGCCATTTTTTTTGGCTCTGGAAGACTTTCCTTCCTATGCGTGGAAGACTTTCCCGCCAAGGAATCCAGCTTTCCTTCCTATACAAGGAAAGCAGGATTCTTAATACTTTACACCACATAGCATTTACCGTGACGAGGGCATTCCTTTGGGCACGGATAATCTATTGTTGTATTATGCGCGCAGATAGGTTTGATGTTTTCGTTCTTAGATTCCTCAAATTCATCATAACCTCGCGGGCCATCTGGTGGATTTGGGGTAATTGTGGATATTTGTGATAGCAGACAATCTTGACGCCTACGCTGCGATGTCGTGTTTTCAATTGGATGCACTCAGCGATGAGGTCGGGGGCGCGCACTCTTCTCTGTAGGAGTCTTGTCGAAGTTCTGGCAGTAAGCCACGTTCGTCATGAAGAGAATGTCGCTACCTTCGAGCAAAGTATCCATTGTATGAATCATCAACGTGAGGAGCATACGAAACTCCGTAGAGGCCAGTGCCGAACACGTCCAGGTTTCTATGACTTTGCCGTCCTGTTCTACGATGCAAGCCCCAGCACTCGCCCTTTACTTGTAGCTATAGTCGTATGAGCCGCCTATCCAAACGTAGTATGTCTCGGGGGCTATTTCACGAGATTCTTCTATACAAAAACAACAAGAAAAGGAGTCTTCCTATAACCCATCGGTTGCAAGAAAACCCCTTTTCTTGTTATTCTACCTTCATTATCTTGCGACTATAGTTCTTCTCTTCAGTCGCTACATTGATGAAGTAGATGCCAGAAGCGAGAGTGCTGACGTTGAGCGTCACTATAGTCTCAGGTTTGACAGCCTTTGCCACCACCAAGCCGTTGGTGCTGACGAGCGTCACACTTTTGATTACATTACCATCTGCCGTCACATTGAGTTTGTCGCGAACGGGGAGAGGGAAAACCTTGATTGTCTCATCGAGAGTACCCTCGTCGATATCAACAACTTTACTCACAGTGTATGTAAACTCTACGATGTCGCTTTCTGTCAGGTCGGAAGCTACAGCTATCGCTTTGATTGTGATGGACTCGTTAATTACAATAGGATCCTTATATATCATTCTGGAAGTTTCATCGCAGGGGCACGAGCCATTAAGGGTGTAGTAGATAGTGGCATCGGGTGTCTCGCAAGAGAGCGTTACAATCGTGCCCATTGCTACCTCGGAACCAGAGGCCAGACTTGCTTTCGGAGCAGCTACTTCTATGGCCTTTTTTGGAATTGTTACCCCTACAATAGTCGTTGCCTTGAAGTCGTAGCCATCGACGGTGAAAGTGATGCCTGCAGTACCAGGGAGCTCGCCGAAGATGGTGATTTCAGCTTTACCATCCTTATCGAGTGTGACCGTTTCGTCGCTAATGCTCGCAATCATCTCCGAACTGGTGTGCACATGCAACGTCTTACCTGCGGCAGCGCTGGCAGGGAGGGCAGTGATGGTGAGCGTCGTTGATTCGTCGTAGCCTACGCCGATATTTTCGGGTACTTCGATGGCGCAGAGTTCAGGTTCGATGCTGAAAGTCTGCGAATAGTTATCTTGCATGCGAATGCCAGCATAACTCTTCACGAAATTGCTCACAATGAGCGTCACCTCATCGGCGGCGAAGGGCGAAGCGGCGTTGAAGCGAATCTTCGAAGCGTAGTGTTCCTTGGAGCCTTCGTAGCTGGCTTCCTCGTTGAGCATGACCACAGAGCCACTGACGGGTTTTCCTTCTACCAAGACGACAATGTTGTCGGTTGTAAGAAGTCCGGGCATCATGTACTTGTCGAACTCAACTTCAACAGCATCGGGATAAGCGCGCGCCATCTTAACCGAAGGTTGCACATTCTGCTTCATGGCGATGTTTACGTCGAGTTGAGGAGGAGGCACGGGGAGCCATTCGGAGTAGGTAGTTTCATAACCTTCCTTCTCGAATTTCACCTGCCACATGCCCTGCGGCACATCCCATGCGTACATACCGTTTTCATCCGTAAAGAGTGGGTTCTCTTGAGCGTACTCAGCAGCGTCCCACTTCACGATGTTTTCATGAATGTCGCCATACATATCTTCTACATTCTCTTTGTAGTAGGCAGTTGCAGTAACGCCTTCAAGACGATTGGAAGTCACTCCCTCATAAACGAAGCCGGAGGGATCCAAAATACTTGGAACATTTGGTCCTGTGAAAGTAGGATAATATGCAGATTGTTTTTTCTTTGATTTACATTTTTTGTAACTCTTTTTTATGTTAGACATGTTTTTTTCGTATAACCTTCGCATCATATTTCTTTGGTCAGCCATGTATTTATACATCTCGTTTTCGACACCTTGAAAGTTTGCTTTTTCTGGGTTAATAATACCTAGAACGCCGCCTATAAGTTGATCAGATGCTATACCTAATGCATTTTTCCAATATCCTTTTTTCCTATCGTTACTTAGCCATTTTTGGAAAAACTTATGATTCTCACCTTTACCTACAAGTTTACCGATTCCAGCTTGCGCATAATGTGAAAGTCCTAAAGAAGCTGCTGCCATCGCGATATCAATTCTTGCAGAGTTTGCAAGTTTCTCCTTATATAATTCTACATACGACAAAAATGTATCGTAAAATGCATTTATGCTGTTGTCAAAACTTTTTAATTGCTCAGAATACTTGTTTCTGTCTTCTATAGAAAGCCTATAAGAATCATCCTCGCACTGCTCAATTATAGCTAAAGCAATATTATTGACCATTAACTCCATTTCTGTAAGATAAGAATCCATGACATCGAAATACAATTGAAAACAACGGGCAGATGCATACTTATTCAATCCCAAAATGTCTCTTAAAGTGTTAACAAACTGTGCACTTATTCCTAACCAATCTCCCGGTTCATATACGTCTTTTAGGTATTTCTGCCAATCTGCCTTCAAATTTATGCGTGGTTTAAATTTGATACGGTTCTGATTATTGACATCCTGTTGGTACGATCCTGAATTCTCATCACAGCATTCAATAGTAAAAGCTATTTTATCTCCAGTATCTATCAAAGTAAGCATAAATCCGCCTTCTACTTTCTCTATCATAGAATAAATATACCCATTTTCAGTCTGTTCAAAATCAAATTGTTTAATATGAAGATATTGTTTTGCGCTTTCGAAGTTGAGTTCTCGAATTTTAAACAATCCTGTAACTTTCTTGTTGGGCAATGTAACCCTATATACGGAAAATTCATCCTCGTCTGATATCAATTCAGCAGGCATACTGGCTCCAAGTTGTATAACGTTCTCTCGAATCGACTCTAGCAAAGAAACCTCATCATTAAATGCAGGAGAGAAATCTACAGCAGGTCTATCGACTATGCTATAGGATGCGTTTACGTTATTGGGAAGAGCTGATGATCTAAATGTTTCTGTTACTGAGTATTTTCCTATTTTCTCATTATATTCTGGTAAAAGTTCGATAACATCTCCATTGGATGTAGAAACATACAAGACTACATCTGATACTTTTTGTGGTTGATTGTCTGTAAAATCTAAGACAAAAGTAAAGTCTGTATCATGATAAAACATATAAGAAGAAACATCAGAGGTGTTATTAACGAGATTCCACTGTACTTCTACCTGTTTCTTTAACCATTCATTATAAAAAGACATTGTAACAGTCTTAAGCTGGATAAAATTTTCATCGTAAGTACATTTTGCATTCTCCGACTGCAATTCTAACCCTGTTTTAGTCATCACTTTCGCATGAATATTATGTGCTGAGAGATTGTATGGTTCATGGAGCTCGCAGGTTGTAGCCCACGAGCCGTTAGCTAGCGTGTTCGTCTGTCCAATGAGCATATCTCCATCATAAATTTCTACCGCCGATGCACCGATGGCTGTACCACTCACGGGAATGGTAGTATTGGCTACTATTGAGGGGACATTAATTGTGGTACCATTTACTGTATAGTTAGCCGAGCCAATAGGCTGTGTGATGACCTTTTCGTCAATTACAAACTGAGCGAGAGCACTAGGAGCATAGTCACCACCGATGGTGGGGATAATACAGAATCGTACACGGTCAGTGTATTGCGCCATAGGGATGGTGACGCGATGCCCGTCGAGGGTGTAGCTGCTGGTCGCATTGCCCACCATGACAGAGTTTTCAACAAACTGGCATGACTCAGGGAGATCAACAATGAGGCTAACATTGCTGACGTTTGCAGCGTAGGCCGACTTGAAGTCAAGATGACCCGTGAGGGTGAGGTAGTTGCCTGCTACGATACTCGACTTGTTGACCGTAAACGATGTATTGTCACCCGTGTAGTAGAGTTTGCTCTCGTCAAGCGTGGGCACCTCGTCAATATCAATGGTCGTCTCCTCACCACTCTTCACCTCCACATTGTGCTGCACGTAGTCGTTGAGACGTACAAGTCCCGTCTGGGGCAGTTGGGCAAGGTCGTAGATAGTGTTGAAGAGGCGGCTACTACCCATCGTGACAAGGGTATACCTGCCATCGACAAGGTCGCTGATGGTCAGAGTACCGTTGGTATAGTCGAAAGTCTGGATAAGTTTGCCCTTGGCATCGTAGAGCGTAGCGGCAACGGCAGCATTGGCGTTTTTGGCAAACGTAGCCTTGATCTTACCCAACTCCACAATGTTGAAGGCCGCATTTGTACGCTGCTCCTCATCAATCGTGGCAGTAGCCACAACGGGCATAAAGGATCCCGTCTTGCTTGTTGCTGTCAACTGGAGCACATCGCCCTCGTTGACATCCTCAAGTAGGACAATCTTGGGATATTGGACAGAGAATTTTGTTATAGACTTACCTGTTGATTCATTAAGAATTGAGTATTCAACATTATTTAAATCTGAATAAAAGTTTTCAATTTCAGTATCTTCCGAACTTGTTCTACACTTTCTGTATGTGAAACTGGTAGTTATGACAGTTCCCGTTATCTGTTTCATCTTCACAGTTTCCAAGACGGCTTCTTCTTGAGTGTTAAATCCTTCTGCAATATCGGTAGTATGAGTGATATAGTCAGAAGTTACATAGGAGATAGAAGCCGGTACTGCATACACTTGAATACTATACTTGCCGTTTGTGTCTGTTTTCGTAGAATATAATTTCGAGAATTTACCGTTTAGAGTTTGAGAAACTGTAACAGTAACATTGCTCAATGTACTATTTGTTAATTCATCAACAACCTTTCCGGTTATTGTTGTCATTGGTAATGTCTCTAAGTAGATTGTGCACGTATTGTTACTGCTTGTAATATCATATAACAATTCTGCAGGGAACTTATATTGTACGCCTAAGTCTTTTGACAATGCTACAGATAATTTCACCTTTGTGCCAACTATTTGTTCTGTAACGGATTGACCTTGAGAGATGAAGTCATCATTATTGTCATACCAATTGATAGTACATTGTGAGGTTACATCTTCATTGGATGGTGTCAATACCTTTGCATTAACCACACAAAGTTGTTCCATTTTTTCCTTCTCAATATCAATGTTGAGATTGCCTGATGTATAATTGATTTCTTTATATTCTGCAATAGCGAGTCCTTTTTTAGTCTTCAGTGACAAACTGTATTTGGTGTTCTCTTCAAGATTATTGAAGGAATAATTCCTAGTGTCTTTAACAATCAATTTGAAGTTCTGATTACGATCGAGGTCAACCAGTTCCAAAGTCATGTTTTTGTATTGTCCATCGGTTGCATCCGCAGGAAGATTGACTTGAATGGTATTCTTGTTCTGAATTGGTACAATCTCATAATTCTTCCAATATAGCACATCCTCATACAATGCAATGGAGACGGCGGGAACATGTATCTTCATATTTGAAGGTACGTATCTAAAAGCCCAATCATCTTCTATTGTAGGTGGGACTATAGCATTACAATAAAGGTCAGTAAGATTATTACATTCTGTGAATGCTCTACCACGGATATATGAGACTCCATTTGACAGAGTAACGGATTGCAATTCACGGCAATAGCAGAACGTCTCTTCTAAAGTTCCTTTTACTGAATTAGGGATTACGACATCCTTCAGTGCACTACAATAGAAAAAAGCACCTTCTCCTAAACTGGTTACAGTGTTTGGAATATTGACCTCAGTAAGATTCCAACATTCACTAAAAGCTCTATCTCCAATTACAGAGATGTTTTCTGGAATAGTGAAGGATGTCAGCTCTGCGCGACGTTCGTAGGCATGGTTGCCTATGGCTGTAACCGAATTTGGAATTACTGTGTTCTTAGCAGCTGCTATTATCGTATTAGTAGCTGTTTCTATGATGGCATTACAGTTATCTCTAGAATCATAAATAGGATTGTTCGAATCTACAATAATTGTCGAAAGACCTTCATTACTAGAGAAAGCTCCATCACCTATCTTTGTAACTGATTCTGGAATTTGAACATCTGTCAAGCGATGGCATTGCGCAAATGCACGACTACCAATGTCTGTTACAGTATTAGGAATTCTTAAAGAGTTAAAATCACAACCATTAAAAGCGTCATCACCTATTGAATTCAAGGAGGTAGAGAAGGTTACTTCAGAAAGGCTATTGCACATCGAAAATGCTCGTTCATCTATAATTTCTACGGAATTAGGCATACTTATAGATGTCATATTCCAGCAGCCTTCAAATGCTTGAGAACCAACTATTAAAGTCCCGTCTTGAACCGTATAGGAGGACAATTTATTATCAGTTACCTCAACTAGATACTTGTCTGCATACCGAATGTTATCAATAACCGGTAAAGAAGAACACCCCTCAAAAGCACCGCTTTCGATTCTTATTACTGAACGTGGAATTGATATATTTGTTAGATTTACACAATCTTTAAAAGCATGATGTCCAATGAATCTTGTACCCTGTTTTATGGAGTATGTAGTTAATGTGTTATCTGTTACCTCTACTAAGTTTGTATCAGCATAACGAACATTTCCTATGACGGGTAAAGATGTACAACCATAAAAGGCATTGTACCCAATTCTCTTTACGGAATTGGGAATGGTAATGCTTTTCAAATCATAACAACCATAAAAGGCTTCGGATGAAATAGCGGTAACAGAATTGGGTATTATGGTATTTTTACATCCTGCTAATAATGTATTTGATTTGGTTTCAATTATGGCATTGCAATTATTTCTTGAATCATAATAGGGATTACCAGACTCAACAATGATTTTTTCAAGTCCTCCACATCCAGAGAATGCACCGGCCTCTATTTTCCTAATTGACTTTGAGATTTGAATACTTCTAATTCTGTTACAACCATTTAGAGTCCAATAGCCATACTCTGTTACAGAATTAGGAACTGTTATGCTGGTCAAATCTGCACAGTTCATAAAGGCTGCATATCCAATCTTCTTAACTTCATCGTTGAATTTGATAACTCCCTTTCCATTCGCAAAAGTATGTGAAACTATAGGAACTTCAAATGCACTTGCATAGATTCCAGATGATTTATAGTCTGTGGTTTGATTCAATTTCGCTTTTGCTTCATACCATATTTCATTATTAGGAATGTCTTCTGCAAATAATGAATTGCAGATAAAACTAAACATTCCCAATAAAAGAAGTGATATTTGTTTCATGTTATTATATGTTTTTGTTTTATTAAATTTTAATACCTTTTTTATAGCATCAATGCCTACGTCACAAACAATGCTACACATTCATACATCACGGATAACCTGTGCCATAGCGGCACCAAATGAGCACAAGAGTGCTATAAAGAAAAAACTCTTCATAATAAAAAATTGGGCGGAACTGCTCGATGGTTTTCCGACCCGTGAGCATCGCCAAACGCCTTACTACAGGAAAAGCACGAACAGCTCACGCCCTAAACGGACATGAGCCTTCGTCACTTGTTCTCTGTAGTTAAATTTGGCGAATTTACGGGTCGAGAAACAAGGACAAAGTCCAAGTATATGTATATCTTGACCTCTACGTCACTGCTTTGCAGCTTTCGGGGTCAGGGGGATAAGTCAGTCGGTCAGTTTCGCGGGATTAATAATTAGGGTTTAAAAGTTGATACTATATTTTGAATAGAGAGGGGCGCAGGGACTGGTCGACTTTTCCCAGCATTTGGTTCATCGGACTCTATTTCTGTACCCCTCAAACAAGGCTATCGCCTATTCTTGTTGAACAATTCTGAGTGAGAGCCAGTCGCAACGAAAAGGAGAGTGAGCTCCGTGTCGTTCTGCTCCCAAATTAGAAGCCAATCGGGCATGATATGCGCCTCCATACAACCTTTATAGTTGCCCGAAAGCAGATGTGGGCGATACTGCTCTGGTAGAGTGCCCGTTTCAGCAAGAATGTTGACGACCTTCAGAAATTCTGCTTCAGGAAGCCCCTGACGCATACATTTCTTATATTGCTTTTTGAATCGCGTGGAAAGCGAGATAGTGTAGGCCATTATGAATGTAGGTATTTCATCAGGTTATCAACGGTTCCGACATTCACAACCTTCCCCTCCTTGACTTCTTCAAGACTGAGATCGAGTTCTGATTTGGTTTTTCGTACTTTGACAGATTCGACTCCTTTGATGTGCTTAAGTATGCGCTTGATGTCTGCCATTACCGAGAGGTCAGAAAGGGTGATGGTCATCTCTGCTTGAGGGTATATTGTTGTGGACATGTGGAATGAGTCTTTGGTTTATAGATTTTAAATCAAGTGCAAAGTTACGGATAATTTTTAGTTTTTTCCAACTTTTCGGCGATTTATTTTGCTTTTTGCGTTCAAATTTATTTTCCGCATGACTTCATTCCTTGTTTTAGGTTGTATAATTGACCATAATATGAGGGTTTGTAGATTGAAAAACCACTTCGCGTCATCGTGCCTTTCTTACAAGGTTCAGATGAAAAGCGGGGTGGCATTCGTTGAAAGAAGAAAGTTGTATTCATTGATGCGGCTAAATGTCCTTGGAGGGTCACGGAACAGTGAGTCAGGTGACGGTTCTCCGACTCACTTTGTCGGGTACAGCCATGTACCCTGTGTACTATGTCATCTTCATTTAAAATAAATAGGAAGCATAAACTCATGCCTAACAGCTCTGCTACCAAGTACTGCTGGCGTCCATTTTGGCATCAAAGATAGCAACTTCATCGCTTCATTGGTATATTCAGGTGATGGACTATGAAGCAATCTTACATTAGTGAAAGTTCCGTCACATTCTACAACAAATTTCACCACCACGCGATGATTGTAATCTTGTGGCTTACCAATAGTAGCCTCATTTTTGTCGTAAAAGTCCATCATGGCACTGTAACCGCCAGGGAATTCTGGAAGTTTATCTACTAATTCATATATGGTGGTATCATTGGCAGAAACATTTAGAACACCATTAGGGGTTGACTGGGTGAAATTTCTTATATCTTGACCTCCATACAAGCAAGCTTCGTCAAGACCTGGCTGCATTGCCCAAACTCCTAAAGGAGTCTTAAAATACTTGTATGTAGTCTTCGTTTCTTTTGAGCGGAGATAGTATTTATTATCATCGTATGAAAAAGAATATTTTATCACCTTTGGAGAAGTCCCTTTATACGTAATCATGCCCGAACACAATAGCCAAACCTTTGAGCGTAGGCCATCTGCATAGCTTTTGAATTCTTTATCAGACATGCGGAACTCAAAAACCACATTTGAGGTCTTTACGAAGATTGTCTTATAGATAAAATCATCACTATAGTCGGTCTTCACTTCCAGAATGGTGTCATTGTAGAAATATCGATCATACGAACGAGCCATCTTGTCCCATTCGCTTTTCACGACTCTATATCCATTCTTTTTCCATAATTCATAATCCATACGACTATACCACAGATCTTTGCCTTTCCTAACATACAAACGCAAGGAATCCCTTTCTTCGGAACTTTTTACGAATATGGAATCGCCCTTGTCCCAAACATAGACACAAGGCAGCATGTCAGTTTCCCCCGTTCCCTTCATGGTCAGTTCGTTGAAAGTTTTATATGATTGGAAGTTCTTCATGTCCAATTCATAACACGCTTGAATAGGTTCTTCTCCGTAGTGAGGAGAATCCGAGCTCACAATGTCTTCGGAATGCTCAACATGGATTCCATTATTCTTACAAGCAATCAAAGAACATACAAGGAATAGGTAATTAATTATTTTCATTAGTCTCATTTATTAGCGTAGTCTTAAAGGGTGATCTTTTATTGATTCTAGTAGAATAAATTAAAAATGGTAAACGTGAACCACCATGAAGCAAGGCACAATAATACAGGCAGGAGCATCATGAAAATCTGTTTTGGCAGTTTCCATTCATCGAACTTCCTCTTATGATGTTCAAAAAGCAATAAAGGGGCATTATCATATCTTTTAATAATAAAGATTCCAATAAGGATGCTAACTATTATTGTTAAAATTTGAAGTCGATCGCTTGACCTCAGATTGAAATGTGGGCAAACGATATGTGAAACTACAAAGATACATGATAGAATCCAAGGTAAAATGGTACAAACTGTTAGTATATGAGCGTATTTGTCATCATTGAAGTGGTCGATTCCCCTTCCTCTGTCAACATGGGCTGAGGTAAATAACTCCAGACTCAAATAATACTACCAGTCAATGGCTTTTGTTAAATATTTCATAGATTTGAGAGCCCTTAACAAGGGGGTCGGCGTAAGCCCGGGGATATACTTATTTGCGTGAGTTAGAGAATCGTCCCTTGTCACCTATATCGTCATGAGGAAGGCTATCCTATAGTACTCAATGGAGAAGGCTACAAGTGTGTCATCAATACGGAACAATGCAAGAGTAATTATATGACCATCTTTCCTGATTAATGGACATTGGTATTCATACGATGAATTTCCTCCGAAGCTAACAATGCCTCTTCCCACCTCCGTCGTAGCAGTCGCCTTCCATGTCGCATTAGTTATAGCACTTTCCCTTATGGAAAATAAACAAACAGACAGAATAAAAACGATTGTTATCAACAATTTTAAAAGTCTTTTATTTTTTCTAATCATAATTAATGACGTATTCCTGGTTGATAGTTATGGTTATTATAACACAGAGTCAGAGAACCGTCACTTGACTCATCATTCTCTTTATCTTTATATGAAGGAGACAAAGTATTATAGTTAGACAAATACTATAAACGATTATTAGACCATCACCATACCACCATGCATCTTCCCATCCCCAGATTTCAAGCTCATTGCCTGCTTTATGCCTCCACACCCGAGAAGAAGGTAATAAATAACAGATTATCTCCCCAAGATGGGCTGCCAAATTTACGAAGAAGATGTTTTCTACAATAGTTTCTATCACGGTAAACCTGTATTTATACAATACCATGAATACAGGCAGATTTAATACAGGATAGATAATACCGCATACTATACCAGTAAAAGCTGGAGTTGAAAACGGAGTTTGCTGTTCTGGTGGGTAATAGTACTGTATGACTACCGTTCCAAGGTAAGCCACCAGAGTAATAGCGACGGTACCCAAAAGATATGTCCGTAGTATGTATAACAGAAAGTTTTTCATAATGTCTGAAGTAGGAGCCGTTTTTTTAGATGCGTATAATAATTACATAAGCAGTGAGGTACATCAACATGAATATGCCTACAGGTATCAAAGGAGTTATGCAGAATATCCATAAGGCCTTCTTGCGTTCCGACAACCTGAACATCAATCGCATCAAAGGAAATACGTAAAGAGGGTAAAGCCATACCGTAAAGCACATAATATGGCGACAAACCTCAAAAATGGTACTATAACAAGGAGCGTCATAAAAGAATATCACGACAAATGCAAATAGTGGCCATATAAACAATCCTATCATCATAATTCCGAATAGACAGATATGTGGGACGTCTATCGCTGTGTCAGTCTCGCAACCAAGCACTCTGCCTATGAACGACCTATGGTCCTTCATTCCAGTTTCTATATGTTCCATCTTGCTTTGCAACAAACTACTTACCAGAATACACAACAATCCTGCTAACCATACAAGATATCCGCACCAATCGATACGCATTTCTTTTATGCCATTATCAAACATCGGTTCAATAGACAGCGCAGGGATTAAGGCTATGGCCAATACGAGTGAAAGGGTTGGCAATATGGGCAGTCGTTTCTGTGCTATGTATGCTCCACCAATACAATGATAAATAGTGATAAACGCACATATCGTAGCAACAGAATATATCTGAGTCACACTGACATAACCTCCAAATAGACCAAAGAAACGAAATAAGCAATGTAATCCCCAATTACTCGTTTCATTACTATAGGTGTCTATGGAGATTATCGGCTGCATCCATAAATCAACCACAAGGACGCATAGACCAATTTTCCATAGAATCTTTGCAATATTGTAGCTCTTTTCGTTTGTCATATAGAAGGTACCACTTAAATATTCTTATTATGTTACTGTATCACCTTGACACACTGCAAAGGTATGCTTTTTAATCAAAACGGGCAAATTATCCGATATATTTCTCTATCAATGGGGTTAATCATCGGCATTTTTGCCCATTTACCTATAAACTCGCACATGTTGTGAGCTGAAAATCGTTAATGACAATTGACAATCGTGACAATGATGACAATGGTGACAACCATTGAGTCAAGGGACGGTTCTCCTTCACGCTTTTGTCACAGTTTATTTACCCTGCCCATAAACAATACAGTCCTTGAGTCTGTCTCACGAATGATATAGAAGAAAGGACGATCGAATCTTAATTTCACCTCATTCATCAAACATAGTTCAGCTAAGAACACAGCATTGTCCGCAGCAGCCATACAGCCACTCTCATCTATGCTTACTCGTGCCGAGTGCAGAATCTTTCTGACATACTGATCTGGAGTGGACAACTTTGAGAAGTTTGCCATATCATTAAACGCAGTAGTGATGCCCATAGTACGGAAAATCGAAACCAAGTCGGCGGATGCACTGACATCAAAGCGAGGCAGGTCGAGATATACTTTCGTTTTCTTTTCCCGTACGATTGGTGCGTTGTCAAATTTCGCTATGCATCCATCAACACTCTTGCCTTCATCCGGGAGATAAAGTTCCATCTCATAATGGCGGTCGGAGAAGCGCAGGCTTACCACGCTGTACCCTTTGTCCGTATGCTGGTAGCTGCAGTCGCCATCTTCATATATGCCGTGCATCATACTAACCTTCGCTTCAGTACCATCAGCATTATGGAAGGTACTTTTCCTTGTAAACTCTTTATAAAAAGGGAACTTCCATTTTCCCTTGAAACTAAGGAGGTTCATAAGGATGATCTTTGCATCAGAAATGTCGCCTATCTCAGGTTTCAGCAAACCCTTTGTCTTTTTGCGAACCGATGCCTCCATAGTCTTCTTTGCATCATTGGAGTTGAAATCCAAAGTGCTAATCTCTGCATCAAAAATATCTTTGCACTTGCTTGTGTATAAAGGCTCTTTCAGATTGTTTAGCCACATCATATTATACATACTTACCGAGTCTAGATGCTCTTCATTGATGAACGACATATAGTTCTTTGCCTCCTTGTTCATCTGTTCAAGCATCTTAGGCTTTCGCTTCATCGCCGTCATTATCTCGTCAAGAGTTTGTCCATCGGCAGCATTTGCCATCATCATAAGTCCATACTCCGCTGCCAATG
>JAZLKJ010000119.1:0-40275 GCA_045597565.1 Prevotella sp. | reverse complement strand
TTTGACATGTGAAACCTGTTCAGGCTTGACTGCATAGAAAGATACGAACTCACGACGTGAGAAATCAAACTCACGCTCGGAGGATTGTACGCTGTACTTGAAATCCTCAAATGTATAATCCTTGAAAGCTTTCATTTTATAATGTTTAAGATTATGCGGTAATAATTATGACGAGATTTCTCCAAGGATTCGGTAAGCATCTGTCAATGTCATTGGTCTTGTTGTCATCACCACATTCTTACCAGCCTCCATCATCTGCATCGCCAAAGCATAGTTTTGCAGACGTCTGTTCCTGGCTTCTGCGCTTTCTGTTCGCTTCTCTTGCATTCGAGCTTCGAAGCGACGTGCGTCTTCGCCAAATAGTATAGGAGTTTCTTTAATCGGTCTTGCCATACTTCTTTTCTGATATGTAAAACAAAATTCATGACTTATGTCATCGATTCTATATTTCCTTGGTTTGTATTGAGAAATCTTTGTCTTCAAGAAGTGAACCGTCGGCATCTGTAATGCGCCAATGGGTGATGTTGCGTTGTTCGCTTGCTATGCGGACTCCGCACTTGGTGATCTTCCGTCCATCTGCCTCGTAAGGAATGGCATATCCCTTATCGTCAATCTGCGCCAGAGCATTCTCTACGGTATCATCAACCTTCAATTCAAGCACGAAGATGTCAGTCTTGGTCTTTATTACAACATCGGCACGACCGAGGATGCTCTTTACTTCGGTATCGACGGTGGAGTTGAGCATGGAGAATGCCATGTAGAGAAGAAGTTGATAGAACGCTTCGCGACTCTCCTTGTCTTCCCACTGCTCCTTGGTGATTACATCGTATGGTATCTTGGCAATGTAGGAACGGAGAGCGGTGAGGGCATCAGACAGATTGCTTTTGAATAATGCTCTTGCCATGGCTGCTACTACACTGTTATTGTCTGCTACCGTGCGTTTCAGGATGATTGGCATCAAACAGTCAATGAGTCCCTTCCTTACTTCATTGTTAGGAATCTTCAACACATAACGCTGAACCCATCGGTCGTAGGATGCTATGGTGAGATAACCACTCTGATACAGTAGCGGCATCGGAGTGTCGGCATTTTCGCATGGGATGCTGAAATCATTCTCGCTCACCTCAATGCCATCATAATCTAATGCACAGGTGATAGGGAATCGTGAAAGATGCTTTAGTAATGAGCTTGATGTCGCATTATCAAACCAATAGTGAGTTGCGTCATTATCATTAAGTGCATTCAACAGACTGAATGGGGCATATACATCTTTACTTTTTTTAGAGAAATGGTACCCATCATAGTTCTTCTTGAGCAAGGCGTATGCTTCATCAACCGTAATCTCCAGGTTCTGAGCATATTCCTCAACGCATGGGCGAAGAGTCGTGTCAAGTTCTTCCTGTGTGATGCCACAGATACCTGAATATTCATCAAGCATGGAAATTTGCTTCAAGTTATTCAGTTCTGAGAATATGCTGAGCTGTGAGAACTTTGTTACACCTGTGATGAAGACAAACCGTAGATATTCGCCTTCATCTTTTAGCACTTGATAGAACTCGCGTAGCAGGGAACGCATTTTATCAAGTTCATCTGGTTGATCAATCAATCTCATGATGGCAGAGTCGTATTCGTCAAGAATAACAACTGCTTTCTCGCCTGTCTGGTCGTATGCACGATGTATCAAGCCACGAAAACGTGCACCTGGAGTTTTCTCTGCTTCATCTCGTCCATAATCTTTTTCGTATGTAGAAATGAATAACTCCAATTTACTTTTGGCATCTTCAATGCTGCAGTCTTTCAGTCCGCTTAGGATAAAATGGAGTACAGGGTAAGTTTTCCAATTCTTCTCCAACTCCATTACCTTCAGACCCTCAAACAATTCCTTCTGCCCCTTGAAATAAGCCTTGAAGGTATTGCAGAGCAGAGATTTTCCGAACCTACGAGGACGAGCAAGGAAGACATACTTGTGTCTGTTGGCAAGATAGTACATCATGTCCGTCTTGTCAACATACAACATCTCCTGTTCCCTTATTTCCTGGAACTGGTCATTGTCAATCGGGTATCTGTATTTGCTTATGTTCATACGTCTGCAATGTGGTTTTTTGACACTTGTAACCGACATTTGTCGGCAAAGGTAACAACCAGATGGTTTTAAAATTTGTTGTCATCCGTTAGATTCATGTGACAGGTGTTTAACTGCATAATCGAGAAGTATTTGCCATGTGCACAATAATCCATTTTGCAAAAATATAAAATAATTTCCACATAGTCATCCTTTAGCCAGCAGAAAACATGACTTTTTATATAAGTTTATGATTTATATCGCCCAAAAACCATAAATTTAACACTTCAACTTTACATATCATAGCGACCTAATCGCTGGTACAAATAAAAACACAAGTGACACAAGTTCAAGTGCAGCGGTCTTTCTAACACGGGGTTTCATGAGTGACACGAGCCTTGGAACTTGTGAAACTAAAAGTCATCTCTTGCGAGAATACTTGTGCAACTTGTGTTTTAAATCTCATCCTATATACCATAAACGCAAGAAAGCCTTCCAAAGATGCCCGAAAGCACCTCTGAAAGGCTTTGTATCTATCTATAATTATACGAGTTATGCTGCGCGCAATACCCCCATAAAACGGTGGGTATCAACATGTTAATTTCTTTGTAAGAGTTAACAGAATGGCGACATGTAGGGAAGGTATGGAGCATGAATTGCGATTATTTTTTCTCCATTTGATGTTCGCGCGCAATGGCGATGGCGCGTTGTAGGCGGTCAGCAAGTATCTCCTTCGACGGGAGCTCAGTGTAGTACTGAGCAACGCGAATGTCGCTATCATCGTCAAGCATGAAATACTGAATGTGTTCCGTGTTGCCTTCGCTGCAGAGGATAAGACCGATTGGTTCTTCCTCCCAGGGTTTTCGGTCGTTCTTGTTCAAGTATCGCAGATACAGTCGCATCTGTCCTTCGTATGCAGGTTTGAACTTGCCAAGCTTGAGGTCGATCGCCACAAGACGACGTAAACCGCGATGGAAAAAGAGGAGGTCGATGAAGTAGTCCTCGGAATCTACAGTGATGCGCTTTTGGCGATCCACGAAGGTAAAATCACTGCCCAGTTCCTTGATAAATTCAAGTAACTGATTGAGGATGCAGTTCTCAAGATCTTTCTCTGAGAAAACATCGGGCAACCCCAGCATATCCAGGAAGTACGTGCTGCGGAACACGATATCTGGGTTCAGCGTGTCCTCTTCCCTCAGTTCCTTAAGCTCACGCCTTATCACTTCCTCTGAACGCTGGCTGATGGCTGTTCGCTGATAGAGCTGACTGTCTATTTTTTCGTCGAGCGTACGGGTGTCCCAATGCTCTATACGGCACATCTCCATGTAGAATTGACGTTCGAGAGAATCTTTTAGTGACATAAGAGAGCGTAGATGCGTCCAAGTCAATTGGGTACGCGCTGCGTACATAATGTCATCTTCTGAAAAAAGGTACGCACTGCGTACACAATGTTTCAGTTTCTCAGTTCCCCATCCAGTTCCGTATTTCTCAGTTAGTTTTACGGACAAATTCTTTAGTATATGTTTGCCGTATTCTGCGCGCTGATTGAAAAGTACGTCCTCCTTGATACGCTTACCAACATGCCAGTTCATCAGGCATGCTTCCACATTAACATAGGTTGCAACATGTCGCCTTGCCTGATCTATTATAAGGCATACGTCATTGAAGAGAACTGCGCTTTCTGACTGTTGCAGTATTTGGAGGTTATTGTCTGTGCTCATTGAATTTCTTCATGATTTTCATCAAACTTTTAAAATGCAGAATTATGAAATAATTTCCAAATTGTTGCCATGTTGCTGCCGGAAAGCGGCGTTATCGGTTGTAAGTTAATAATTTACGTCATTCTGAGATTTTAAACTCCAGAGATTTTTAGTTCTCAAAGCCTTGTACCCAATTGTTATGCAGCGAGTTACATGCCCCCCGAAAACAGCCACGACAGCCTCTGAAGGTCCGTCAGGAGCCTCTACAAGACGTTGGTATGTGGGAGGATGTGGAGCAGGGGGGGAATATAACAGATTATTTCTTCGGTCCGCGGCGATTGTCCTTGCCGAATGGCTTTTTAGGTCCGCGGTGATTGTCTTTCTTGAACGGGCGCTTTTCTCCGCGACCGTCATCATCACCACGGCGGAACTTGCGTGGTCCCTTGAAATCGTGCTTACCGCCCTCGCCGTCAGAGAACAATGGGCGCGACGGCTTGCGGAATGTGAAAGTGAGAATATCGCCTTCCTCGTTGTCCTTCAGTGCCTGCATGCGCTCCTTGAACTCGCGCGACTTCTTGAAGCGATGACTCTGTGCCATCTCCTTGCGCTCGCGGTCAGTCTTCACCTCGTTGCCTTCACGAAGGAAAGATTTTGTCTTTCCGTCGAAGCAGACATACTTGCGAAGTTCACACTCAAGAGCGCCGTTATAAAGCGGATATTTGATGGAAGGTTTCAATCCGATAGCGTCAAAACATTCCTTGCGATAGCTGAGCACCCAAGCCTCGTTTCCACCGAAAGCGTGCTTCAGTCTCTCACCGATCATCTTGTATGTCTCTAGCAGATTAGGCGTAGAGATACGCTCGCCGTAAGGAGGGTTTGTTATCATGACAGCCTTCTCCTTTGGCTGCTGGAAGTCGGCAAAGTTCTGTAATGTAAGCTCAATATCGCTTGACAATCCGGCAGCCTTGACATTAGCACGTGCAATGCCAATAGCCTTAGGATCAATGTCGTAGCCGTAAATCTTATGGTTGAAGTCGCGCTCCTGCGAGTCGTCGTTGTAGATGCGGTCAAAGAGTTCCTCGTCAAAGTCCTTCCACTTCTCGAAGGCAAACTGCTTGCGAAACACACCAGGAGCAATATTCTTCGCGATGAGTGCAGCCTCGATAAGGAAAGTGCCGGAGCCACACATCGGGTCGATGAAGTCGCAGTCAGCCTTCCATCCGCTCTGCAAGATGATGCCGGCAGCAAGAACCTCGTTGAGCGGAGCCTCAACAGCCTCTTGACGATAGCCACGACGGTGCAGACTGTCGCCGCTTGAGTCGAGGGCGAGAGTACAATCGGTGCCGGCAATATGGAGGTGGATGCGCAGGTCAGGATTGGAAATGCTCACGTTAGGTCGCTCGTTTTCCTCAGCCATGAACTTATCGACGATGGCATCCTTCACCTTGTAAGCCACAAACTTAGAGTGAGTAAATTCCTCAGAATATACAACAGTATCAACGGCAAACGAGTCCTTTACCGTGAGGTGCTGATGCCAGTCGTACTTGCGGATTTCGTCGTACACCTGCTCTGGGCTCTTTGCTCTGAAGGTTTTGATAGGCATAAGGATGCGGAGAGCGGTACGGAGCGAGAAGTTTGCCCGGTACATAAGTTCCTTATCGCCAGTGAATTTCACCATTCGGCGACCGATTTCAATATCGTTTGCACCGAGGTTTGTAAGTTCTTCGGCAAGGATCTGTTCCAGGCCGACAAAGGTTTTTGCTATATATTCTGCCATAATGATAATTTGGCGCAAAGTTACGATTATTTCGCCAATAAGCAAAAGAAACGAGAGAAAATGCGTAAATTCAGTTGATAAAGAAAAGCAGAAAACGCATTTTCTGCGCCTTTTTACGAAAATATTATGTTATTTTGCAGTCATAATGATGAGTTCAATCGCATATAACGTTCTGCGCACGATAGGCAATGCCTGCTCCAAACTACCGTTTGGAGTGCACTATTTCTGCAGCGACTACATCCTGTACCCGCTTGTCTATAAACTGGTGGGCTATAGGAAAAAGGTGGTGCGCAGGAACCTTGCGAACTCATTCCCTGAGAAAAGTGAGGAGGAGCGCCGAGAGATAGAGCGTAACTTCTACCACCTGTTCTGCGACTACATCGTTGAGACCATAAAACTTGCCGACATGAAGCCGGAGCTGATGATGAAGCACATGGCGTTCAAGGGCATGGACAGGGTGGAGGAATACGCAAAGGAGGGACGATCGGTAGTGGTTTACATAGCCCACAGTCCGAACTGGGAGTGGATAACATCGCTGCCTCTCTTCCTGAAGGATCAGTCCATCGTTTTCGGACAGATCTACCACCCGCTGCGCAACGATGCCTTCGACAGGCTTTTCCTGGAACTGCGCGAACAATATGGCAGCATAAGCATTCCGATGAAGCGCACTCTGCGACAGATTCTGGAAATGAAGAAGCAGGGCAGGCACTTCTGCATAGGCTTTGTGGCTGACCAGATTCCGAAGTGGGAGGCTATACACCATTGGGTGGACTTCATGCACCAGGAGACTCCGGTCTTTACCGGCACAGAGAAGATAGCGCGCATGACGGACAGCGCGGTCTTCTTCATGTCGCTCAAGAGGGTGAAGCGCTCGGAGTATGAGGCGGAGTTCCACCTCATCACGGATGATTGCAAAAAAGTGCCGGAGAACGGCATTACCGAACGATACTTCCAGCTCGTGGAAGACCATCTCCGCAAATATCCTGCGCAATGGCTATGGACACACAACCGCTGGAAGCGCACCAAGGAAGAGTGGGAAAAGAGGAAGAAGAAATAAAAAGCCCCCCAGTCTCCGAACGAGGGAGTCAGGAGGGCTTTTTTTTGTTGTCCTAGAAGATAACCGGATATTTCCAGTTTGGCTTTGTGTCTATTTCCTTCACCTTATCGCCTAAGCGCACGCGGAGCTTTCCGCCCTTATGACTTGCAATGTATATACGGACAGGCTTTCCGTCCTTCCATGTAAGTTCTTCCAAAACGAAACCGCCGCGAAGACGGAGTCCACTTACCGAACCATCTTTCCATATTTCAGGCAAAGCAGGTAGGATATGCACCTCGTCGTTGTGGCTCTGCACAAGCATCTCGGCAATGCCGGCTGTACAACCGAAGTTTCCGTCAATCTGGAATGGCGGGTGGGCATCAAAAAGGTTTGGATAAGTGCCACCGCGCTGACTGTGCTCTACCATGGCTGGCGAGAGCTGATCCTTTATTATCTGGTGAGCATGGTTACCGTCGAGCAGACGAGCCCAGAAATTCACCTTCCATCCCATAGACCATCCTGTTGACTTATCGCCGCGGCTCTCAAGAGTCTTGATGGCTGCATTGTGGAGCTCAGGAGTTGTGTAGTAGTTTATCTGCTTGCCTGGGTAAAGTCCCCAAAGGTGCGATATGTGGCGATGTCTGTCGTTCGGGTTGTCATAGTCCTCAAGCCATTCCTGAATCTGTCCCCAGCGACCAACCATCGTAGGAGGAAGGTCGGCAAGATAGAGTCGCAATGAATCCACGAAGAGCGGATCATCGTTCATCGTCATTCCAGCTTCAATAGTGTTCTGGAAGAGTTCGCGAACCATCTGGTTGTCCATAGTGGCACCGGCAACGACACGGAATTTTCTACCCGGAATCTGCGGAGAGTTCTCTGGCGAATAAGACGGTGCCACAACGAGATAGTTTGTCTTTGGCTCGCGAACGAGGAAGTCAAGATAGAACTCGCAAGCGCCCTTCATGAGCGGATAGATTTCTGCGAGGAACTTCTCGTCGAGAGAGTATAAGTAAGTGTCGTAGAGATGCTGGCAGAACCAAGCGTTGCATGTAGGCCATACGCCCCAGTCCGGACCGTCAACAGCACCCGTTGAGCGCCATATATCGGTGTTATGGTGAAGAGTCCATCCTCGGCAACCGTACATGGCGGCTGTCTGCTTTCCCTGCTCGGCACATTCCTTGATAAGGCGAATCATCGGTTCGTTCATCTCGGAAAGTCCTGTCAGTTCCGCTGGCCAGTAGTTCATTTCCACATTGATGTCGGTAGTATATTTTCCGTCCCACGGAGCCATACGCTGGTAGTTCCATATACCCTGAAGGTTGGCAGCCTCACCGCCAGGCTGTGAAGAGCATATCAGCAGGTAACGGCCAAACTGGAAGTACAACATTGCCAGTGTAGGGTCGGACACGTCTGCATAGTTACGAATAGCCAGGTCGGTAGGAATCTGCTCCAAACTAGTCTTCGTCTTGTCGCTTACTCCAGCAAGCTGCTCTGCCAGTTCAGTGATGGAGTCGTTCTTCAGTTCTAGCTTTACACGGTTAAAGTATCCCTGATAGTGATGGATATGATCAGCCTTCGCCTCTTCAAAGTCACGATAGGACTTTTTCAATGGAAGCAATGCCTCAGCAAAAGCACTGTTCGACACATCCTTATAATTCACGAAATTTGTTCCTATCGAGATATAGATCAGAGCCTCGTCGGCTTCGCTCACCCAGATGCAAGAGTCTGTGGCAAACTGCTCTCCGCCAAAAATCTTTGACTTCACTACGGAGTAGAAGTTTACTTTTCCCTCTATTCCCTCATGGTCATCAGCCTTGCCTGCGAGCGAGAGAAGTGCTACGGAAGGATCGCTCGTACCGCGCTTTTCGGTTCTGTAAGTGCCTTGCTCGTAAGGTGTAGAGTAATGCATTCTAAAAGACAGTCTGCCGCTCTTTGATGCTGTAAGGTGAACAATGATCATGTCGTCGGCAAAGCTGGCGAATGTCTCGCGGGTGTATGTTACACCGTCAACGGTAAAACGTGTTGTAGCAACCGCATCCGAGATATTGAGGTCGCGGTAATACTTTGTCTTTGCGTGCTTTTCTATCTGTTCGGCATCGCTAGCAGCATCATATCCTTTCAAGTCGAAATCAAAGTGAAGGGAACCGACGGTCTGATACGCCATGCCGTTAGGACCAGGCGAGCAGATGGACGGACCACAAAGGCACTGTGCCTCTTCGTTGCGTCCTTCGAAGATTAGCTGGCGAATCTTGTCGAGCGAGTCCTTAGCGTTCATGTTCACATTATTGTGAGGACCGCCTGTCCAGATGCTCTCCTCGTTGAGCTGTATCTCTTCGTGAAGCATGCCGCCATATACCATAGCACCGAGACGACCGTTGCCGATAGGCAATGCTTCTTCCCAGAAGGATGCTGGCTTTGTGTACCAAAGCTTCAGCGGCTTTGTACCAACTTGTGTGTGTGTGTCGTTAGCCTTTGACAATGATGGTATCAGAAGGCAAATAATGGTTACTGCGAAATACGCAATGCGTGATGCCATAATATATTCTCAATTATCAATTTTCACTTTTCAATTTTCACTTTTCACTTGAATCACCCCACCGTTCCTTCAAGGCTCACGGAGAGAAGTTTCTGTGCTTCCACGGCAAACTCCATCGGGAGCTTGTTCAGCACATCCTTGGCATAGCCGTTTACGATGAGTCCTACGGCTTGCTCCATTGGAATACCGCGCTGCTGACAGTAGAACAGCTGCGCCTCGGAAATCTTGCTCGTCGTAGCCTCATGCTCAATAACGGCTGTGTCGTTATGGATGTCCATGTAAGGGAATGTATGCGCACCGCACTGGTCGCCGAGAAGCAGCGAGTCGCACGATGAGTAGTTGCGTGCGCCATCCGCAGTTGACGCAGCACGAACGAGTCCGCGATATGAGTTCTGCGAATGACCGGCTGAGATTCCCTTTGAGATGATGGTGCTCTTTGTATTCTTGCCTATGTGCAGCATCTTCGTGCCGGTATCCGCCTGCTGGTAGTTGTTCGTTACGGCTACGGAGTAGAACTCTGCCACCGAGTTGTCGCCACGCAATATACAAGAAGGATACTTCCATGTTATAGCCGAGCCGGTCTCTACCTGTGTCCATGAGAGCTTAGAGCCTTCGCCGCGGCAGTCGCCACGCTTTGTCACGAGGTTCAGCACACCGCCCCTTCCGTTCTCATCGCCTGGGTACCAGTTCTGTACGGTAGAATACTTCACCTCGGCTCTCTCCTTCACCACGATCTCTACGATGGCAGCATGAAGCTGATTCTCGTCGCGCATAGGTGCCGTACAGCCTTCAAGATACGACACGTAGGCATCGTCATCGGCTATGATAAGCGTGCGCTCAAACTGACCTGTATTGGCTGCGTTGATACGGAAATAAGAGGAGAGTTCCATTGGCGAGCGGACGCCCTTCGGTATATACACGAACGAACCGTCGGAGAACACCGCAGAATTAAGTGCAGCGAAGAAGTTGTCCTTGTATGGCACTACTGAGCCCAGGTATTCCTTAACGAGTTCCGGATGGTTCTGAATAGCCTCGCCTATTGAGCAGAAGATGATGCCCTTCTCTGCGAGTTTCTCCTTGAATGTGGTCTTCACCGATACGGAGTCCATGATGGCATCTACGGCAACTCCACTCAGGGCAAGACGCTCTTCACGCGGAATACCTAGCTTGTCGAAGGTCTTCATCAGCTCCGGATCTATATCGTCCAGCGATTTCGGACCGTCTTTCTTCTGCGCAAGTGGGTCGGCATAGTAGGAGATTGCCTGATAGTCTATCTCTGGCATCTCAAGATGTCCCCACTCCGGCTGTTCCAGGGTCTGCCAGTAGCGGAAAGCTTTCAGACGAAACTCCAACATCCAGTCGGGTTCATTCTTCTTTGAGGATATTATTCGTATGATGTCTTCGTTGAGACCTTTGTCGATGATTTCCGTATAGACATCGGTGGTGAAACCGTGCTCATACTTCTTCTCGGCAACTTCTCTTACGAAGGAATTCTTTTCTTCTTGCATTTTTTCTATATTATGGATATAAGCCCTATACCCTTCAATTCAATTAAAAATCCCCCCCCTTGGGGGCTAGGGGGCTATTGCTCCGCCGTTCTCTTTACTCCTTCAGGCAGCAGAACCTTCGGTTCGTAGCCAAGTTCGCGCTGCGCTGGAGTGATGTCGCACATCCAGTTGCGCTGTTTCAGTATATTGTATTTGTCCTTGTTCAGGGCAGTCATCTGCTTTGTCAACTGACCGAAATACTCGCCGCAGGTGGTTACTATCTTCAGTATCCAGAGCGGAGCCTTGATGCGGAGTACATGCTTCACGCCAAGTTCCTTGATGATAAGGTCGGAGAAGTCGGTAGATGAGTAGTTCTGACCGTCGGAGAGGAAGTAAGCTCTGCCCACGCAATCTTTCTCCAAAGCCAAGAATACTGCCTGCACCACATCGCTCACATATACGAAGGTGATGACTTGCGGCTTGTAGCCTACGGCGAAGTCGGAGTGCTTCTTTATCGAGTCGAACATCATGTAGTAGTCCTTCTCGCGTGGACCATAGACTCCAGTCGGACGGAGTATGACATAAGGAAAATCCTTCTGACTGCGCAGGTATTCCTCTGCCTTCAGTTTGCTCTCTCCATAGGCTGTGTTTGGCTGCGGAGTGTCATTCTCCGTGATTGGCTCGTATGGCTGATTCTCCTTGATAGCACCAAACACGCTCAAACTGCTTATGAAGACGAAGCGCTTCAGGTTGTGCTGCGTCTCGCGGATGGCCTCTATAAGATTCTTTGTGCCATCAGTGTTTATGCGGAAGAAGTCCTGCTTGTTCAGGCACTTTGTTGCGCCGGCAGCATGCACGATGTAGTCAAACTCATGCTGCGACAGAGCCTCTACGAGCTGCTCTTTGCTCGACAGATTGAGCTCTATCTTCTTTATACGCTCGTCGGCAATGTACTTCAGCGAACTTGTCTTGCGGATAGCCGCGTATGTCTCAAAGCCACGGTTTACGGCTTCTTCGCAGATAAAACTGCCGATGAATCCAGTGGAACCAGTTATAAGGATTTTCATTCTTTCGGTTTAATATTATGGAGGTGCACTGACCTCAGCGCACCCAAGTGGAGATTTGGTATGCGGTGTGTTTTGGGGGCTTACATCTGCATCAGAGTGCGGATATCCGTTCCCTCTTCAAATGCTGCGCGACCGTTGAGACCTTCGTCGGAGATTTCAATCAGGAAGTTCACGAGGATCTTCTTCGGATTGAACTTCTTAACCAGGTTGTATGCAGCGCGCATTGTGCCGCCGGTAGCGAGAAGGTCGTCGTGAAGGAGCACCACATCGTTCTCGTTGATGGCGTCGCAGTGGATTTCTATAGTATCCTCGCCATATTCCTTCGAGTAAGTCTCCTGGATAGTGTCAGCAGGAAGCTTGCCTGGCTTGCGGCAGAGAACAACGCCTGCACCGAGACGAATGGCAAGAGCTGACGACATAACGAAGCCGCGGCTCTCTATGCCCACAATCTTTGTTATGCCCGCGTCCTTGTACATTTCGTACAATTCGTCGGTCATTATCTTCAAACACTCAGCATCCTTGAAGAGTGTTGTTACATCACGGAAATTGATGCCCTTGATAGGGAAATCAGGAATAGAACGGAGGTTCTTTAACAGTATTGGATTGTTCATATCTTGTTTCGACTAATTTTCAATTTTCAATTTTCAATTATCAATTATAAATCTCGCTCACCACCAGTCTCGCTTCCCCATTGATGGTAGTGCCGAAGAGGTAAGTATCGCCACCGTCTTTCATCTTGAGACTCTTGCGCAGCTCAGCCGCTGTCATCGGGAAGTTTCTTACCGCAACGTTTGCCTTTTTCATGCCTTTCAGGACAGACTTCAGCACCTTGTTGTTCAGAGCACAGATAGTCTCCACGCGGTATTGCTTGCCCGGGAAGTCGGCTATCTCATGGTCGGCAAAGTAGAGGTGCGAGTTGCGGTCGGCTTGTGTTACGCCGTAGCGCCGGACGATGAAGTCCCAGCATCCAGCTTTCATTATCGATGCATTCGGCAGATAGAGCGTCAGAGGAGAGTCCGTAGGCTGCCAGTCTTGCAGGTTGCTTAGGGTAGCCAGCTGAGTGGCTGTTTCCTCGCCATCGGTTATCTCTATCACGCTGTCGTCATTCTTGCAGAACAGCCTTGTCTCTGGCTGCGGTTCGCTCTGAAGGTCAACAAGCAGGAGTAGTTCCTTGCATTCGTTCTTCACCGAGACTATGTGCACCTCGCTCACATTTGCGCCGCAGTTTTCTATGTCTTCCACCGCCTTGTGCCAGTCCAGCATCGGCGAGAGTTTCAGGAAGAGCAATTCGCCCTGCGCCTTCAGTTGCGGCATCAGCGAGATAACATCGGGAGCACAGTCGCTGATGGCGAATATGCGGGTACCGTTCGCTGATCGGCGCGCTGGGTCTATGAAGAACAGTCGCTTCTCTGCCGTCGTCGGACCACTCAAAAAATCCTCCGCATTTGAATTCACCACCTCCACATTCTCCATACCGAGAATCGGGAAGTTATGACGGGCTATCTCGCAGAGTTCCTCGCTGCGTTCCACATAGACCGCCTTTGCGAATAGTGGAGCGAGAGCCATGAAGTCAATGCCGAAGCCACCGGTGAGGTCGGTCAGTACCGTTGGCAGTTTCTGCCCGCCGTTCTGCCTTTCAGTCTGGTAGGCTTGCAGGATTTCTGACTTGTAATTGGCAGTCGCCTCAGAGGAGCATTGCTCAACGGAGAGATGCACAGGGAATCTCACATCCAGGTTCGCGACAAGCTTAGGCAACTTACTCTTCGCGCGCTGTCGCCCATCAATCTGCTGCAAGGCGTAGCGAAGATTAATTCCTTCAGCCACCTTCTTCAGTGCCAGCCGCCTCACATCGTCTGAAAGATGTTCCCGTATGAAGATATCCGTCTGTTCGTTCATAATGCGCGGCAAAGTTACTGAATATTTTTGAAAAAGAGAAAGAAAGAACGGAAAAGCACTATCGACCACACTATTTTTTTGTGTTATGTCTTATCGCATAATCCTCTGTCCGAGCAAAAACAGCGCAATAAGCAGATATAAAAAGAAAACTTGTGGCAGCGTGATGTAGCAGTTTTCTATTGTGGAGAACGGGAGCGAGGCTATGGCGTGGACAAAAGAACCTAGCATGGAGGCGGTTCCGCCTAGAACCTGTCGGCAGAAAGAGAGGACTGGCTGCAAGACAGTCTCGCCATGAACCATCAAGGCAATGACCTCGTTCAGCAGTGCAACCGTCAAGGTCACGAACGAGAGGGAGAGAATGGCAGTAACAAATAGGCCAATCAGCATGTTGGAGAGGAGGAAGTAGGTTGGAAACTGACCGAAATGGTAGAGCACCAAAGGCAGAGTACCTATCTGGGCGGCAAGTGAAACAAGAAGTATGTCTTTGGTGTATGTAATGATAATGGTGATTATTCTGTTACCTTTTGACTTCAAAGATCTTTTCCTACCGCCATTGCGCCATTGCACAACCAAGATTATGAAGAACACAGCGGTGAAGGAGAGTTGGAAACTTACGTCGTAGAGACTTTGCGGAGAGACGAGAAGGATGACGAAGGCGGCGGTAAAGAGAGTGTTCAGGGTATTGAAGTCGCGGTTTGCCGCCCTTGCTATGATTATTATGGTGAACATTACGGCGACGCGAAGCAATGACACTGGCATGCCGGTGAGGAATGTAAACGACCAGACAATCAGGAGCTTTATCATGGCTGAGGAGCGATTGCCTAAACTAGAAAGGAGTATGGACAATATACTGAGTAGGATACTCACATGCAGACCAGAGAGGGCTAGCGCATGAGATACGCCGGCAGCAGAATATTCATTTCTTATGTCCTCTGTCAACTGGGTCTTGTCGCCAAGAGCCATCGCCGAAACGATAGCAGCATCCCGACTCCATGTGCTGTCGGAACGCAGTAGCGACACTAAGTAGGAACGAATGGAGGGAGTGCCTTTCGCAATGCAACAACCTCTCTCGTCGTCCATAGAATCGAGATCCATGAATGTGGTGGCAACATAGCCATGACGCTTCAAGTAAAGGGCATAATCAAAATTGCCTGACACAAAAAAGTTCTTCGGCTTATTCCACCGCGACACGCAGATCACAGTGTCACCCTCGCATATATCCTTTCCGTCTGCATGAACGTATGCCTTAATCTTGTAATCGCGAGAGAAACAGACTGTTCTGAGGTCGCAGTTCTTCTGGCCTTCTCCCCTACTCTGCACGCTCTCCACTACGGCCTTGTAGCGCACAGCATCTTCGGGCAATTCTACCGCCCTTGATCGCCAGTCAAGACTCATGGTCAGCGCTCCGAGTAACATCGCCGCAGTGAGCACCATCAGCGAACCTGCCACAGCTTTCCTGCGCAAAAAATAGCCGACGACGATACTCGCCAACAGACTCAATGCCCAACAAAAAGGCATTGCCTCAAGCCAACGCGTCTGGTCGGCCAAGGCAATGCCTATGCACAGAAAAAATACTATTCTGGGTATGGGGTATTCAAGCATAGGGGCTACTTACAAATCTCAATAAAAGGAACGGAGTTCAGTCCCGACTCCATAAGCTGCCAATGACCGTAGCCCGTCTTCTTATAGTCAAGATCAACAAGGTTGATTTCCTTGTACTTACGCCAAGGTATGCCCTTGCGGTCGAGTGCTGCAATGCGGTTGGCAGGGAGGTTTGTCACTTCCACCTCAAGGGTATTGCAGCCTGACTTCACATAATCCGTTACATCTATTTCGAATGGCACTGCCCAAAGGGTGCCAACATGCTTACCATTGACGGTTACGCGTGCGCTCTCGCGGACATCACCTAATTTGAGGATTAGATGATTGGATGATTGGATTATTTCTGGCTCAATGTCGATGTTTACGGTATAGATACCACTGCCAGCAAGAGAGTCAAGCTCTGCATCGCCAAGTTTCGTCCATGAGCAAGGGCGGTTGATAAGGGTGTCCTTCTTGAGAGTAGGGAAAGAGAGTGTCCAATCTTTGTCCAAAACGATTTTCTTGCCCGTAGGCTGGAAAAGTTTGTCATCCTTGAGGTTCTGAGGCGCTGCTGATGCATTGTTGTATGTCTGAAGTATGCACGATTCGCCAGAAGCAAGGTGGATATAGACCTGTGTCTTGCCGTCCTGCTTGCGAGTCATGGCTTTCTTGACCTCGCCATTCATCGGATTGAACCAAACTACTTCCTCTGCATCTACACCGAGAGACATCCAACTGCTGACATCCTTGTCCTGAAGTGAAGAGATGAAATAATGGTAACCCGTATCGTTCTTGCGACGGATAGCAGAGAGTCCGTACTTGGTCTTCATTTCCTCAGGTACAGCACTCAGGGCTATTAGTGAAGAGGCGCAATACTTCGGCAACTGCTTGGCAATCTTGCGGAATGCCTTGCGACGAGCCTTGAGGTCGCCATAGCCAGGAACATCATCAGGGAACTGATCAAGGAAAACGATTGTCGCGCCTTGCTTAGCGAGCGAAAGGAGCTTGGCAAGGACATCGTGCGGCATAAGCTTTGCTCCAGGCACTACAAGTCCCTTATACTCTGCCCCACCCTCTGTACGGAGCATTCCGTTCTGGAAAGTGAGTGAGCGGATGAAGTTGTCAGAGATGTAGTCGCAGTCGTAGCCTTGCTTCACTATGGAGTTGATGGAAGCAATGAACTTAGGTGCGAGACGATCCATCTTGTGGATATCGAACATAAGAAGTCCACCACCGTTTTCCTGCCACATATCGTAGATAGGCACATAGACGAGGAAGTCATTGTCAGGCTGTCCCATCTGCATGAACGACTGGCAGCGAGTGATGTACTGGAACATCTCCGGCGCATCCTTCCAAATGGAGTTCGTTGGTGACATATCGACGGAAGCATAGAACTTCCAGCCCGGCCATGGATCGTCAACAGGCGAATAGCAGGTGCCATGGAAGTACATGTGATTTATTCCGGCTGTCATAAAGAGGTCTATCTCTGGCTTGCACTGTGAGAGTGAGGTGCGGAAATGCTCAGTAAGCCATGTAAAGGACTCGGAAGAGGTGAGATTCTTGCCAGAGATATGCGCTGCCGACGAAGCGTATTTCAGCATGGAGAGGTCGGAATAGTTCTTGCGAACGAGAGAGTCCTGACGCAGATTCTTGATGCCGAACTGCGAAAGTCCGAAGCCCTCGCACTCTGGTATATCTACGGCAGCGTAGATGTCGATGAGGTTGCCCGGAGAACCGTGAGCCTGATTGCGCGTAACAGTGCCATGCTCATGAGCCCATGAAGTCCAGGTCTTTGTGAAGTTTTCAAGAAGGAGTTCACCGAGGGTCTGACGATAGTCTGAGATGATGCGGCGTGACTGGTCGGAATTCTCGTCAACGGTGAGAGCCTTTGCCGCCTCGCTCTTGCTGTCAAAGACCTTGCGGAGAAGATCGTTGTACTTCGCAAGGTCATAGCCACGACGCTTCTTAAACTCATCGAAGAGTGTCGGTGTCCAGCTTGCGCCATAGACTTCGTAAGAGTCGTTGAAGAAATTATGCGGATAGCGTGCGCCCGACTCCGCGAAAGCCTTCGTGAAGCGGTCAAGATAATGCTCTACGGCAGGCTTGCTAAAATGGTCGATGACAAAACCCTCACCACCGGGAGCAGCACGCTTGACCTTCTGCTTAGTCTTGCCGACGATAAGCTTTCCGTCCTTGTCAAAGTCTGCCTTGCAAGCAGCGTCCTCAACAGAGACTAGCGGACCGCCGAACGGCCAGCCTGTACCGGTGTTCATATCAATCTTCAGCCCCACTTTGTCGCCCTTGTTGTTGAGGAACTTAAGAATCTGCATCCATCGTGCGGAAAGGAATTGGATATCGTTGGCATCGTTATTCTGCACGCCGTAGATTGGGGTAATCTCAAGACCACCAAGACCAGCCTTTGCATACTCGTCAAGGAGAATATCAAGGTTCTTTTCGTCAACGGCACTGCCAAGCCACCACCAGCGCGAGAAAGGCTTTGCCTCAGGCGCTGCCTTAGGCCATAGGGACTGCTGAGCAAAAGCGGTAGTGCTCAGAAAAAGGGAAAGAAGGAGGGTGTTAAGGGTTTTCATAGTTAATGTTTGGGGAGAAGCCCGAAGCATCCGCCTCGGGAACGGTGGCTATTTTACGGCGGAGAGAACTTTCTCTACGGAGAGTTGTACCTTCTCATAGCTGTCCATGAGGGTTACATCAATGATATGCTTCGCTTGGTTATAGAACTGTTCGCGATATTGGAGTTGTTCAGCAATGAAGGTCTTCACTTCCTCAGGCGACTTATCCTTCAGGAGCGGACGTTCTGTCTTGCCCATCTTCAGATGTTCGAAGAGGACATCTGGAGAGCACTTTAGATAGACGGTCTCCCCCTGCTGGTTCAGATAGTTCATATTGTCGAAGAAGCACGGTGTACCACCGCCACAGGAGATGATGACATCTTCAAACTCTGCAACTTCATGCAGCATGGCCTGCTCTATCTTGCGAAAGCCCTCTTCGCCTTTCTCGGCAAAGATTTTGGCTACAGTGGTGCGATGGCGCGACTCTATATACCAATCAAGGTCGTAGAACATCATGCCTGTCTTCTTGGAAAGTTGGTGGCCGACAGTAGTCTTGCCGGCACCCATGTAGCCAATAAGGATTATTCTTTTCATACTATTTATTGATTACTGCCATGCACTCGTCGTAGGTGAGTGACTCGGCATTCTGCTGCTGAGCCTTGGTGAGGCGAAAGTTCTTGCCACCGTAAGCAAGGTATATGCCGTAGCGACCGGTGCGCACTTCAAGTTTCTTATCCTCTTCGAAAATCTTAATAACTTTCTTCTCCTCGGCCTTCTGCTTCTCCTCTATGAGAGCAACCGCATCCTCAAGGGTGAGCGTCATAGGGTCTGTACCCTTAGGAATGGAAGTATATTTCTTGTTATGCAGCACGTAAGGACCAAAGCGACCAGAACCGATGCTTACCATCTTGCCTTGATAATTGCCGAGATTTTTTGGCAATTCAAAGAGTTTGAGAGCCTCCTCAAGAGTGAGGTCGCCCATAGTCTTTCCAGCAGGAAGCTGTGCAAAGACAGGCTTTTCCTCTTCGTTGGCAGCACCAAGCTGCACGACAGGTCCGAAGCGACCTATCTTCACAAAGATTGGTTTTCCCGTCTTTGGGTCAACGCCAAGTTCGCGCTCGCCAACCTTATGCTCGCTGTGAGTGTCCATGGCAGCCTCAACATCTTTCTCAAAGTCCTTATCGAAGATTTGTATGGACTTCAGCCAATCGGACTTTCCTTCGGCAATGGTATCGAAGTCTTGCTCCACCTTGGCAGTGAAGTTATAGTCGAGGATTTTTGGGAACTGGTCTATGAGGAAGTCATTGACTATAGTACCAATGTCTGTAGGCATAAGCTTGCCCTTCTCGGAGCCAGCCTTCTCTGTCTTAACGACAGAAGAAAGTTTGTTCCCCTTGAGCGTGATCTGGTTTATCTCACGGTCAACAGCCGGCTTGTCGCCTTTCATGACGTACTCGCGCTGCTGGATGGTAGAGATAGTTGGAGCGTATGTAGAAGGACGACCGATGCCGAGTTCCTCAAGCTTATGTACAAGGGAAGCTTCGGTATAGCGGATAGGGCCTTGTGAGAAACGCTGTGTAGCCACGATTTCCTTGCGAAGAAGAGCATCGCCGACGCTCATCTGTGGCAACATGTTTGTCTCGCTGTCCTGCTTATTGTCATCGTCGTCAACACTCTCACGATAAACCTTGAGAAAACCATCGAAGACAACAACCTCGCCATTGGCAACGAAGCAAGCATCGGTACCGCTGATGGCGATATTGACCGTAGTCTTTTCGAGTTCAGCGTCAGCCATCTGCGAAGCGATGGTGCGCTTGCGAATAAGCTCATAGAGTCGCCTTTCGGAAGCGTTACCCTCTATCTCAGTCTTGTCCATATATGTAGGACGGATAGCTTCGTGAGCTTCTTGCGCGCCCTTTGAACTAGTGTGATACTGGCGCACCTTGCTATACTGCTCGCCATACTGTTCAGTAATCTCCTGCTTGCTGGCATTGATGCAGAGAGCGGAGAGATTGACTGAGTCGGTACGCATATACGTGATGTAACCGTGTTCGTAGAGATGCTGTGCAATGAGCATGGTCTGAGAGACTGTATAGCCAAGCTTGCGGGCAGACTCCTGCTGGAGAGTAGAAGTGGTGAACGGAGGTGCAGGATAGCGTCTCATCGGCTTCTTCTGCACATCTACAACAGAATACTCTGCATCCTTGCAATGCTCAAGAAACTGCTCAGCCTCTTCCTTTGTAGAGAATCGGCGGTCGAGATCAGCTTTTACGAGCACCTTAGCGTTGCCACCAAGAGATAACATCGCTTGCACGCGGTAGTATGGTTCGCTCTTGAAACTTGTAACCTCGCGCTCGCGCTCAACTATAAGTCTTACGGCAACACTCTGCACACGACCAGCAGAAAGCGCTGGCTTGACCTTGCGCCAAAGCACTGGAGAGAGTTTGAAGCCTACAAGTCGGTCGAGCACGCGACGAGCCTGCTGCGCATTAACGAGGTTCATATCAAGTGTGCGTGGCGATTCTATGGCCTTGAGAATGGCATTCTTCGTAATCTCATGGAAGACGATACGTTTTGTCTTTTCCTTGTCCAACTTGAGAACTTCGCAAAGGTGCCACGAAATGGCTTCTCCTTCGCGGTCCTCATCGGATGCGAGCCAGACTTGCTCTGCCTTCCTCGCATTTGCGCGCAAATCAGAAACAACCTTCTTCTTGTCCTCTGGTATCTCGTAAGCAGGCATCAGTGTCTTCTCATCAAGCGAGATGCCCTTCTTTTTTAAGTCGCGGATGTGGCCGAAGCTTGACATTACCTTGAAATCGTCGCCGAGGTAACGTTCTATGGTCTTAGCCTTAGCCGGGCTCTCCACAATAACTAAGTTCTTCTGCATATATATAGTTTTTCTTCTTTTTCGGGCTGCAAAATTATTACTATTTTTCTGTTACACATTATTATATAAGGAAAAAAATACAAAAAAACAAAAAAAAAGTGATTTATTTGTGTTTTTTGACGAAAAATGCTTTTTTTCTTTGTATTTCTCTCACTTATTCATAATTTTGCCGCATGAAAAGAATATTATTTACCGTAACCCTTACAATTTTCTCTCTTTTAGCATTCTCTCAGAAGGCTACTGGTCCAATAAAAGTGAACCTCTGGCAGAACAGTGCACCTAACAACAACGGTGATATCAGAGACACTGCACAAGTTTTCATCTACTTCCCAGCCAAAGGCACGAATACAGGTCGTGCGATAGTGGTATGCCCTGGCGGCGGCTACACTCATCTTTCCATGCAGAACGAAGGTCACCAGTGGGGTGAATTCTTTCAGAGTCAAGGCATTACGGCAATAATTCTGAAATATCGTATGCCTCACGGCAATCCTGATGTACCAATCTCTGACGCAGAAGGTGCCATGAAACTGGTGCGTGCAAACGCAGAAAAATGGAATATCCTGCCTAACCAGGTGGGCATCATGGGCTTCTCTGCCGGCGGTCATCTTGCATCAACCATTGCAACGAAAAGTCGTGGACAAGCAAAGCCAGACTTCCAAATACTCTTCTACCCTGTTATTTCAATGATGGAAGGCATCACTCATCAGGGATCGATGCAGAACCTTTTAGGCAAATCGCCATCAAAGCGCCTTCAAAAGCAATACAGCAACGATGTGCAAGTTTCACGAGTAACACCTCGTGCCTTCATCTGCCTTGCAGATGACGACAATGTTGTTCTCCCTGCTCATGGCAACAGCTACTACACCGAGCTTTACAAGAACGATGTACCCGCCTCATTACACATATACCCTAATGGTGGTCACGGCTTCGGCATGAGACAGTCATTTGCCTACCACATAGAAATGATTCTTGAACTTAAGGCTTGGCTGAAGAGTTTCTAGTATTTCTATTTCCCCTTAACGATTTTCTTTATATCGTTGAGCTTGTTAAGGGCTTCTAGCGGCGAGAGATTATTTATATCGAGGTTGAGGATCTCGTCGCGAACCTGCGAGAGTACAGGGTCGTCAAGCTGGAAGAAACTCATCTGCATAGCACTAGCATTCTGGAGTTTCTTTGTCTCTGGCGAAACAGATTTCTTGTCGCTCTCCAACTGCTTGAGGACATTGTCGGCACGCTTTACGACGCTCTTCGGCATACCAGCCATCTGGGCTACATGAATACCGAAGCTGTGCTCTGAACCGCCACGCTCAAGACGGCGGAGGAAGATGACCTTATTATCCATCTCCTTGACCGACACATTATAATTCTTTATACGCGCGTAAAGAGATTCCATCTCGTTGAGCTCATGATAGTGAGTGGCAAAAAGCGTGCGCGCATTGCGGTGCTTCTGCTCATGAAGGAATTCGACGATGCTCCACGCAATGGAGATACCGTCGTAGGTGGAAGTGCCTCGACCGAGTTCGTCAAAAAGGACGAGCGAGCGGTCGGTAACATTATTCAGGATATTAGCGGCTTCGGTCATCTCCACCATGAATGTAGATTCGCCGACGGATATATTGTCTGACGCACCGACACGGGTGAATATCTTATCGACTATGCCGACATGGGCTGACTCGCACGGAACGAAACAGCCAATTTGTGCAAGAAGGGTGATGAGCGCCGTCTGGCGGAGCAGAGCCGACTTACCTGCCATGTTAGGACCGGTAATGATGATGATCTGTTGCTTATCCGTATCAAGATAGACGCTGTTTGGGATATAGCGCTCGCCAACAGGAAGTTCCTTCTCGATAACCGGATGGCGACCGTTCTTAATGTCGAGTACGGAGTCGTCGCTGAGGACAGGACGGACATAGCGGTTTTCTTCAGAAACCTCAGCGAAGGAGTGGAGACAGTCTAGCTGCGCAAGGAGCGAAGCATCAATCTGGATCTTGCCCATATAGCGCTGCGCCTCCTGTATGAGTTCGGCGAAGATGCGGTTTTCAATGACCGCGATCTTGTCTTCCGCACCCATGATTTTCTCCTCGTATTCCTTGAGTTCCTGAGTGATATAGCGCTCTGCCGAAACGAGAGTCTGCTTGCGAATCCATGTTTCCGGCACCTGATCCTTGAATGTGTTGCGCACCTCCAGGTAATAGCCGAAGACATTGTTGAAACCAATCTTAAGACTGCTGATGCCGGTAGCCTCTACCTCGCGCTGCTGAAGCTGAAGGAGATAGTCCTTTCCACTATAAGCAATGCGGCGGAGCTCATCGAGTTCGGCATCAACACCCTGGCGGATGAAGTCGCCTTTGGCAGTGAGCAGCGGTGGAGTATCAGTAAGTTTCTGTTGTATGCTGTCGGCAAGTTTCTCGCAAGCATCGAGTTTCTTGCCTACTCCTTGCAGCATAGGATTCTCTGCATATTCGCACGCGGTCTTGATGACCTTAACGGCTTGCAGTGCTATCTTCAGCGAAACCATGTCGCGGGGTCCGATGCGCTGTGTGGCAACCTTGCTGACGATGCGCTCCATATCGCCTAGACGATGAAGCTGCTCGGAAAGAAGCTGACGATATTCCGGCTGACGGAAGAAATACTCTACGATGTCGAGTCGCTCATCAATCTTCTCCTTGCTCATCAACGGGAATACTACCCAACGGCGAAGCAATCGGGCACCCATAGGCGAAATAGTACGGTCGATAACATCGAGTAGCGACTTGCCATCGTCCTGCATGGAGCCTAGAAGTTCCAGAGAGCGGATAGTGAACTTATCCAGTCGCACATACTTATTCTCGTCAATGCGCGAGATGCTCGTAATATGCTGATTGTTAAGGTGCTGTGTCTGCTCAAGATACTGCAGGATGGAGCCGGCAGCCGTTGTGGCTTTCTCTAGTCTCTCTATGCCGAAGCCCTTGAGTGACTGCACATTGAAATGGCGAAGAAGTTTTTCGCGGCAGGTCTGCGGGGTGAAGTACCAGTCGGCAGTTTCGTAAGTGTAGTATTTTGTGCCGTAAAGTTCCTCGAAGAGATGACGCTGTCCCTGCTCAAAGATAACCTCCTTAGGTTGGAACTTGGTAAGGAGCTTATCAACATAATCGCGATCGCCCTCGCCGCAGAAGAACTCTCCGGTGGAGAGGTCGAGGAAAGAGATGCCCTGACTGCCTACCGCCGGTATAACAACGGAGCATACGAAGTTATTCTCCTTAAAGGAAAGGACATTCTCATTGGTGGTAACGCCTGGCGTAACGAGTTCCGTAATGCCGCGCTTTACGAGTTTCTTCGCCAGCTTAGGGTCTTCAAGTTGGTCGCAGATAGCCACTCGCTTGCCTGCACGGATAAGCTTCGGCAGATAGTTGTCGAGGGCATGGAATGGGAAACCCGCCATGGCAGTGCCCTGCTGTGAGCCGACACTAGAGCGGTGAGTGAGCGTGATGCCAAGAATGCGTGCAGCTTCTTCCGCATCGTCGTGGTATGTCTCGTAGAAGTCGCCACAACGGAACAGCAGAAGTGCATCCGGATGTTTCTCTTTCAAATCGAAAAACTGTTTCATCATCGGTGTCAGTTCACCGCTTTTCTTTGCCATAACTACATTTACAATTTACGAATTTACAATTTGGCCGTTTGGGAGGTGAGCCCGAAGCTGACGCTTCGGGAACGGGGGCTTAGAATTGATTTACAGGGGCTTAAAACTGATTTAGGGGGCTTAGAATTGATTATACGGCAGCATTGCGAGCATGTCTGCAATCTTTTCAATGCCTTCAGTCAGCGGTTTCTGCACCATGCCCTTCATAAAGAATGGTACATCAGCCTTGATGGTAAGCTTCATCTTTGACGCAGTGTCTGATGTAGGAAGAAGCTGTATCCACATATTTCCCTTCACCATAGCCACTCCAGCCTCAAACTTGATGGTCTTTGGCTCTTCGCGCTCGATGATGTTCATAGCCACAGCACCTACGCCAGGGGCTGTTATATTGATGCCGTTCTCAGTGAATGTGACTGCATCAGCCTTGTCCTTCATGTCTGCTGGGATGCTCTCCTTCATCTTCTCCATGCGAGAAGGGTTGGACAGCACGTCATACACCATCTGCTGAGAAAAAGGAATCTGTTTTACATTGCTTGCTACTTCCATTACTGCTTCCAAGTGCTTGGGCTCTTACGCCACTCGTTAAGGAGTTCAATATCGTCAGTTGAGATATAGCCGATTTCAGCAGCCACCTTCACTACCTTCTCGTAGTTTGTGAGAGTAACGAGCTTAACATCAGCATTCTTGAATGCCTCTTCTGCCACAGGGAAACCGTAAGTGTAGCTTGCTACCATACCAAGAACCTCGAAACCTGCTGCGCGGAGAGCCTCAACAGCCTTGAGTGAGCTGCCGCCAGTAGAGATAAGGTCTTCAATGACAACTACCTTTGCGCCTGCTGGAAGTTCGCCTTCGATAAGGTTCTGCATACCGTGGTCCTTAGCCTTTGAGCGAACATAGCAGAAAGGAAGCTGCATAACGTCAGCAACGAGAGCGCCCTGAGCGATAGCACCAGTAGCAACACCGGCAACGCCCTGAGCCTCAGGGAAATTCTCCTTTACTGCCTCAACGAGCGCATCCTTAACGAATGTGCGGAGACCAGGGAAAGAGAGAGTCTTGCGGTTGTCGCAATAGAATGGAGATTTCCAGCCAGAAGCCCATGTGAAAGGATCGTTTGGCTGAAGCTTGATAGCCTTTACTTCAAGAAGTTGTTCTGCAAGAGTTTTCATATTGTTTATTTTTTGTTATTATTATTTATCGTTATAATGAGAGTCCATAGAGAATTTATCCAGTTCCTCTTTATCATGACATACTACATACTCACCGCGGCTATATTCCTTCATAGATTGCGCACATGACTCAGCCGCCTCTTTTGAAAGACCATAGTCTTCCCAAGTTTCAGCAACCATATCCATAGAATCCACATCCATAGGCGTATTCTTATACTTCTTTACAGAAGATTTCTTTACCTGCGGAATGGAAATTTTGGCTCCTAATCCTTTCAATACTTCTATGGCATGCACCATAAAAGCATTTTCAGAATCATATTGAACAGTAATGGTTGTCGTCATATTTAATAATATAATTACTTAGTTATCATATCTTTCAGTAAACTTGCCGCACCATCATTAGGAACTGGTTTCTGAGCATAAGGATTGACTCGTTCATTGGGCTCGGGGAAAACCGGATGATATGTAGTACAGCTATTCAAAGAAATAATTGAAACTATTGCAATAACTATTTTTTTCATTGGTAGCATTTACACTAAATACCATACAGCACCTGAACGAGGGTCTGTCCGACTGCCTTGAGGGTTTCCTTGCTGATATTCTGCATATTATCGTTTACGGTATGCCATGTAGGTCCAAATGAAGACTGCGGACAGTCAGGATAATACGGAATGATGTCAATGCAAGGAATGTTGAGGTTTTCATTTACAGGAAGATGATCATCCGTGATATATCCGCCATCCTTGTATGGGAAGAAACTGCCATATCCCGCCGTACTTGCTGCACCCCATACCACCTGCTGAACGGACTCAGCCTTCTGTTTTGAGAATCCTTCGAAGCAGAACTGCGCACCATTGCCACCAACCATATCGAGAAGAATGCCACAATTAGCCTTGTATCCTTCCTTATGAGGATGTGTTGACCAATACTGCGCACCGAGAGCCCAAGTCTCGTCGCTATTACCTTCATAGTTTTCTTCCCAAGAAGGCAAGCCCCAGTCCTCTGCATCGAAGCAGATAAAGTCAATGCCAAAGGAGAGAGAGTCTTTCTGCAAAAGTCGTGCAAGCTCAAGCATAACGCCTACGCCGGAAGCACCATCGTTGGCTGCATCAATGGCAGTCTTATGATTTGCTTCGTCCGGGTCATTGTCTGCCCATGGGCGAGCATCCCAGTGAGCGCAGAGAAGAATGCGACTTTCAAGTTCTGGCTTATACTGAGCGATGATGTTCGTTGAGTTTAGCAGAGTGCCATCGTAGCCCTTAAGCTGCACATTCTGCTGAATGACCTCCATGCCGAAGGAAGTAAACTTATCAACAATCCACTGTCGGCAGTCGTCGTGAGCCTTTGAGTTCATCGTGCGTGAACCGAAGGCACACTGCTGAGCACAATAAGCGTAAGCACTATCTTCCACAAAAACAGGACCAACCTGCTGCTGTAAAGAGTCTGTATTATCATCCTGAGTAACGGTCTGCTTTCCTTTGCAAGACAACACCGTAATTAGGATAAGAGAAGGTAATATCAAAAGAAGTGTTTTTTTCATTTACCACGAATCAGAGTATTCTCTGCCTTACTTTTTGTCATTATTGTATTTTATAGGGTGCAAAGTTATGAAAAAGAAAAATAAATACAAAACGAAAACAGGAAAAAACGTTGAAACATGCTCACATTGCCATTTTCCCCAAGTATCTTCACTTGTTTTAGCGAATGGAACGAACAAATGCTGGACTTTTATTTTTCGAACTTCACAACGACGGTCTTGTAGCCCATGGAGATGAACATCTGCTGCACAGCGGCACAGCCGTTGTCTTCCGCTTGCTTCAGGTTGGCTTTGGTGAGGTAGCGCTTTTTCATCTTCGCCTCGGCCTTTCGGAGCAGTTCCTTCTTAGCCATCTCGCTCCACTTTCCACTCTCAAAGTAGGAGTCGGTATTCGCCTCATCGATGAACATCTTGTCGAGCAGAGCCACCTTAGGCAGAGTGACGGTCAAACGGTCGGTCTTTTTATTGTAGGAGACGTTCTGTTTCCTTATCTTCTTCATATCCACACCAAGACGCAGTGTACCGTGGTATATGCGCGTGAGGACATCGTCGGTTAGAATGCCCTTACGGACGGTATCAACAATCTCGTCGCACTGGATGGCAAGGAACTCCCACTGTCCGATTTCCTTCAGCGAAGACACGTGGATAGGGGTTTTCTCTATCTTCTCGGAAAAGCTCTTCCCCTTCCCTCCGTCCTTCTCGCATGTGCTCCACACACGGAGAAAGACCACACAGACTATAATGACCGCGCCGTATAACAATATATCCTTAATATTCTTCATCATATCATGTACAATATCAAACAGAGATATTAGTATTTTCCGTCTATTTTACTACAAGGTTTTTCTTAAAGAACGTAGCAGGATCTGAGAGCACGTTACGGCTGAACCTCACCTGTATATTCTTGTCCTTATACCCCAACTCCATAAGCATCGGCACGATGACGGCGGCAGCACCAGACTCCGCCTTCTCTAGGACTCCACTCTTCGGAACGGCCTTGATGATAGCCTCGCGTCCCTGTTTCTGATAGACGGTTATCTCCTTGTCGCTAAAGTCGCTGCGGAAGAAGGACACGTTCTTACGCACCTCATCGTGGTCTATCTCGGTAGAGACAAGTACGACCTTCGGATCGGGCAGCTCAACGATGATGTCGTCGCCATCAATAGTGACATTCTTCTTGGAGAATGTAGAGAAGTCGATGTAAGCCTTCGCCGTACCGTTCATCGGAATGGCAATCTTGCGGTCGCCAAGCGGAAGGTCAACGCTTATATCCTGCCCCAATATTTCGCCACCTATGGTCAGCGGATCGTCGGCGACAATAATCTTGTGTAACTTAACCTCAGCAGTATAGAGTCTTGAGCAACTGCGTATCTGGTTGACGAGCAAGCTGATAGAATCAACCGCCATAACTTCAGCACCATCCGCATCGGCAGATGTAGAATCATCGATACAGCAAGAGCTGAACGAGAGGATGGCTATATACACTATATAAGAAAATATTTTTCGCATGAGTTAAAGATATTTACGAAACCATTCTTGACCTTCGAATAAACATCTGAAGGACGCTCCATGCCACAACGTATGCCGAGGATGCTATGAGAAAGATGAGCTGATAGCTACCTGTGCTCTCCAAGATAAGACCAACTAAGAATGAGGCAAAACTGCCCACCAAGGCTCCGCAGAAGCCGACAATGGAGGTCATTGTGCCGACATACTCTTTCTCATAATAGTCGGACGCTACAGTGTAGATATTGGATGCCCATGCCTGATGTGCAAAGCACGCAAGAGCGATTATACCGACGGCAAAATGGAGCTGGCTGCAACTAGGCAACAACGATACTGGCAATACCAGACAGGCGCAGATAAGCAAACTGGCTGCACGAGCAAAGCGCACGCTCTTGCCACGGCTTATCATGAAGCGCGAAAGCCAACCGCCAAAGATGCTACCCACATCAGCCACAAGATAAATGACCATCAGCGGAACTACCGTGGCAGAGAGGTCGAGAGAGTAGGTCTTCTTCAGATAATCAGGTGCCCAAAAGAGGAAGAACCACCAAGGCCAGTCGCAGATAGCACGGCACAAGGCGAGTCCTATGCCGGCAGGATTACGTAGGAGAGAGAGCACCCCAACTTTTGATGTTGTTGACTCTGGTACGCTTTCGTCTTCATTTATATAGTCTAGCTCTGCCTGAGAGATTCCTTTGGTCTTTTCTGGTGTCTGATACAGCCATAGCCAAAAAACCACCCAAATGAATCCAATGGAGCCTGTAGCGACGAATGCTATTCGCCAACCAAACCCCAATGCAAGACAAGCGAGAAGTGGTGGTGCTACGATGGCTCCGATATTGCTGCCAGAATTGAATATGCCGGTGGCAAAGGCGCGATCCTTCTTCGGAAACCACTCTGCAATGGTCTTGATGGCAGTAGGAAAATTGCCCGACTCACCTGCTCCAAGCATGAAGCGAGCACCTGCCAGTGAGAGTGCGCCGACTGCTGCCGCATGAAGACAACCAGCAAGCGACCATACGGAGATGAAGAAGGCGTAGGCTACTCTGCTACCGTACTTGTCAATGAACTTGCCTGCCAAGAGCATGCAGACTGCGTAAGATACCTGGAATGCCGAAACAATCATGCCATAGTCTGCCTCGGTTATACCAAGGTCGGCAGACAGATACGGCTTCATCAGAGCCAAGACCTGACGGTCTATGTAGTTTATGGTGGTGGCACAAAAGAGCAAGGCCACGACGCGCCAGCGATAGTTGGTTAGCTTCATCTGGTTATTTCATGGATTTTGTCGTACAGATAAGCCTGTTCCTCAGGTGTTTCAGCATAGGTTACAACGATGAGTTTCATTCCCGGACGCCACAGCTGGCGAACCTTCTCAAGCACTAGTTCCGGTTTGCCGACGATTCTTGCGTTCAGAACAACACCGGTATTAGCAAACGTTTCTGCATAACCATCGGTAGGATTAGCGCCTGGGTCAGTGGCAAGAGAGAACGCTCCGTCTGCCATCTTAAGACCGTTTATCTTTACGATGTCTTGCTTCTTTCCGCTCCAGTTGCCACAAGAATGGAATACAGCACCGCCGAAAGCATCGCCTGCTTTTACCATCGGTGGCACACAGGTATTGAAGTAAATGTCGTCAGGCATCATCGTCACGGTATCATCGCTCATGCCAAGACCAATAAACATTCGACTTGAGGCAAAGCCATGTCCCGGACGAGCAAGGGCATCGCCAATGATAAGCTGTTGCTCACGAGTGAAGTCAACGAGAAGGTCGGAAGTGCGGTTGAGCGCAATGGCCATGTTCTCCTCATCGTCATAGAAGTCAAGGTAGAACTGGTTGCTGTCGATTATGTTGCTGACCGTGTTCAGCGGCGACTGTATATCGCAGAAACTCATTGGAATTCTGCCGTTTGTATGATGCTTGAAATAGCGTGTCATATCGAGAGTGTAGCGACCTATCTCCGTATTCTTCACCGCAGTAAAAGGAGCATTGACAAGTTCACGAACGGAGCCGAACTTGCCATCTACAGCAGGAGCCTGCCCTTCTTCCCACAGATAGCCGAAGCCGTATGCGGAAGCGACAGTACCTAGTCCGTGCCAAGGCTCAAGAAAGTTAGGCACATCGCTCTTGAACTTCATGCTCTCTTCCAAGGCTCCCAACTGCCAGCGGAGAGATTTTTCCATGGAACGAGAGTCCTGAGCGAAGACATCCTTCACTCGCATTCGGCGATAAACGAGGATGCCTTCATCAGCCTTCCAAAACTTGTCGCAGCGCTCGTCAAGTTCGGCGGCATAGTCGGCATAGCGGGTGACATTAAAGTCTGTTGGCTCAAGCTGACGGACGACTGTCGCCTGGCTGTCGGCGAGAGTGAAGTCGAAGGAGTCAGAGGAGGCGGTAGCTTGGGTAGTAGCAGTGTCCGAATGAAACATTGAGATAGTTCCTTTTGTACTTTCAGTTGCTTTGATTTCTTCCGCTACTTGGAATATTTCGCATATGCGGCTATCGCTGACTTCCTTGTCCATATTCACGCAACAGAGACCAGTCTTGGTGAGGTCAGGTCCTGAAGCAATAACGCGCTCGGCGATATTCTGCTTAAGTTCTTCGTATGTATATTTCTGGATATCAACAGGATTGAGACGGATGTTGAAGAATGTGTCGGACAGATGTTTGCGAAGCAATGCCACATCACCACCCCAGCCCACATCAAGGAAGGTAAGTCGCTCAATCTCCGCGAAAGCTTCTACCATTCGGTGAGGATCCTTGCCGCAGTAATGTATGCCGTAAGGCTTATGACGACGGCTCCACTCCTGGTCTATAGGCAGGAAGAAGCGACGGTAGTCGTCTTCAGAAATCATGGTGTGGCTGCACTCAGAATGAATAGCAACTGGATAGTTGAACAAACGGGCACTGCGATTGACAGAGATGGACGAAGAGCCCGTATTGCTCTGAATGTACCAAACAAACTTGTCTATGACCTGTGCTATCTTGCGGAAATAGATATCAGCCTTCTCCGGCTCAAGCATCATGTCTGTAAAAATTTCTTCGCCACGAACATCTATGGCAAGATTGAGCACTCCGCCCCAGTTTATATCGCCAACGACATAGCCGTACTTCGCCTTCAGCTTATCAACAAGACCGACAAGCCTTTGGAAAGCAGGCGAGCGGAAAGCTTCCTCAACCTCAAAGTCAAGCGTGTCCTTATGGGCACAAATCACCTGTGGCGGTGCGTCTTCATAGTACTCAATCTTGCATCCAAGCATCTCAGAAAGCAGATAACCAGAAGCAAGATGTACAGCACCAATCTGAGGAAGATCTTTCAGATGGTCCTCGCCAAGTCCGAGGTCGCCAAAGCGCTCGTAAAGCACCTCCTCCATCTTACGCTCGTCCTCCACACGACGCAATGGGTCGTAAAAGAAACTCTCGTCGAAGGAAATACCTGCGTGTTTGTGCCACCAAGATGGGTGGAATACTATGTCAACAGGTAGTGGGGTGGAGCAGATATTTATCATGGTAAGGTTTTGGAAATTAAGCAAGGCGAGGATTCTCGAACCTTATTCGCGCGAAACGGCTCGGAAATCCTCGCCCTACAATTAATGGGTTATAGATTCACCTTTAAGAAATTTAAATCTTCATGAGAGCAGCGAGCTTTGTGCCACGAGTGACCTTCTGTCCCTGCTTTACGCAAACCTCGTCAAGTTTACCTGCGAATGGAATCTGTACAGGACACATCTCACCCCAAGATGTGAGGATGTAGCAGAATGGCTGACCAACCTCGTACTGAGTGCCAACAAGTGGTTCGATACAGTCGTGAAGGACGCACTCTGTAGCCACCTCGAAGAAAATCTGACCAGACTGAACGGCACCAAGATCGTAGTAAGCCTTGCCACCACCGCCCTGCTGAGCCTTAGCCTCGCGAATCTTGCGACAGTCTGCCTCGAAATTCTCCTTAGCCTTACCACTCTTGTAGTTGCGATACTGCTCTGGGTGCATAGCAAGCTCGTAGAGTTCCTCGTCGTCCTGACCGCGATCCCAACCGTTTTCTTCCATCTCCTTAATAAAGTCTGGGAGAGCGTTCTTGAGAAGAGTATGAGGGTCAGCGTCAGTAAATTCGCGTCCCTGCTCCTTTGCCATCTGAACAAGTTCTGGAGCAATTTCTCCAGGAATCTTACCAGACTTACCGAGGATCATACCCCACATTGAGTCGTCCATCATTGCGAAGCGACCCTTGGCCTGAGCCATTGTGAGAAGGTTCATGAGAGCAATGTTCTTAACATACTGAGAGAATGGAGTTACAAGTGGTGGGTAACCAACGCGTGGCCAAACGTATTCAACCTCGTTGAAGAGCTTCACGAGCATTTCGTCAGAAGTATATTCCTTCTCACCCTTCTTCTTGAGGATGTTGTTGATAGCAGAATGAATACCAGCAAGGTCAGCCATCATAGAACCCATCATACCGCCTGGGAGACCGCAACCGAGGAGGAGCGATGACATGTGCTTGTTTCCTGGGTTGATGAAGAGTCCGAGCCAATCGTCAATGAACTCCTGAGTGAGAGAGCGAGCCTGCATGTAGGCATTCATGTTGATGTCCTTAACCTCAAAGCCTTCGTTCTTGAGCATGCTCTGAACAGAGATGATGTCCGGATGAACCTTACCCCAAGAGAGTGGTTCGATGGCTGTATCGATAACATCAGCACCATTGTTGCAGACCTCAAGGATAGAAGCCATTGAAAGACCTGGACCTGAGTGACCGTGATACTGGATTATGATGTCTGGCCATTTTGTCTTGATAGCCTTTGTGAGTGCACCGAGCATAGCAGGCTGACCGATACCCGCCATATCCTTCAAGCAGATTTCCTCAGCACCAGCAGCAACAACCAGCTCAGCGATGCCCATGTAGTAATCTACGGTGTGGACAGGAGATGTAGTGATACAGAGAGTGGCCTGTGGTGTCATGCCAGCTGCCTTAGCCCACTTGATAGAAGGAATAATGTTGCGCACGTCGTTGAGTCCGCAGAAGATACGAGGAATGTCAACGCCCTGAGCATGTTTTACCTTGTACTGGAGTTCGCGTACGTCATCAGGAACTGGGTACATACGGAGTGCGTTCAAGCCACGGTCGAGCATGTGGGTCTTGATGCCCACCTCGTTGAATGGCTTTGTGAATGCACGAACTGCCTGGTTAGGGTTCTCACCCGCCAAGAGATTTACCTGCTCAAAAGCACCACCGTTTGTCTCAACACGGTCGAAACAGCCCATATCAATAATGGCTGGAGCAACACGTACAAGCTGGTCTTTTAGTGGCTGAAACTTACCTGAAGACTGCCACATGTCACGATATACGAGACTGAACTGTATCTTTTTCTTCATACGTAGATAGGAATACTATATTAATATTTTCGCCACAAAATTAATAAAAAGATGGAAATTTTGCGTTGAAAATGAGATATTTTTATAACTTTGCACCGATTTTAATCAATTAATCAATTTACATCAAATGAGAAAAAGCGCTATTTTCCTTATATTACTCTTTTTGACAATGCTTTTTGCTTGCGGCAAAAAGGAACCAAAATTGGTCAAGCAACCGCAATCAAGAACCGCAAAGATGGAGCTGAAGGACGGAATGTTGTACGGAATAGCCTGCGAAGGCTGCAACGACACGTTCGTAGTTGTGATTCCGACATACAACCTTGAAGCCAAACCATTGACATTCAATGTCATGAGAGCCTTCAAACATCATAAGGTCATCGGCAAATTGGAGCCTGGTGATTGGTGTGCCGTCATTCCAAACAAGAACGACAGCACTGTAGCAGATATGGTTGTAAACATGGACCTCGTTAAGGGCAAGTGGGTACATCTTGTAATGCCGGAAGAGAAGGAAAACGCAAGGACGATGCTGCTTCATGAGAATCCAGACGCAAATGTTGATTCCATAATCAATTCGTACATGATTCCTGTGGAACGCGGTTTCGAACTGAAAAGACAGGGAAAGGCGGCTACAGTGGGAACTAACTTCCTTGGCAATAACGATCAGGATAAACCTGTAACCTACCCTTCAGGTTCCTCTTACGCTTCATGGAAGGTTGCTTTTGGTCAGATTATATTCTCTGAAGCCGATTCCATTATTGACCCGAAAGACCCGGACATGATGCGCAAAATCCCGAACAAAAACTGCGAGCGCGACACTTGCGACCTCGTCCTGCTGCTGAAAGACTCGCTCCAGATAAGCTACAAGGGAAAGGTTTCAAGTTACTATAGAGCGAAGTAAAGCCCCCTCCAAACCTCCCCCACAGTGGGAGGCTTCCTACACCCACAATAATTCGCGAATTTATTTTGGAAACGATAGACCAGGAAATATTGCTGTATATAAACGGAAACTATAATCCGTATTTTGATGTCCTGATGTCTCTGATATCAGGCAAACTCATCTGGCTTCCTCTCTACCTTATTATATTATGCGAATTCTATAAGCGGTTGAAGTTCTCCTGGCAGTTGCTTGCCGTGCTGGCAACTGTCGGAGTTACCTTCTTCCTTACCGATTTCTGCTGCTCACAGATTATCCGCCCCGTGTTCATGCGTCTTCGTCCAGTCTGCATAGACAATCCTGTTCACTCGCTCGTCCATGCTGTGGAAGGCTATCGCGAGGGTAAGGCTTACGGTTTTCCTTCATGCCATGCCTCAAACACATTCGGTCTTGCCACGCTCATCTGGCTTTTCTTCCGTAACAGATGGAACACTGTTGCGATGTTCTCCTGGGCAACGATTATGTGCTACAGTCGCGTTTATCTTGGCGTGCATTATCCTGGCGATGTAACTGTTGGCGCAATTCTTGGCCTTCTGCTTGGATTTGCCATTTACAGCCTAAGCCGATTCTTGCAGCGAAGTTTTCTCAAGAGCGAGATTATTCTTGAGAAACAAAAGCCGCTGACAGCTTATGCCGTTGTTGCAATGTTTGCCGCATTGGCGATTATTGCCGTATTCTAAAGAAGTAACTCTTCCGGCACGCAATCTGCCATTGCTTTGTAAGCCGTTTCGCTTGGGTGGAGATGGTCGCCAGAATCAAAACCAAGGGCAAAAGCGATAGGATTATCAGCGTCGCGAACAGCCTTGTCAAAATCTACGCAGCCGTCAAAGAGATCAGAGTTTAATAACCATTCGTTAAACTGGCAGCGCATCTTGTCGCGTTCCTCATTGAACGTTCTCCAGCCATAGATAGGAAGCAGCGTGCCGCTCCAAACCTTCAGTCCGAGCTGGCGGGCATGCTTCACATAAAGTTCCTCCACACCCTTCTGCATTTCTTCCACGGTAGGCATATCGCTCCATGGGCGGAACGGATTTACGTCAGAACCAACAGGGTGGATTATGTCGTTTATGCCGTGCTGGATAATGACGGCCTTTGCGCCCGCAACATTCAGTTCTATTGGGAATCGCGTCTCGCCCTTTAGGCCGTAAGTCTGATAGGTTATGCAGTCGTACTGGCGCAGTATTCGTGTTCCGCTGACGGCACGACGTATGATAGCCACATCGTTGTATCCATTCTCCATGCAGCGCAGAGAGAGAAAGTCAGGCCAGCTTTGGGCGGTTATGGAGTCGCCATAGCATACCAGCGCGTAGTTCTTCTCCTCGGTAAGGATGTCGATGGTGTTGAGGAAATAGAACCAGTTTGTGCGGCGGGTAAGGTCAAGCGGAAGTTCCTTCTGCTCGGCATAGTCGCCGTATGAATACTTGCCTTCTGACAGTGGTCCTGTGATGAGAGTGCCGGCATTCATTTGCGTATAGTCGGCAAAATACATGCTAACATTTATAGTCTCGCCAGCCGTAACACCAAAGTCTATTGCATCGCTCTCTATCTCCTTGCCAGGCTTAATGGTAACAGACTGCATTCCGGAGAAAGTAATCGCTACGGCATCAACAAAAGCCTTTGTCAGGGTAACAGGCTCTATGCCTGTAAGGTTAGAGAAACGGAAACGGAGTTTGCTGCCCGAGAACACCATTCGGACAGGATAGCGAAGCGTGATGTCCTTAGCATAAACACACTCCTTGCGGTCTGTTATTGATGTAGCATTGCCCCAGCAAGCCACCCATTTATTGTAGTTAGGCATGTTTGAATGTTATTAGTTACTCGAACAACTGGTAAATGAAGCCGACAACTGCTGCGCCGACTGCTATGTGCCATATCCAGTGGAGTATGTACAAGCCGAGGGCGACATAGAGAACCCATGCGTGACGATAACGCTTTTTCTCTTTATCGTAGAATCGCGCTTTCAGTTTCTGCTGGATATTCTCTACCCAGCAGAAACAGATGATTTTCTTAAATTTCATATAAAACTTAGTAGGGCGAGGATTTTCCGAGCCGTTTCGCGCAATAAAACCTGAATCGCGGCTCAGTAAACTTCGCCCTACATTCAATACATTTAGAGAAAACTACTTAATATTCGGCTGTTCTAGACCGTAGCCTTTCTTCTTGTCTTCAAGGAGAAGAAGGATGGCGATGATGATGGCAATGGCTCCGAAACCTGCGAAGATAGTCATTGATTCTGTATAGTCGATAAAACCTGTTGCGTCGGTATTCTTGTCGTTTACAGAACCAATCCACATTGGAACCATTGAAAGTCCGATGTTCTGAATGTAGAAGATAACTGCGTAAGCTGTGCCGAGAAGCTTCATCGGAATAATCTTTGGCACTGAAGGCCACATGGCAGAAGGTACAAGACCAAAAGCAACACCAAGGACTACCATCACTGCAATAGCGAGTGCAACATTGCTCATCGGCAGAGCGAATGTGACATGAACGAGAGTGAGGAGTACAGAACCGATAATCATCAGCGTAGCACCCTTGCCGAACTTGTCGTAGATGCTGCCGAAGAACGGAGTGAGGAAGATGGTGCCGAAAGGAAGCATGGCAGGGATAAGTCCTGCGAGATTAGCATCAACACCATACTTGAACACCATGAGCTTTGTGGCGAACTTAAGGAATGGGAATACGCCAGCGTAGAAGCAGAGGCAGAGGAGCGTGATGCACCAGAAACCCTTGTTGCCGAAGAGCAGACCAAGGTCAGAGAACTTGAATCCTTCTTCAGTTTCTTCTGCGCTCTTGCTCTCAGATTCGGAATTGTCAAGCTTTGTGTCCATCACATTGTAAACGATGAAAGAAATCATACCAATGCAAAGGCAAGCAGCACCAAGACCTACAGAAGCGCTGACGCCACCGAAAGCGCGAGCGATAGGCAGAGCAGCACCGAGGGCAACGGCTGTACCGATACGAGCAAGTGCTACCTGCAAGCCCATTGCAAGGGCAAGCTCATGACCTGTAAACCACTTTACGATAACCTTGCTGACCGTGATACCTGCAATTTCACAGCCTACACCGTAGATGGCGAAGCCGAGTCCTGCATAAGCCACCTGAGCCTGTACGTCGCCGCCGAAAGGTACCCAGACTGTTGCGTCGCCGAAGTCGTTGGCTACTGACCACCACTTGATGACAGCACCGCCGAACATGAGGGCTGTTGACATCAAGCCAGTGAAGCGGATGCCGAACTTGTCAAGGATAATACCTCCGAAGAAAAGCAAGAGAAGGTAAACGTTCATCAAGCCGTAAGCACCTGAGAACCAACCATACTCAGAAGAGCTCCAGCCGAGTCCGAGCCCGTCTTCTGCACCCTTTGCCGCAGTGAGTAGCGGCTCAAGTGGAGACATCACATCGGTAAAGAAATATCCGAACATCATTGTAACTGAGACAATGACAAGTGCAATCCAGCGCATTGCGGCAGAATCGCGAAGAGATTGTTGAATTTTTTCTGACATGTATTTTGAGGTTTTTAGTTTTTGGTTTGGGGATGGACCCGAAGCTGACGCTTCGGGCACGGGGGCAATTATCCATTATCCATTTTCAATTTTTAATTGCCCCATGGTCTTCCGCAAAAGCCTTCATGCGCTCGTCAAGGACGGCATAGAGTTCTTCTCTCATGCGGGATGTGCAGCCGCGGATGCCCTGCTGGTCAGAACCAGTTGTAGAGAGTGAGATGGCGGAAACACCATAGTGGAGGAGTTCCTTGACAAGTTCGCCGCCAGTCATTCCCGGATAGCTGAGCGTGAAGAAGAAACCACCTTCAACAGGTCCTGCTGTAGGGTCTTCATCGTAAGGCATTGTAAAGCCGTGCTTTTTGAAGATGTTGAGCATACGCTTAGCACGAATTTCGTACTCGCGAGTGTCTTCCACGAAGTCAATCTCGCCTTTCACTGCTGCCTCATACATTGCCGCCATACCAAACTGAGTGGAATGTGTCACGCCGCTAGTTATCATATACATAACGCTAGCAATAAACGTAGTGCCGAAATGTCCGGCATCATGGTAACGCGCAGCAAGAGTAGGATACTGACGGTCGAAGAGCTTTGGTGACACGCAAGCAACGGCTGCTCGCTGTCCTGCGTATGAGAATATCTTTGAAGAAGAGAGCATCAGGATATAGTTGTCTGTATATCTTGCTACCGTTGGCGGATATGGCGGCTCGAAAGGAAGGCCGAGCTGACGACGATAGTCCATGCAGAAATATGCCAAGTCCTCAAGCACGATGACGTCGTACTTCGTAGCGAGCTGTCCGATTGTTTGAAGTTCATTCTCCTCAAGGCAGATCCATGCGGGATTGTTCGGGTTGGAATAGACTATAGCCGCAATATCACCTTTGGCGAGAATCGGCTCCAGTTTTGCCAGAAGCTTTTCGCCACGATAGTCGTGAATATCAAACTCCTCCCAGTCGGCACCGATAATGCGAAGCTGCGACTTCTGGATAGGGAAACCCGGATCAATGAAGAGTACTTTGTTCTTCTTCGGATCAAGTTGAGTTGTTATAACGAAAGAGCCGAAAGACGCTGCCACACTACCTGTCGTAGGCAGACAGCAAGCCGCTGGAATGTCAAGATTGAGGAAAGCCTTGATAAACTTCTCCGTAGCATTCTTCAGTTCCGGAATGCCGGCAGCAGCTGGGTAATGCTGACCAACACCGCGATCAATGGCATCTTTCTCAGCCTGACGGCCAATCATGTTGGCTGGCAGACCCGGTGAGCCCTGGTCCATGCGGATGAAAGGGATTCCTGTGCGCTGTTCGAGAGTCTGCGCAAGGATGAGAGTTTCGCCGATTGTGGCATTCTGTAAGTCTGTGATATGCAGTTCTTTGGCTGTAGATGCAACCAGTTCTTCTGAGAATATTTTCATCTTTCTTTAAGCATTTTCCAGTCCGACCTTAAGCGCCTTTACGTTAGCCTCAACAACAGCTTCGCCCTTGCGAGCAAACACACGACGAACGGCATCTTCCAACTTCTGATAGTCTATGCCGAGAGCCTTCTGTGCAGCACCAAGGAGCACCACGTTTGCCGAGCGTGGCGAACCATTATCCTTAGCAAGTTGCTCTACATCTATGCGAACAACGCGAGGAATCTTTGCATACTCCGCATCGAGCTGTTCGGTTGTAGGATAATTATTTATATTCACGAAAGGAGCTGACGAAGTGATAATCCAACCAGTCTCTGGATTGAGGTAAGGAAGATAGCGAAGAGCTTCCATCGGTTCGAGCGAGATAATAACATCAGCCTTGCCCATTGGGATAAGGTCGCTATGGATAGTCTGGTCGCTGATGCGCAGATTACTCTGCACGTCGCCACCACGCTGGCTCATACCGTGAACCTCAGCCTGCTTTATCTGCCAACCTTCGTTCATGGCAGCTTCACCAATTATTGTTGCTACGGAGAGGATGCCCTGGCCTCCTACTCCGGCGAGAATTATATCGAGTTTCATTTGTTCTTCTTTTCTTTAAGATGGCGAGCGAGCGTTTGCAGACACTCTCTGCGTGGGAT
>JAZLKJ010000118.1:0-2114 GCA_045597565.1 Prevotella sp. | reverse complement strand
CGAAATACAACTGAGCTCTTGTTTCTAAAAGTTCTCCATTGTTGCGATATGCCCTAAGCCCTTCGCCTAAAGCTGAGTATGCCTGTAAGGTGTCTTGAACATTGAGATAAACATTGCACAATGCTATATAAGAGTCCACTTGAAAAAGTCGGGCATACCGACCATGATTAATATTACATTTGTTTAACACTATATCGTTCTTTGACATTTTGTAATCTGAAGAAAAATTCGTACCTTTGCATAGTATTTCAATACCTGTAATTATGTTCAAGACAAGCAAGTCAAAATCTCAGCCAGACCTGTTCGCAACGCCTGAATTCACAATGAGTGAGCACGACAGGAAGTACATGGAAGATCCTTTGTCATGGTTCAACCAGTTCTATGCCAATGTGACCAGCAACATTGACGAGGAGATATTCCGTCCTCTCTTTGTCGAGGGTAACATGGGTGCTCCCACAAAGGAAATCCGCATCCTTGTTGCAATGCGCATATTGAAGGAAGGCGAGAGATGCAATGACAAGCAGCTTGAGGAGAACATCCGCTACAATCTGGTATGGCGCAGAGCGGTTGGTTTGTTCAACCTCAGCGACCCATGCCCTTCCATCGATTCCTATTACAACTTCTTCCGTCGTATTGCCAACTATGAACAGAACAACGATGAGCATGTGAACCTGTATAAGAAGGTCTATCAGAACTTGACAAGCAAGCAGATAAAGAAATACAAGATAGAAGGCAAGACCGTCCGCATGGACAGCAAGCTTATCGGCAGTAACATAGCATGGTTCTCACGCTATGAGATCATCCACGAGACATACCGCCTGAGTATCACAGAGCAGGACATAGAGGGAATCTCCGACCAGATGTACCGCCAGTTGGCTAAGGATTTCCTTGAAGAGGATGCCTCGAAGACGGTCTATCGCTCGGATGACGATACGCTTGGTGCACGCCTGCTTAATCTGGGAATCATCATAAGCCACATTCTTTCCAAGTGTGCTGACACAGAGAAGATTCTCCTCAGACGAGTGTTCCACGAACAGTATGAGGTGGACAAGGATGGCAATATCAGCGTACGGGACAAGAAACTTATCTCTGCAAACAGTGTGCAGAATCCTCATGACCCAGATGCAGCCTATCGTGCAAAGGGTGGCAAGAAAGTGAAGGGAAACTCTACCAACATCACAGAGACCTGTGACGAGGAAGGCAAGCCAAGCCTTATTACAGACGTAGAGGTAAAGCCAGCTACTGCTGCAGACAACGGATTCCTGAAGGGTGCCATTGAGGAAACTAAGAAAGTGACAGGCAACGATGTGGACAAGGTAATTGTTGACGGAGCCTACCAGAGCAAGGACAACCGTGAACTCGCTGCCGATGAGGAAAACGGATTCGAACTCATAGCCAGCGGACTGCAAGGCAAACCCTCACGCTTCAATCTTGAAAAGCAGGAAGACGGAACTCTCACCGTAACAGACAAGCAGACATCCGAGGTCTTGACTGCCACAAAGGTGAAAGATGGCAAATGGAAGATACCTGTAGAGGGGAAGGACGGCAAGAAAACCTACCGGTACTTTAACGATGCAACAGTTGAACGCTCCCAGAACCGTCAGAGAATGGAACACATCCCATGGGAGGAACGAAAGAAACGAAACAACGTTGAAGCGACAATCTTCCAGTACAGCTTCCATACCAGGAACAACAAGACTCGTTACAGAGGACTCTTCAAGCAGACACTTCAGGCATTAGCCCGTTGTGCCTGGATCAACATGCGCCGACTTTTCATCTACGATGCGAAATTAGCTCTTCAGAATGCATAAAATGTATCAAAGACCGCTTTGAGCCGATAAAAGGCTTCATATAGGTCATATAATCGCTCACAAGAGCTCGAACATGACATTCAGGAGTCAACAATGACTCTTTTTAAGATATCTCGATTAACCTGCTAAACTCAGAAACTGCCTCTGGGAATGCAGAAAGTCTAACTCTAAAAGCCACTTTTTCAAGTGGACTCATATTTGCATTTTTTGAATATTTGCATCTTTGATTTTTTTGCATTTTTGAATCTTTAAATGTTTGCATCTTAACCAAATGCTTCAAATCATACTACGCGAACTGAGGAT
>JAZLKJ010000117.1:0-34501 GCA_045597565.1 Prevotella sp. | reverse complement strand
CGTCAACCTGTGATTGGAAGAATCGTGAGATGTACTCTTGAAGTTTTACCTCCATTTCTTTTGTGTTTACACATGAGAAGGCACGAAGGATAGACTTCTGTGCTTCGTTAAGATGTGGTGCTGCTGTTGTCATAGTTTTTTTCCTTTCTCGGCGGCAAAGTTACAAACTTTTTTTCTTACCTCCAAACATTCCGCCGTTTTTCTCTATAAAAAACAATTGCAGCAGCTACACGGCTCTGACTACCAGAGCTGTAGCTGCTGCAAAGGAGTTAGTATGTTAAGTGCTATGTGTATGCACTTGGTGGGAAATATTATTCTCCTTCAATGAATGGTGGTGGATCTTGACCATAGTCACCACCAGTTACGGTTGGGCTAAGTCCTGTTGGAGTTTCGTCAATGAAGTTATCAACACCAGATGATGGTGGATCTGATTGCTTCAAGATGCAGGACTCGATGCGGAGATTGTGTATCTGAATAGATGGTTCAATATATTGCTTTTTCATTTCTTTTACCTCCATTCTTTACTTAACAATCTGCTTCTTACCATTAACGATATACACACCCTTAGGGAGATTGTTGATGTCAGCACCCTGACCAACCATCTGACCGTTGAGGTTGTAAATCTTATCACTTGACTTCATCACGTTGTAGCCCATCTCAGAGAGAAGAACCTCAATGCCTGTAGTCTCTTCGTCATTATTATCTTCATCAAATGATGAGATAGAAGTTATGAGACGAGCATTGCTAGACTGGCTTGCAGGTCCCTGAATCCATGCACGGTTACCAGCAAGAGTCTTTTCCGTGTCTCTGTAATGATAGAACTGAGTGCCATTGATGATTACAGCATTCTTACCCATTGCTACAGGAGTATAAGAACCCTTGAACAACCAATCACCGTTCTGAATATAGAGGGCTGATTCTGAAACAGGGTTGTACTTAACATGCTGGAAAGTAACTGCACCCTTATCAAGTGTTGTTCCACCATTAGGGAATGTCTCTGGCATCTTAATCATGATAGGGCGACCTGCACGAACCTGATCATAGAAGTGGCTCCAGAAGTTCATCTTAAGGTCACCATTCTCCTCCTTTACGTTATCGAAGTGAATTGTGACAGCGCCTGCTCCAAATATATCATGAATCTGCTTTTCTGGAACATCGAATGGCATACAGAATGAATACCACTGATCAGCCTTGAATGAGCGGTCGGCAAGAGTTACATTGTAGTAGTTGCCAGGTGTCATTGTTACATCGTTCTGGAAACCTGTAGATTGGTTTGCATTACTTGGAAGATTATAAGGAGCAGTGTTGCTTTGTGCACTAATGGTACCATTATAGAAGTTTACATTAACTGCCTCAGGATCCTCTGCGTCAGGGATAAACTCTACACCAGCCATACGAGTCTTTGTGCCTGTAGGAGATACGTAGTAAACGCGTCCCTTCTCTACAGGAACCTCACAGCGAACGTATGTCTTAGTGATAGCGCGGAAGCTACCGTCACCATTAGGGATAGGCTGATGGAAGATACCTACCTTATCCTGTGCAAGATCCTTGAAGAGTGTCCAATCTACATCGTTGATAGTGTAAGATGTCTTACCCGCTGCATAGCTTGCGCTCTTTACAGGGATGACAAGCTTGCCGTTGAGATCCTTCTCATCGTTACCCCACTTAGCCCAGTTGTTCAAGAGTGCTTCAATATCCTTTGTGAGGTTAGCTGTGTTCTTACAGTTGTCAAGAGTGTAATAGAAGAATCCTGGCTGGATAGTAGATGTAGGCTGAACCGTAGCATTCTGGATATTCATAGAGTTTGCGTATGGATCCAGGAAGTAAGTGTTACGGCTTGCATAACCAGTCATTGTACTATTGTTCGCTGCCAAATTAGCCATCTCGGAATCTGAGAACTGACCGTTTACGCAGAGGTAAGCAATGAGAGTACCGTTCTTCTCAGGATAGAAGCGATAGAATGAACCCATTACAGGTACATTGAACTCATCATGATCGCCAGAGTAGCTGTACTGCTTATAAGTGAATGTACCATTAGAGTTGCCATTATAAACAGGACTAGCGTTTTTACTATGCTGCTCAGACAATGAGTTCATTGTAGGTTCAGCAACATTCTTGATGCCATCCCAACCGTGGATACGGGCGTATGGTTTTTGGGTTGTTGTAACTTCCTCACCATTTTTTATAGTTGTTGTTACACTATAATTCGCAATAACCTGCTCCTGAGGACCGCGGTTCTTATCACCCCAAGTCTTCAGGACATTGTAATTTTTAGTTTCTTCATCGTAAACCTTACATTCTGCTGGATTATGACCTGCAAAGTAGTTCAGAGCGATCTCATGACTTGTATTTTCTACAGGACGAGCAGTAGGAGCTGTTGCTGGTACGCTCGTACTGTAAGCATAGAGGTAGTCACGGCATGTTACTTCAATCTCAGCAGTACCAGAAGTGTAGAGATTCTTGTCAGCTGTAGTCTTAGGAGCGGCTGTTACAACCCATGTTTCTGTGCCAGTAGCTGTTCCAGTAGGAGTGATTGTATTGTTTGACGAAGTTGCAAATGCACTTGTGCCTGACTTTGGAGCTGCAGTAATAGTGAGATCCTTGTCATTTTCTGCCTTAGTTCCACTTACGCCCACAGTAGCACGAGTGTATGGGTTGTATGCAATCGCACGTATAGTTCTTGCTTCGTTGCCATTGTGAGAGAGGGCCACATGGTCAGCACGTACAGCGAGAGGGGTACGCTTGATTGTTACAGTACATTCGTTAGACTCAACACCGTCAAGACTTACCTTCAGCTTTGCAATAGCATTGTCAGAAGTGTTAGACTTCTGACCAGTAATCTTACTTGTGGTGCGTACATTATCTGCCAATGTCAGATAGTCTGTACCAGAAGTAATAGTCCATCTCTTTGCGAAAGCTGCTGTTGAAGGACTACCAGAAGGATCAATCCAAGTAGGAGTCATGGTCACATCCAGTGTCTGACCTACATAAATCTCAATAGCCTCAGGAATACTTACGGATGCAACATTTGTTGCTTCAGTAGTTACCTCCACCAAATCTGAACCGATATAATCCTTTGCGCTGTTTGGAAGATTATATTCAGCTACTGTCTTCACATAGAGAGTAGCGAGGTCAAAGGTCAGGTCTGCTTCTGGGGTTCCTGCATTCTTGATAGTCATCTTTTTAGTTGCAGAAGACAAGTCAAGTGTAACTGTTGCAGTTGTGCTATAAACCTGAACTGCTTCTGCGCTCTGTGAACCAACGTGGAACTCCAAGAAACATCTTTCAGGAGCAGTAAAGTTGATAGCAGTATTAGTTTTTGCGAAAGTAGGAACGTCTGGTGCTACAGTAACTTCTGTAGGATACTTAGTAATAGCACTTGACTTTGCTCCATCGCCTACTTGTGCCTGAATCCAGTCTGCTGGATAGATACCATAAGGGAGAGTTATCTGCTTAGTCTCTAATGTTGTGTAGGCATCATAGTTGTTTACTGCGATGTCACCCTCCTTTGCACGATCATACTTAAAGTAGAGAGTTGTGGCAACATTAGGGTTTGTGAATGTAACGATGCCGTTCTCTACCGAAATCTGAGGAGCAGAAAGTCCAATGTTTCCTGTAGGAGTAAATTCAATTTGAGATACACGGTGGTTAGAATTTGCACGCTTGATAACGACTGGTTGGCCAGCAACGACGTTGTATCTTGCTACACCAGTGGACAACTCTGTGTACCCAACTGCATTACCACCTTGGGTAACTGATATATATGCAGTTGTACCATTAGATATAGTACCACTTACGGTAAGTACGCCATCTGCATTCGGTGTAAAAGTAAATGATGCGTTATCACCGTTTAACTTTATACCAGTACCATTCCAAGAACCACCATCAATAACGAGGTCCATTTCATTCTCTGTGTATGTGCCATTTCCATTTCCTTCTTCAAATGTCCAGATAGTAGATGCAACTACAAGAGTCTTGAATTTCGCTGTAAGATTTACATTTGCAGTAACAGATGTTTGATATACAGCCTCTGTAGCAACGAGGTTGTCACCAGCATACCAGCCGTCAAACTCATAGCCATCGGCAGGAGTAGCAGTAAAGTTTACTGTTGTACCGTTGATAACCTGTGTTACTTCAGTGTTAGTGTCCTTAACCTTTGCAGAGATTGTACCTGCAGCATCATTGTTCTTTGAGATAGCAACAGTGCGGTAAGTAATGTCGCCAGTTGTTACATCAAGGTCAGAGATGTAAGAGTTGTCAACACGGAGCCATGCGTGAGAAGGTACGGATGTATATGTATATGTGAGATCCTCCATAGCCTGTCTGCCATCCTTGAGAGTCATCACAGCATAGTATGTTACGGTGTTGCCTACCTTTGTTACCTCTACGTCAACATGTGCACCGTCGAGGTTGTCCTGAGTCATAGCAGACCAGTCGCCGCTTTTGTTGCAGTGTGTACCGTTTTCGCCAGAACCCCAGTACCATGCATCTGCACGGAGAACGGTTGCGTTGCCTTGATCTGGGTGATCTGTGCTGTAGCCGGTAACCAAATCCCAGTTGTTCCAAGACTCACCCTTAGCACCATTGTGGTTAGTGAATGAGAATTTTACGGTCTTACCTTCTGTAAGAGCATAAGCATCAGAGGTTACGTTAGCACCGTAAGCATCAGAGCAGTCTGTTGCACCGATACCAGCACTTGCTACTGTATATTTAATAGTGCATTTTGTACCATTGTAATTAGTGTTGCTACCTGTGTATGTGAGGTAAAGTTCTGCTTCGCCGGCAGAGCCACCAAGGGTGAGGTCGAGAACGACCTTTTCATTATTAGAACCTTGTAAACCATGAACAGAACCAGAAATAACACTTGAGTTTGAAGAAGTAACTGTGAAGTCATCCTTAGTAAAAGTTACATTACCACTTTCGTCTGTAAATACGGTATTAATCCTTGGGTTAACACCAGAGACATCAGCGCCAACAACGAAATCCTTAGAAGTTGTTCCTGTCTCGCTGAAACGATAGAGGTAAACGTTACAATCAGCAGATACACCACTACCGTCAGCAGCAGTTGCTGTGATTACAGCTGAACCACCATAAGCACCCTTAGCCTTGACAGTACCGTTTGTTACAGTTACGTTGCTTTCATCGCTTGAAGTCCAGTTGATGTTCTTGTTTGTAGCATCGTCAGGAGTTACAGTAGCTACAAGATCAGTAGTTGTGTTATACTCCAAATATACCTTCTGCTTGTCAAGAGAGATGCCAGTAACAGGGTTTGAGCCACGGACGAGTCGGATGCTATAAGTGTTTGATGAAACACCATCTTGCGCTGTAACGGTAAGGGTGAAGTTTGTATTGTCTCCAGCATTAGTACCAAGAGACTTTCTCATTGACCATGTGCCATTGTCATTTTTAGGAGTACCGGAACTACAAGTAACGGTAGCATTCTCAGAAATGTTGAATGTTACATCATAGTAATACTTGCCATCTTTTGGATTTTGCAAATCATTATGAGCAATTGTTACAGTGTAGATGCCATCAATCAATTCTAATGCAGTCTCTCCAAATTTGAGATTAGAAATCTCGCATGCAGAAGCAGCAGCAGTCCACTTTGCGTAGAGGTTGATATTAGCAGTAATCTGTGTTGCACCGATTACAGTGATTGCAGAACCTGTGAATTCTTGATTGTCATACCAACCATCAAAAGTATATCCTGCCTTTGTTGGATTTACAAGAGTGGTTGCTGTGCCGTATGTATGACGAGTAGGATGGTTGTCACCATGAGTTCCATCGAATCCAGGGTACTTAATCTCATACACCTGAGCAGTCCACTTAGCATAGAGTGTTGTGTTTGCAGAGATTGCTGCACCAGCAGTAGCTGCATTAGTCAAACCTTCATCTGTGTACCATCCACCAAAGTCATAACCAGTTGCTGTTGGTGTAGGGAGAGTTGAAGGAAGAGCTGTTGCTTCAGTTACATCAGCAATCGCATCGCCATGACCATTGAGGTTGTAGGTGATGGTGTAGGTAGGGATATCCTCATGCTTTGTTATCACTTTTGTGATAAATGTTGCGCCTGAGTTACGATAGAGAACAACCTCTTGACCAGGAGTTACTATTGCGCTGTAACCTCCTGTAATAGTACTAAGTGTTACGTCACTTGAAAGAATTGTTTGTGCAGAATATACTTCAAGAGTGTTTGCGCCTGCAGGTATAGTGACCTTTATGGCACCATTATTACCATTGAAATTTACACCTCTTGCATTTGTACCTTCACCATAATAAACTCGTACCTTATCTGAATCTGTACCTCCTTTAACGCCTATTGCTATTCCGTCACACCATGATGGAGTCCAATATTTGTTTTCTGCTGGATTCTTAAAATACTTATTAGAAGTATCTTCTGTCCAATCAGTTAATTTGGCACCCATAGTTTGAGTTACCTTTGTGAAATCCCAAGTGGTTGTTGTACCATCAACATTTTTGATAGATCCAACGGAAGGTGTTGAGCTTGGAGTAGTGATAGTGACATTTCCAATCTGTGTGTAATTAGAACTGCTACGTCCAAAGTACAAAACGCCAGAAGTCTCTGAAATGTCATTTATGTTTATTGAGATAGATTGACCATTTGAAGAAGAAGTAACAGCATCACTTAGACTTGATGGTGTACCTATTGTAGTTGAGCCTGCAATAAACGCATACTTTACGCCTATTTTATTTCCTGACACTCCTGCAATATTAACGGTTATTTTTCCGTTAATATTTTCTAAAGGAACTGCAATCCAACGATTATTACTCTGAATATTACCATCAGAAGTAAATGTCAAAAGACCATTAGAAATAGCATAACCATCCCCTGAAGTTTCTGCTGAACGAGTAAATTTAATTCCGTTAACAGTTTCTTCTTTCTGGGTATTACAAATAGTAGAATGAGAAGACCATTCTGAAGCTGACCAATCAAGTGTCTTGATAGTCACATCCTCCGCCCACGCGCTAACGACTCCTCCTAATGTTACGAGAAGTAGCAATAGCCTCAAGAGATGCTGGGACAGGTGTGGGCTAGATAGTCCCAGCGTTTTGAGAAATTGTTTTTGTTTCATTGTTTTGTTTGTTTTATTTAGTTATGAGTTATTTGTTATTTATCATAAAAGTGTAATTTCTGCATCGATAATAAATATTCTGTCATCTTTTTTGAGGACATTCTTTGGCTGTAAGTCCCAAATCAGATATTTATCACATCTCCAAGCAGATGGTTTTGGACTATCTTTATCTTCAGAAAAACCGAGCGCAGTCATGTGTTTTGCGATTTCTGTCGGAGTCGCGTTATGAGCATTAGTTACCATCTTTTGTTTGAAGATAGGGTATGCTGTTCTAGCAAAATTAAGGTTGGTGAATCCTACAAAGTCATACCTCGTAGAAGGAAATATCGCATTATGTATCAGAACTTTCTCAAATACCGGCAATATCCTGCCACCTGAGTGCGTAAGCATATTTATCTTGAAGATAGTAAGACCGTCGGGGCTAAGATAGCAATTGTTCTCGTCACCTGCGGGACCTACCATTCCTAGCAAAGAATCGTCGACGAACCATAGATTGTGAGATATAGCGTATTCTTCGGCAACAATGCTTTCCTGACCAAATAGTCCATGGGATGTTTTCAGAAGTTTTGCCCTGTCATGTTCAGGCGTGCCTGGCGTACAGCTTCGATACAGCCAATTGGCGACTTCTGCATTTCTTCCATCGCTTCCAGATTCTTCTCCGTAGATGTTTTGTGATATTCGTTCAAGTATTTCATCGTTCATCTATTATTGTTTTTGATTGTAAACATTTAAACAACTTAACCGACTCCTCCTAACGTGACCAGTAGGAGCTGGTAGCCTCTGGGAGATGCTGGGACAGATGTGGGCTAAGTAGTCCCAGCTTGCCAGAGAAATTGTTTTCTTTGTTTCATAGTTTGTAAAATTTATTTAGTTATGAGTTATTTGTTATTATTATCTTTAGTTCGCTTTACCTTGTGCTTTATTTTCACAAGAGCAAAGTTGAGTTCTATTTCTGTTTCTGTAGCAGTGGTGTTGAGGTTGTTTCCTATTACATTTGCCATCATTTCTCCACTTTGGCTAAGTAATTTCTTCTGCTCCTCAGGATTATCAGTGGTTTGGAGTGTCTCCATCTTCCTAACCATTTCCCTGATTTGCGTGAATGTATCAATGATGGCAATCGTAACCTTTACGGCTATGGGAGACTTGAGTATCGTAGCGAGCATGTATAATCCACGCTCAGTGAACGCAGTAGGGCTAACTGTACTGTGTTTCAGTGAGTTAAACCGGTCAAAATTTTTGACCAGTTCATTTTTCTCATACTTGTCAAGTTCAAATAGGTAACCGTATGGGAACTTATCAGGATTGTTTCTGACAGCTTGATTTATCACTTTAGTTTGAACTCCGTAAAGTTCCGCTACATCACGGTCAAGAAGGACTTTCTGGCCTCTTAGCTCTATGATGCGGCGTTCAACATCTTCATATTGTATTATATCAGTCATTAACTTATCAATTTTTATGTTCATTTCGTAGAAAACAAACTCTATATTTACTGGGACAGGTGTGGGCTAAGTAGTCCCAGCGTGCCAGAGAAATTGTTTTCTTTGTTTCATAGTTTGTGAAATTTATTTAGTTATGAGTTTTTATTTGTGATCATTTTATTGAAAATCCTTCATCTGTCGCATCAGTTCTGATATTTCATTGTCCGATACTGTTGACTTATAAGATTTATCGTATATGGTAAGAAGAGTGATGATACCTTCATGCTCTGCAATGATAGCATTATGGGAAATTACTCTTGCACCTCCACTCTTGCCACGTTTCTTGTCAGTAATCTGCATTCGTATTTTGCGAATTCCATGACCAAGATCTACTCCTTGTAAGGGATTATCTTGCAAACTTTGAAGAAATAGTCTGAAATCGTCTTTTAGAGATTTATGTTTCTTTGCAAGTTTCTTCAGTTCCTTTGCAAAATGTGGAAGGGTTTGGATACTATAGCTCATCGAGAAGTTCCTCCACTGGTTTAGCTTCTATTTCTCCTCGTTGCATCATCTGGTACTCAGAAAGTCCTTGCTGTATGCTGTCCATTATTCTGTTATGTTCTTTCTGGACTTCCATCTCATGCTTCTTCTTTGTGAGATAATTCTTGATTTGCTTGAGGACATCATAATCGCCAGAGAAGACTTTTATGTCTTGATATATCGACTGTTCTAATTGAATGGCTGTCATGATTATGTAAATTTATAATGTACTATAGTATTTGATTTTAATGAAAACAACTTAACAGACTCCTCCGATTGCCTACTGACGAGTAGGAGCAATAGCCTCAGTAGATTTAATATCATTTATGGAATATGTTTTCAGTTTACCTTTCTTAGCTTGCTCTACGGATTCTTCCATATCTTGCACATTACGAATATCATCCCAATATGCATCGCCGCTTGGACTAGGGTTAAGGGGTGAGGCTGAAACTGTTTTTATGTGACTGCTCAGGAAACTGATAGCTTTCAATTTCAACTCATCGCTTAGAGACAGCAGTTCGTCGCGAAGGCTCTTGGAAAGTGTTAAAGTAGTTGCCATAATATTTTATCTTATTCAATTAAAAACAATTTAACAACTCCTCATAACGTGACCAGTAGGAGCAATAGCCTCAAGAGATGCTGGGACAGGTGTGGGCTACTGAGTCCCAGCTTGTTGAGAAATTGTTTTCTTTGTTTCATAGTTTGTAAAATTTATTTAGTTATGAGTTATTTTTGTTTTTTTATTCTTCGCGCCAATTTTCAAGCTTTATTCCGGGAATACGGAAAAAGTGCTTGGTGTTGCTGGTGACAACTGTCATGTCATTTTCAAGAGCTGTAGATGCAATGAATAGGTCTAAATCATCTATCCTGAATCCAGATGCTTCAAGTTGGGCTCTTGTTTTTGCGTATGTCTTCAATGAAGATGTTATTTGCATGATTTCGAAGAATCTCATACACTGTTCAACTTCATTAAAGTGCTTAAGGTTGTTGCTCTTGAAAGCTCCAAAATAAAGTTCTGCTACAGTAATTTCAGAAATAAAGATATTACTTCTACCGATGGACTTTATCTTTTCGTACACATTTCTAGAACCTTTGAACAGGTCTATGCAAGTGCAAGTATCAAGTAGATATTTCATACATTTACCAACTTAAGTCTTTTTCTGTGAAATGTCTTGAAGCTCGTAGCTCTTCGACTATTTCGTCTGTTGTTTTGTCTTTTCCTCCATACTCTCCACTGAGAGAATTGAAGAATGTCTCAAATTCGGGATCGTCATTCTTTTTCTCCTGAGGAGAAATATTAATCAATGACTGTGCAAATGCTTTTACCATGGCCATGAATTCCTTTTTCTTCCATACCATAGTATCCGGCACTTCTAACCGTAAATTCATTGTTTCCATAATTGCAAGTTTATATTGTTTTACAAAGAATAACAATTTAGTTCACTCCTCCGATTGCCGTGACAAGGAGTAGCAATAGCCTCAAGAGATGCTGGGACAGGTGTGGGCTAAGTAGTCCCAGCGTTTTGAGAAATTGTTTTCTTTGTTTCATAGTTTTTAAAATTTATTTAGTTATGATTATTTGTTATTTTAGTAGTTTTCTTTTTGTGTTGTCATCCTCAAGAATCTTCATCTGATTAATGGCTGTCAGATTTAGTTTCTTCAGTCTTTCTGCCTGTGTTATTCCTTGCTCAATAAAAAGGGCATTGAGGTTTTCCATATTTGACAGACATATAAGCTGGTTTATTGTTGCATAGTCGCGGATGTTGCCTTTCTTGTCAGGATTAGCTTCTCGCCACTGCCGTGCAGTTATACCGAACATAGCTACATTGAGGACATCGGCTTCTTCTGCATATTTCAGCGATGCTTGTTCTGATGTGACCTCTGTGGGAATGAGATGTTCCTTTATTGCATCTGTATGTATGCGGTAATTTATCTTTGAGAGTTCACGTTTTGCTGACCATCCAAGGTGTTTCTGTTCTTCTGATTTGAGACGCTGATAGTCATTAATTAGATATACTTTGAATTCTGGTGATATCCACATTGCAAATTCAAAAGCAATATCCTTATGGGCATAAGTTCCACCATATCGTCCAGCCTTGGAGATAATACCTATGGCATTGGTCTTCTGCATCCACTCTTTTGCTGACAGGCGATAGCTATTGAGTCCTGCTTGACTTTTAATTATGTCGAATTCGGCACAATTAAAATTCGGATTGTGTACTTTTTCCCAGACACCGAGAAACTCTATAGTATTTCTATTGCGTAACCAGTTTGAGAAGAAAAAATCTCCGTCCTTTGCTTTTAGCATATCAGTAAGCGAGAGATAGTCCTCTTCCTGGAAATGTGCTACTCGTATGTCTATGTCTTGTACAGTTATTTTAGCCATGACACTATTTTTCTACCTGTTTATTTGGTGGTTTGAAACTTTATTCTTACTTTTGCAGCGTTGATTCCCGGTAACCTCTGACTTTGTCAAGTTATCGGGTCTTGTTTTTTTATATCATTTTCAATGAAAAACAACTTAACTGACTCCTCCTAATGTGACGAGTAGGAGCTGGTAGCCTCTAGGAGATGCTGGGACAGGTGTGGGCTACAGAATCCCAGCGTGCCAGAGAAATTGTTTCTGTTTCATTGTTTTGTTTGTTTTATTTAGTTTATGAGTTATTTTTGTTTTTTTATTCTTCGCGCCAATCTTCGAGCTTTATTCCAGGAACTCGGAAGAAGTGCTTGGTGTTGTTTATAACAACAGTATAGTTGTTTACTATTGCAGTTGCTGCTATAAGTATGTCAAAATCATCAACAGGAGTACCATTTTTTCGAAAATCTGCTTTTATGTCTCCATACAGCTCTACAATTCTTGCGGTAAGATTCTTGGTTTTGAAGAGAGAGTTAATTAAGAAGATATCCTTTATTCTTTCTTCTTTTCTTCCACTATTGCTTGCACCATAATAGAGTTCAGAGATGGATATGATTGAAACATAGCAGTTCTCTTTACCGACTTCCATTATCTTGTCGCGCATGTATTGCTTGTTACGTATAAGATCTACACAAGCATTTGTGTCAAGAAGGTACTTCTTTACCATGATTCAACCTCCCTTGTGAATAATCTTGATGCCCGCAGTTCCTCTGTTAGTTCTTCTGTTGTGCGACCGTCATCCCATGCACCAGAGAACATAGGCAATGAGTCAGACTCATCCTTAACGGGTGTTTCGCCCATTGATTTTATCAACTTATTCACAATGCTTACCTTTTCCGACAGAGGTAATGACATTAATATGTTGATGTTATAATTAATATTTACATTAGATGTTCTCATAATTCTTTATCTTTTTCAGAGTCAAACAAACTTAACAGACTCCTCCGTAGGAGATGCTGGGACAGGTGTGGGCTACTGAGTCCCAGCTTGTTGAGAAATTGTTTTTGTTTCATTGTTTTGTTTGTTTTATTTAGTTTATGAGTTATTTGTTATTTTAACTTTGAGAGTATATCCTCTGGGAGGAACATTGTTTTTAGGACGGTTGTAAGGGAGTGTCCTAAATTCTTAATGGAGTCTCCCAGAATGTAAACATCATCATCGATGATAAGGAATCGGTCGTGCGCCTGATGTGGAATTTGTACTATCTTTATCTCAGGGTACTGGCGATTGTGCTTTGCCAAATCTTCCTTGAACGACTCATTGTAACGAGTATGTATTGTGCACTCTACTTCATCTGCTCGTTTGGAGAGAAGCGTCAGTGTTCGTTCGTCGCAATAGTTGTCTATCAGTATGATCTTTTTCTTTGCAGAACGGATGAGTGCCGAAACATATTCCCATGCATCAAAGACGCATCCAGTGGGAAAGATTTGCTCTGTGGGTTTTCGGTGTATATCTACCAGAAACTCAACCTGCTGTTGCTGCTCTGAGATTTGCTGCTCAATTTGCATGAACCTTTCGTCAGTACGCTCCTGCAATGCAATGAGTTGGCGGTTGATGCTATAACCTTTCAGCAGGTGGTCTTTGAGGATATTTGTTGCCCATCGCCTAAAGAGTATGCCTTGCTTTGATTTTACTCTATAGCCAACTGCTATTATAACGTCAAGATTATAGAATGGGACTGGCTTCTTTATGCCATTAACGTGTAAAAAATGCACGTTATTATCTATTTCCAGTTCGTATTCCTTGAATATATTGATGATGTGACGTCTGATGACCGAGTCTTCTCTATTGAACAGCAGGGCTATCTGCGTTGTACTAAGCCATACAGTATTATGATTTTCATCTATCTTTACCTCAAGTCTTATTAAGTCATCGGGCTAATAGAGTACTATCTGTCCTTCAAACTTATTTGCATCATCAAGTTCTGTATATTTGGATTTTTTACCCATACATAATTGAGTTATAGTATTTTAACTTATAAACCACCTTCTCTGTTAGTGAGATGCGTATGCAGTTCTTGATCAGAAAGGCCATTGTCCAGAGGCTTTTAATTGTTTTATGCGTTTTGCTAATGCCATAATGTTTTGTATTTTATTTTGATTCAATGAAAACAATTTTGTTAACTCCTCCCAATGTAACCATTAGGAGCTGGTAGCCTCAAGAGATGCTGGGACAGGTGTGGGCTACTGAGTCGCAGCTTGTTGAGAAATTGTTTTCTTTGTTTCATAGTTTGTAAAATTTATTTAGTTTATGAGTTATTTGTTTGTAATAAGAGGTTCGTAATTTATTTTTCCACTTTCTTCAGGAACTCAGAAGGAGTGAATACTGGTATCTCACAATTAGAGAACCCTTTTTCGTCCCGAGTTATTATAACATCTGCATCGGCAGAGATTGCAGACAACTGCTGTACTTGGTCTTCAAAGTCGTATGAGTCAGCATTGATTGCTTCAATGATTATCTGTTTGTCTATGGCAGAAATGTCACAAATTGCCAGGAATGCTTTCAACTTACTTATCACTGTATCCTTAGAAAATGAACGTCTTAATATATATGCGACATTGATAACTGTGAGGGAAGATATAGTGATGTCAAATAGATTGGCAAGTCTTGCTATTGTAACAATCTGTAGTGCATCCTGATGGAAGGGATCGCGTTCGCCAAGGAAATCTAATACTACGTTTGTGTCAAGAAATACCTTCATCGTGCAAACTCCTCCCACATTTCGTCAATCGCCTTGTCGTAGTCAAAGTCTGCGGGAAGTTTTCCCACTACCATATCAAGCACTTCTTGAGATGGTTTTAGGCCTTTAGGCACCTTAGGGAAAGCCTGTTCTTCCCGATTATGTTTCTTCTCGTCCTGCTTGAATGAGGATATGTTGATAGATACAAGCAGTTGCTGTGCTATCTCGAATTTCTCTTGGTCTGGAAGTCCTAACAGGAAAGCCATATTTGACTTGTCTATGTAGCGAAGTGATGATCTCATAATGATTTTATATTATATTCTGATCCAATTAAAAACAACTTAATTAACTTCTCCTATTGCCGTTACCAGCAAAAGCTGGTAGCCTCTGGGAGATGCTGGGACAGGTGTGGGTTACAGAGTCCTAGCGTGCCAGAGAAATTGTTTTCTTTGTTTCATAGTTTGTAAAATTTATTTAGTTTATGAGTTATTTGTTAATCTTCTGGTAAAGCTTCTTGACCATTCAATGGTGGGAGATAGTCGATTGCTTTGTCTGAGGTAATGACAGAGTGCCCTATTTGCTCTTCAAGTTTTCTTCGCGCATCGCCTGCTATTTTTCCTCCTTGCTTTGCAATGTCGGCACTTTCCTTAAAACCTTGTGGATTGCGTGCTTTGCTGATTTCTGCCGTAGAAGCTTCTGCAAAGATATTCAATGCCAATTCCATGTTGGTCATGTTGTCGCGAAGACTTTCTTTCTTCAAACCTTTATAGCGTTTATATTGCTTTGTGGTCTTTCCACTCCATCCTTTCGTGATAATGTCAGTTAGAGTGGCATATTGCTGTCCTTCTTCTACACCAGCACGTTTCCATTCGTCTGTAAGCTCCTTACGAATTTCAATACTTTTAAGTCGTTGGTTTATCCATTTATCAGAGTAGCCAAGTCTTCTGTAGTCCTCGTATGCTTGTTCGAAGTTCAACTCTGGATCCTGCATCTGATTGAGACGTTCTGCTGCTACTTCAGCCATCCATTGCTTGAAAGGTTCTGCCTTTTTACTTGGAATGGACTGTATGATGCGAAAGAGTTGCTCAGGAGTGGCAACGTCGGTTTTGTACTTCTTACCGTCTTTGGGTGAAACAAGTTTCAGTTGGTTACAATTTGTAACCGACTCAAAACCTTCTTTTATTAATCTATGCTTTAGTACCTTCCAATAATTCTTGGCATGGTCATAGTCTATCTGATCTGTAAGTACATTACATACATCGACTATAGAGAAGTACCATTCTTCCGTCTGGTCGTCCCAAACGGTGCGTACTTTCTTGCTCTCGAATATTTTAATTTTATCTTGTTGACTCATAAATAACAGTAAGATAACCAACAATTACACAAAGAAAAACAACTTGGTTCACTCCTTCTAATTGTTTTCTTTGTTTCATAGTTTGTAAAATTTATTTAGTTTATGAGTTATTTGTTTCAGTAGTTTCTATGACAAATCAATTTAGAATAAATCGGAATGTGTACCTGTGTACATAAGTATTAACCTTAATTCCTTATCATTTTTATCCCAAACAATAAGCCAATCTGACTGCAGATGTGCTTCCCACAATCCTTTGTATTTCTTACCTTCAAGTTTATGCGGATTGTTTTCAGGAGGCAACGTGCCTGTTTCTCGCAATGTTACGATTGCTTTTTCCAAGAGCGAGATATCATAGCCGCGCTTCTTTATTCATTTGAAGTCTTTTTTGAAAGCCCCTGCATATCCTATTTTGTACATAGCAATATCTAACTGTTCAGCTGCTCCATCAGTTCTTCAACAGAATCAGCATAAAAGACATTACCTTTCTGAACATCTTCTAAAGCTCTGTCCAAAGCGGGGTATGATATATCTTCGGTCTTTGCCTTTACAGGCTCAATCAGTTTGTCAGCAAGCCAGCGCTTATTACTTTCTGTAAGTGACATGGACTGTATAACACTCCATAGTCCTCTCATTGTAGCTAATGTTGCCATAATATTTTATTTTGAGTCAATGAAAACAATTTTTGTTTCATTGTTTTGTTTGGGGTTTAGTTATGAGTTTAAATTCCGATTGCAGCGATTCTATTTCGCGTGGAGTTATCATGTTCTTGATTGCATATATATCGGAGCAAAATTACAAATATATTTTTAGAAATACTTTTTTTAAAGTAAAAATCTCTCTCTTAAGTTATGTTTTTATGTCTAAGATTAACTCAAACAAAGGGATAAACGTGCAAAAAGCAGAAAAATGCACCTTATAGGCGCATCTTGCAGTTTGAAACTTCCCTCTTTTTGAGGGTGTTGTGTATTGTTGTTTTTGTTTTATAATGCATGATAAGTAGGCGTGCCAGCCTATTGTAAATCAAGATTTTAAAAACAGCAAAGACAGTAGAAAAGCTTTGCCAAAGAAAACATTCCTTTATTTCGCAATTATTGTATAAATTTGCCGCTTGTAAATACATCCTGTTGCTGTAACTTATGCCAAGAAAGCTAAAGACCATTGAGATAGAGCGCATCAGCGTGGAGCAGTTCCACGAGGCAGAGAAGACACCACTGGTCGTCGTCCTGGACAACGTGCGTTCGATGTATAATATCGGTAGTGTTTTTCGCACTGCCGATGCCTTCCGTATTGAGGAAGTGCTGCTCTGCGGCATTACCGCCACACCGCCAAGCAACGAGATTCACAAGACGGCTCTTGGCGCAGAGGAGAGCGTGGCATGGCAATACTTCAAGGAAACGACGGATGCCGTGGCTTACCTGAAGGAGAAGGGCTACATGCTCTGCGCCATTGAGCAGTGCGAGGGTTCGGTCATGCTGAACGACTTCAAGAAAGAGGAGGGCAAACGCTACGCCGTATTCATGGGCAATGAGGTGAAGGGCGTGCAGCAGCAGGTCATCGACCAGTGTGACGTCTGCATAGAAATCCCGCAATACGGCACCAAGCATTCCATGAATGTCAGCGTCACCGCTGGCATTGTCATGTGGGAAATGGTTTCAAAGAAAGATTAAGGCACTATGGCACAACTGACAGACTTCCTTCCTACGACAAAAAAGGAACTCGACCTCAGGGGTTGGGACTATCTTGATGTTATACTCTTCTCGGGCGATGCTTACGTGGATCATCCGAGCTTTGGCGTTGCCGTCATTGGCAGGGTCATTGAGAGTATGGGGCTACGCGTGGCTATTGTGCCGCAGCCGGATTGGCATGGGGATTATCGCGACTTTAAGAAGCTGGGTAAGCCGCGACTGTTCTTCGGCATTTCGCCGGGCTGCATGGACTCTATGGTGAATAAATACACGGCTGCCCGTCGCCTTCGCAGTGAGGATGCCTATTCGCCAGATGGTCGCCACGACTGCCGACCGGAATATCCTACCATCGTATATACTAAGATTCTTAAAGAACTCTATCCCGACGTGCCAGTGGTGCTCGGCGGCATAGAGGCTTCCATGCGCCGATTGACGCATTACGACTATTGGCAGGACAAGCTGCTGCCGTCAATACTGACGCTTTCCGGTGCAGACATGATAACATACGGCATGGGAGAGCAGGTGACACGGGAACTTTGCGGCCGCCTTCTTGATGGTGAGCGAATCCGTGACATTACTGATCTTCCGCAAACCGTGTTCCTTGCAGGCAGAAAGGATGTGCCTGGTGGTATAAAGGAAGATGACATCGTGCTCAATTCCCACGAGGAATGTCTACGAAACAAGAAGGCACAGGCGCAGAATGTGCGTCATATAGAGGAAGAGTGTAACAGAATGCACGGCCAGAGACTCCTACAGCCGATAGGAGATAAGGTAGTTGTGGTGAATCCGATGTATCCGCCAATGTCAACAGAAGAACTGGATTCTGTCTATGAACTGCCGTTCACTCGTCTGCCACATCCTAAATACAAGGGCAAGCGCATACCAGCATACGACATGATACACAACTCGGTGAATATACACCGCGGCTGTTTTGGCGGCTGCTCCTTCTGCACCATCTCCGCCCATCAGGGCAAGTTCATTGCTTCGCGTAGCAAGGAGAGCATTCTGAAGGAGGTTAGGAAGGTGGTGTCAATGCCTGACTTCAAGGGGTATATCTCCGACCTTGGCGCGCCGTCTGCCAATATGTATATGATGGGTGGCAAGAACAAGAGCATCTGCGAGAAGTGCAAAAGACCGTCGTGCATACACCCTAGGATATGCAAAAACCTAAACACAGACCATACTCCCCTCACATTATTATATAAAGAGGTGGACAAGATACCTGGCATCAAGAAGAGTTTCATTGGCTCCGGCGTCAGGTATGACCTGCTGCTTCATCAGTCGGGCGACGAACGCATAGACAAGGCTGCGCGTGAATATACCCGCGAACTGATAAAGCACCACGTCAGCGGACGACTGAAGGTAGCTCCAGAGCATACGTCAGACCGCGTGCTTTACCTGATGCGCAAGCCTTCGTTCAAGCTATTTCAGGAGTTTAAGCGCATCTTCGACCGCATAAACAAGGAGGAGAACATGCGCCAGCAGATTATTCCTTACTTCATAAGCAGTCATCCGGGATGCAAGGAGGAGGACATGGCGGAGCTTGCCTGCATAACGAAGCAACTGGACTTTCAGCTAGAGCAGGTGCAGGACTTCACGCCGACGCCAATGACCATAGCCACCGAGACTTGGTACACAGGCTATGACCCATACACGCTGGAGCCAGTATTCTCAGCAAAATCACCGCGCGACAAGCAGGCGCAGCGGCAGTACTTCTTCTGGTATCAGCATGAAATGCGCCGAGGCATAGAGCAGTCGCTAAGGAGAATAGGCAGAGCGGATCTTATCGCAAAACTTTATCAAGGAATGCAGAATGCAGAATACAGAACCAACGGTCGGCGGCCGAAGGGAAAGTCGATGCAGAATTCTCGGGGGAATCGTAGGAAGGTCGCACAGTAGGAAGGTCGCAGCCCCAGCGACCTTCCTGCTGTGGCTTTTCAGGCTTTTATGCATAATGCCCCTCGTCGGCGAGGTCGAGGAGTTCTACATCCTCTTTGCTATTACCGTAAACAGTAAGATTATAAGTGCGCTTGTCTGGGAACAGTTCCAGGAGACGGCGCACTTTTTCCATTCCAGCACAAAGCGGCGACTTGAAGCGACCGGAGAGACGACCCTGGTAAACGTCCAGAGTCGTGCTTATGATCTGCACCTGAGGATAGTCCTTCAAGTATTCGCGCACAAGAGGCTCAAAGTTTGACGTTACGACAACCACCTGCTCGCCCTTGCCTATGGCATTGTCCATCAGCTGCATCATGTCCGGGCGGAGCAGATGCTTGTTCTTCTTAGCGGAAAACTCGCAGAGGGAAGCGAACTTTTCCTCAGCCCACCACTCAAAGAATCTGCCGAAAAGATGTTCCTTCATTCTGCCCTTGTTCTTCATTCCGAGGGCATAGAGCAGCAAGGCAGGCGATTCCTTCAGCAAGTTTAATGCCATAGACTGCCAACCTCCAGCATCGACGAGAAGCTGGAGGAAGGTATTTCGCGTTGTCAGTGTTCCGTCAAAATTGAAGCAAACCATAGTTTGAAGAGCTTCTGTTAGTCTTCGTTCTGAACAGAGAGGTTGAACAAATGATCGCTTTTAGAAGGATGCTCAGCCTTAGGGTTGTAAGCATAAACCACAAGCCTAGCTAAAATCAAGTTGTCAGTAGCCTTCTCAGTGTTAGTAATCGCAGGCAACTTGACAGCCTGGCAGATACCCTTGATTCGTTCAGTGATGACGTTATAGTCCTCAGAGCTATTCATGTAAGTTCTGGTGATGAAAGCGGCACTGTTGGTTTCCACATGCCATTCGCCAGCGAACTCGTTCTTGAGTGCTTCCTTGAAAGCAGACTTCAACTTTTCGCCGTAAGCCTCAACATCTTTAGGGTACGAAACTTCGCAGAAGAGCTGGCAAGTAGTGTTGGCAGGAACATCGAGCTTGCAAGTCACTTTCTTAGAGCCGAAAGAGATTCTGCTGAGATTGTCGTCGTTAGGAACAGCCCCGAGAGCAACCTGGCTATTGTCACTGAAGTTTCTGCAGCACTTTACAGAGTACTCAAAGTCGTTGCAGGAATTGAAAGCCTTCTGAAGGAAATCCTTCTTTGCGAGGATGTCGCTCCATTTGTAAGTCTTTTCAGTAGAGAAGTCTGAACCAAGAGCATTCTCAATGCTTTTCTTGTAAGCATCGAACTTCTCTTCAATGCCCGTAGCATTGTCTGGCCAGTAGAATACATTGAGAGAAGGGAACTCAAGCTCGTAGTAGCCTGTAGGACTGTTGTCCACCACAGGTTTACTTGGCTCTGCAGGGTCATGGTCATCACCGCATGAAGCGAACATAGCTACAGAAGCGATTGCTGCAATCATAAGCAGCATCTTAGATGAAAACTTTTTCATAATAGAGTTTTATAGAGAATAATTAATAAAGTCTATCTACTTATCGCTGCGAATTTATACAAAAGTTACGGAATGCGCAAACTTCCGTGCTATAAAAGGGGAGTATCATTCCGATATATTGATAAATCTCGGTTGTGTAGCTTGTGATTTTTGGGCTATTACGGCCTTACCAGTCCCATTGGGGCAGAAATTCCGTCTTGGGTAGTGAATGTGCCAACGGCGTATTGCTTGCCGCCTTGTTCCCAGAAATCAGAGATGATGAAAGAGCCGACGCCACTGGCAATGAGTTTTCCAGACTTCCATCTTGCAGAGAAGAAATCGGGTGCTTCTGACGATTCGTCCATTATCTCATTGCCATTGAAGAAGTGAGTATAGAAACGCTTCAGGTGAACTTTGATCCTGTCATTGGTTCCGTCAAAGGTCATTGTTGCGAACGTCTGCGCCTTCTCGCCCATTCTATTGGAAGGGTCAAGGAAAAGGAAGGCTTTCCACGAGCCGGAAATGTCTGATAGGCTTGAGAGTGTATTCACGCCAGCAGGCTTTCCGCTTTTCATTGCACCATTGATGAACCAACCCTGGAAGTCTGCCATCGCAGGCTTCGCCTTGGTGCTCAGCGATGTTGGGCTTGAGGCTTGGGCTTCTGTTGCATAGTCGGCAGTGTTGTTGTCTTCTGTAGCGTAGTCGTCAGTGTTATCTTCTTCTGTATCGTAGGCTTCAGCCTCTTCCTCCGCAGAATTATCTTCGTCAGCTACAGTGTTGTCTTCACTCTGGTAATCATTGTTGTTGACGGTCTCCATAGTGGTGTTGACTTCATCTTTTATAGTATTCGCAGCCTTGAACATGAAGAATGCTCCAACGCCGAGGCCAATCAATGCTAAGAAAACAGGTATGAGCAAGATGAAAGTGATTTTACCTTTGTTTCTTGGCTTTGATACTCGTTCCAACAAGTCGGAAGACGCAGAGGAAGGCTCTGAGGATTGGTGTGGTGGGGGCACCACACCTCCATATTTAGGTTCAGACGCAACTTTCGGTGCCTGTTGAGGTGTTACAGGTGGTACCACTGGTGTAACTACAGGTTGTGGCACTGGTTGAGGTGCTGGTTGAGGCGCTGGTTGAGGTGCTGGTTGAGGTGCTGGTTGAGGCACTGGTTGAGGTGCTGGTTGAGGCGCAGCTGCGAGAGTCTCGATTGGGGCTTCCACGACAGCTGGGGCAACTGTGGCAGGTTGTTCTTCAATCTGCTCTTCTACAACAACCTGCTCTTCCACAACGTTTTGTTCTTCAACTGGTTGCTTAACATTATTGTCTTCATTTGGTTCTGACATTGGTTTGCCACAGTTTTTGCAAAACAATGCTCCTTCGCGGTTCTTTGTGCCGCAGTATGTGCAGTATGACATATATTAATAAATGTTTTAAGCGTGAGTGGGATTTCTAATACTGAATAACGTGTGCATCAACGAGACTCCAGAACTTCTCTGGGTTGCTGATGACGAGGGTGCAAGTGCCGTCGCCGTTCTGCTGGATAGAGTAGCTGCCTTCAGGAGCCTGAGTACGGAGCTTTGCAGAAGAATCAGGAATACGGATGGACGTTGTGTTGTAGATGTTTATCTTCCTGAAGTTTGATAGGCTTGCATTACTCATGTTGAGTTTTGACTTCTTGAACAGATTGCCGCCATCAAGAATCTTCTTTTCCTTCAGTTCCTGCTTTGAAGCTACGATATAATAGCCAGTGCTGAGCTGTTCCTTAGTCTCATTAATTTCGACCTTCTGACGCTCATTAACTTCATTCAGTGTATTGACATCGCGAGCCAGGCTTTCATTTCGCTTTTTCAGATTGTTGATGTCTATCTTATTGTTGGCAATCTCAGTCTTCAGACGCTGTATCTCTTCATCCTTGGCATCAAGCTGAGCCTTCATGTTTGCTATCATCTTGGTCATTCTCTCAATGGTAGCCTTGTTTTGCTTTGCAGCCTCATCCAACTGGTCGTCCTTTTTCATGCTCTCGTCAATGACGATTTGCAGTTCCTCTTCAAGTTTCTCTATTCGGCGACGCTGATTCTGGAGCATTTGGTTGTAGGTTTCGAGATTCGCCTCCATCTTCTTGCGGTTACCGAGAACACCTTCCTCCTTACTTGCTCCCACCATGAAGTTGCCGTCAGCAAGGATTACGCTGTCCATAGACGTATTCATGATGCTGATGAACTCGTTTGTAGTGTTAAGCAGATTCTCATTCATGTCGAGAATAGTTGTTAGCGAGTCAACCTGATCTTGAAGGTTGGCAACGTTCTTGTCACATGAAGTGATGAAGCTCATAGCAACTATTGCTACTGCTATAAAAGATTTTATTGCTTTCATATTTTGTTGTTTTATTTTATTTACTTTGTTCGGCCTTTTGTCTTTAGCCTCGTTCGTAAGAACGAACATCATCTTATCTTCGTCAAGGTTGCTTTTGCACCAGACTTAAGGTCTCTAGTACTGATCTTGTTTGGGCCTAACTTGGTCACGACAAACACTTCTCCTGAGCTATATTTGATGTTGAATCCATCGAAAGTGTATCTGCCGCTTGCCTCTTGTCCCTTAAAATAGACACCACCAGGAATCCTTATCGGAGCCACCTTGCTACTCCATGTGCCATTGCTGTTGAATGTCACTGTGGCTTCTATTTTTATCCCCAATCCAGCAGGAATCATCTGGCCTTTTCCTATACCGAGATTAGAGGTTTTCCATGTGCCGACAAGGAACTTATTGTCCATGCCACTGACATTCTCACGCTCTTGCTGCTGCTTATCCTTCGGCTCCTTGGCAGCATTTTTTTCTGCTTTAGCCTTTGCGGCAGCTTCTTTCGCCGCCTTAGCCTTGGCTTCCGCGTCAGCATTTGCCTTAGCTTCTGCTTCTGCTTTCTTTTTGGCGTCAGCTCTCTTCTTGGCATCTGCTCTTGCCTTGGCTTCCGCGTCAGCCTTCTGCTTTGCCTTAGCCTCTTCATCAGCTTTCTGCTTTGCCTTATAGTCTTTCCACCTCTTATCCTGTGCCCTCTGTTCGGCTTCCTTGGCAGCTTTCTTAGCTTCGTCGGCATCTTTCTTGGCTTGCCGTATGGCGTCCAGTTCTTCTCTCATGGACATACCTTCTGCCCTGGTGCTCAGGATGTTATCCTCCTTCTCTGCCAGCCAGTCTGCTTTCCTGTCAAGGCTACCGGTTAGGGCATTTCCAAGTTTGCCACCAAAGCTATTTCTCTCTTTGTCAAATTCATCTACCTGCTTGTTGTATGTATCTGTCTTAATGTCATCCATCCTCTCAAATGTTGACAAGGCGTCATTGCTATATTCACCTTTGATATCCTCCACGTCGGAAGTGAGGGTTACGCTTGCCGTTTCTCCCTGCTTAGGCAACTTGATTTCCTCTGTTGCCTTGGAGCCATCTGCATCATAAAGGGAAACGACGAGTTTTCCTTCATCCCGGTCAAACACCTTGATGACGAAGTTTCCGTCTTTGTCTTTTTCTGTTGTAGAGTAAATCTCGTGCGTAGTTTCATTATATACTACAGCCATTACGGCAGACGACTCTTCGTCATTGTCCTTCAGCTTTATGATGGATGGGACTTTCTTGCTGTCCCAGTCAATCGTAGGTCTATCAGTTTCGCCAACGAAGAAATCCTTAGCGGCATCGTAGCCCACTTTGATACCATCAATGATGTCGCTTGCGCCAACTACATCCACCTTTACGCCTTTCCAGTACATATCTTTTACGGCAATATCATACGCTCTGCGGAGAATGATTTCGGCCTTGTTTTCATAGTGAGCGGCAATACCACTTGTGTTGTCTTTAAGGTTATAATCGTCGGTTGCCAAATCAAGACCCGTGCCCATTGCCGATTGGTAATCAGCGGCTAATTCCGGCGAAGGAGCGGATGCACCAGCCATAAGTGCAAGCCATGTTTTATTGAAGTCCTTGGAAAGATTGCCTCCTGCCTCACCAATCATTTTTGCAGTCTTAACAAATTCCTTGTTGCTATCTATGCCCAATTCTTCCGCAATTTTCTGGAAATTTGTCGTTGAAGAGTGGTCAGGATTAGCGGCAAAGTTGACGTATTGCATGTACTGCATCACAGCGTACGAATCCTTGTCGTACTTGCCGTTCTCCAGGTTCTTCCACCATGTCTTATAGTCGCCCACGCCGTCCTTGTAATTTGAAGGAAGGTCATTAAACAGCTCGCGAAGGTCTTCTCCAGACAGTTGCTGCGCCACGGTCATGAGTTTTCTTCTCGTGTCCTTTGCAGCTTTCTTAGGAGCCTTTTGGAAGTCGTAACCACTCTTGAACGGAGGTAGTGTTACACCTGCGTATGCTGGTGTGGCAATAAGGTCAGAGAATTTGAAAGAAGGCACTGCTGCCACCTTCTCGTCTTTGCTGTATTCCACGAATTTCTTAAGTTGCGTTTTGCCGTTTTCATCCAAAGTCAGCTTGGAAGTGAACACGCCATGCTCCATCAGTCGGTCGATGGAAGCCTGATAGAACTCGCCTTCACGATCCAACTGCAATCCGATGCTTGCCATCATCTTCCAGTAGTAATCCTTGTTCTCGTTGAAATACTCTTCCGTATTCTCGCCGAACTTGGTGGTGAAGCCGTTTGTGCTGTAGTCCACATACAGTAAAGTAACGTCACGGCTCAGCTCAGAAGCGCGCTCAAACATCTTGAGGTCAAAGAGATAAAGGTCTGACTTCAGGTAGCTTGCATACTCCATCATCTCCTCCTGCTCATCGTCCTTGTGCAGAAACTTGTAAACTCCAAAAGCACCAGCACCAATGACAGCTAAGGCTGCCACGGCAATGGCTGCAATGATGCCAGCCCTCGATTTCTTCTTAGGCTTCGTCTGAGGTACAGGCTTATCCTGTTGGATTGGCTTACGGGGAACTCTGCTGTTGGCAGGTTCAGCAAGTTGTTGGGGAGTAGGTTGTGCCATGCCTGGATCGTCAACCCTTGTTCCACATTTCGCACAGAACAAGGAATTCTCGTCTAACATAGCACCGCATTTTACACAGTATGGCATAGTTCGTTTGGGGGTAGAATAAGGTTATATTTCTTGCAAAGATACCATATTATTAACAAAATTCCCACAAGAGAGGACGAAATACGACTATCATTTTGTAAATTACGACTAGCAATTCGTACGAAATACTGAAAATCAAATATATATAAAATCAAAAAGAAGAGCATGTAAACCGGAGTTTTAGTTAATTTTTGTAACTTTGCACCGTCAAAAAGTCCCATCCCCGAGCTCCTCAAAGAGGGAGGAGAAGGAGCAAAATACACGTTACAAGCATGACGGAGACTCAATTACTACACACCGTGTTCAGCATACTGCCTTGCGCCGTATGCTTGTTCTGGCTAATCAGCTTTCTCATTCAAAGCAATAGGAACGACGCGCCAAAACGCTACTTCATGGGCTACATCGCCACATGTGTGGTGCTGTATTTCTGCCATGCCTTGTTTTTTACTGTCGGCATTTCGCATGCGATGGAATGTCTTTGGACTCTCTGCTCGCTATCCGTCTATCCGCTGTTCTATGGCTACCTTTGCCGACTGACCTCTTGCAGCTACAAGTTTCATAAACTGCTGCCCTGGCTTGTGCCCGGAATCGTGGTGGCGTTGGCAAAATACTTGTTTCCCGAAGCAGGAATGGACAGGGTAAGAGTTATCGTCTTTGCCTGTCAGATAGTCGGCGTATGCTATTTCGGCATCAGGAAACTCAAAACTTTTGACCGCGAACTGAATTCGGTATATGCCGACACGGAAGGTCGTGACACAACTGCCGTGCACCATCTGCTCATAGCCATTATCATCGTGAGCTTACTCTCCGGCGTGGCAAACTCCGTAGGCAAGCAGTTCTTTGGTGAGAGTCTCTTGCTGCTGGCTTCAATCTCTCTTGCATTCTCAACGCTGCTCTTCGCCTTGAGCTACATATGCTTCAACAGGGACTTCACTATTGACAACATCAGTCCCGATGAGGGAGAAGAGGAGGAGTTGGAGGTCGCAGATGCACAAGAGCATTCTGAGCAGATTGGCAAGCGCTTTGAGGAACTGATGATAGCCCAGCGCTTCTTCATCAGGAATGATCTCAAGATAGACGACCTCGTGAAGGAGATAGGCTCCAACCGCACTTATGTATCAAACTATATCAACCGCACTTACCACTGTTCTTTCTCCGAATACACCAACAATCTGCGAATAGAATATGCCAAGACTCTGCTGTTAAGCTCTGCCAAGGGAACGAAGCTCTCGCAGATAGCCGAGGAAGCTGGCTTTGCCAGCGAGCAGTCTTTTTATCGCAATTTCAAGAAATTTGTCGGCATGACACCTATCGAATGGGTTAAAGAAAAGCTGCCCTCTGCTTGATATATATGAACATTATGGATTTGCAAAATGTAATTTGTACGTTTTGCGAGTATTAAAGAATGATATTTTGCCTATTTTTGCGGCAGAATTCAAGAATAACAATAGGATAATAACAATTAAAAAACAAAATCAAAATGAAGAAATTTTTTGCAATCATTTCTGCGTGCATGCTGTCAATCGCTGGTTATGCGCAGAATGGTAATGTCGGTGAATTCACTGTACAGCCAATGGTAGGTGTAACTTCTACATCAGCTTTCAATAACTCTTTCGCGGGACCATCTGTAGAAACCAGTGCTGGCTACGGATTTACTCTCGGTGCTGATTTCGGTTATCGCGTATCAAACGTGTTCTATCCAACAGTAGGTGCTCACTACATTCAGTCAGCAGTTAACTTAGACGTGAATGGTAATGATGGCGACATTACTACTGGCAATCTTGCAATCCCTGTACTTGCAAACTTCAACGTTTCAGGCATGCGTCTTGGTGTCGGTGTTCAGCCTACATTCAATCTCAGCAAGTCAACAAGCAAGCTCCCTGAGGTAGAAGAATCAGATGCAATCAGCAAGACTATTATTGCAATCCCTGTTGTTGCAGGTTATGAGCTGTCAAACGGTATTACTCTTGAGTTCCGTGCAGCTTACGACGTAAATAAGTCAGTTGATCATAATGCGGACATTTTCGGAGGTCTGAAAAAGCTTCAGACAAACAACCTTACTGGTATGGTTACTATCGGTTATAAGTTCAAGCTGTAATTGTTCGCTGTCGCGAGGCTAATAGGTAAAAGGTAAAAGGTAATAGGTAAAAGGTAATAGGCTAAAGGCTGCCTGCGGTTTGTAAGCGGCTCAAAAATCTTCGCCCTACGTTTCTCGGGAAGGTTACCTTTTACCTATTACCTTTTACCTATTACCTATTTCTACTACTTCATCTTTGGATATTTCCTAAACCATCCGTCCCATCTGAGGCGCATTACTCCGAAGAAAGCTTCGCCGAAGATACCGCCGGACATCTTTGAAACGCCTTCCTGACGGTTGACAAACACTACGGGCACTTCCTTTATCTTGAAGCCAATCTTGTAGGCTGTAAACTTCATCTCTATCTGAAAGCCATAGCCCTTGAATCGAACCTTATCCAGTTCTATAGTCTCAAGTACGCGACGCTTGTAGCACTTGAAGCCGGCAGTGGTGTCGTGGATATTGAAGCCTGTGACGCACTTCACGTACTTTGAAGCAAAGTAGCTCATCAGCACGCGACCGATAGGCCAGTTCACCACGTTTACGCCACTGACATAGCGCGAGCCGATAGCCAGGTCATAACCCTCGTCATGACAGGCTGCATACAGTCGTGGCAGATCCTTTGGGTCGTGAGAGAAGTCGGCATCCATCTCGAAGATATAGTCATAGCCATGCTCCAAAGCCCATTTGAAGCCTGTGATATAAGCTGTGCCGAGTCCGAGCTTTCCGCTGCGCTCTATGATAAATAGGCGGTCGCTGAACTCTTCTGCCATCAGTCGTTTTACGATAGCTGCAGTGCCGTCTGGACTTCCGTCCTCGATGACAAGGATGTTGAAACCATGCTCCAGCGCGAGTACCGCACGGATTATCTTCTCTATGTTTTCCTTTTCGTTGTAGGTAGGTATTATTACTATGCTGTCGCCCATGATAAGGAGATGATTAAAAATTAAAGTTTTTCGGGCACAAAGTTAGCATTTTTTTTACAAAACAAAATGATTTACGAAGTTTTTTGTCTGAATCTTTATACTTTTTAACGCTAAGCTTCGTCACGCAGCCTTATTATCCATTATTTCATTAGCCTCAACTTGAGCACTTGCGAAAGTTGAATTAAATCCACCTTTGCCTTGCCGCCGTTCCTTAGTTTGCCGAAAAGCATCTCACGCATAAGGAGGGGCTTGAGGAGCGATGTTATCACGCGGTCAACCTCACGACCACCATATTCAGCAGAGAAGCCTTTGTCAAGAAGATAGTCGAAGGCGGCATCTGAGAGTTCAAGAGTGACATTCTTCGCAGCCAACTGCTCCTCCAGCCGGTGAAGCTTCTTGTCAAGAATAAGCTTAGCCATCTTGCGGTCCATATCGTTGAAGACAGTTATGCCTGTGAGGCGGTTAAGGAACTCAGGCTTGAACGTGCTCCGAACCTTCTTCATCATCGCCTCTCCCGAACTGACATTCCCCACGAAACCGACGTTCGCCTTCCTTGCATGCTGTGCACCAGAGTTCGTGGTCATAAGGAGTATGACGTGGCGGAAGTCAGCTTTCTGTCCCTTATTATCGGTCAGAACGGCATAGTCCATCACCTGCAGGAGGATGTTGTAGATGTCCTCATGAGCCTTCTCCAACTCGTCGAGCAGAAGAACGCAGTGCGGAGTCTTGCGGATAGCGTCAGTCAGCAGACCGCCATCTTCATAGCCCACATATCCTGCTGGCGAACCGATTAGTTTTGCCACAGTGTGCTTCTCCGCATATTCGCTCATATCAAAGCGGACAAGCGGCAATGACAGTTCCTGAGCAAGCACCTTCGCAACCTCCGTCTTTCCCACGCCCGTAGGTCCCACGAAGAGCAGACTCGCCATCGGCTTATTGTCTTCCAGCAAACCGGCACTCGCCATCTGCACTGCCTCGGTCACTTCCCTTACTGCTTGGTCCTGACCGTAAATCTGCGACTTTATATGCTGCTCCAGATGCTCCAGCTTCTGAACATCATCCTCATTCTCAGCGAGAGTATCAACGCCGCAAATCTTCGCCAGCACCTGCGCTATGTCTGCCTTGCCGACCCCCTCCGAGGAGGTCGAGCACTCCCTCCTTGCACCAGCCTCGTCAATGAGGTCTATCGCCTTGTCTGGCAGGAACTTGCCGTTCATATACTTCGCCGCACCTTCCACGGCGTAGCGTATAGCCTCGTCGGTATATGTTACACCGTGATATTCCTCATATTTCTGCTTCAAGCCCATGAGAATCTTGTGGCATTCTTCTATGGAAGGCTCCAGAATATCAATTTTCTCAAAGCGGCGGGCAAAGGCTTTTGAGCGGACAAAGTGCTTGTTGTATTCCTCGTAGGTCGTTGCACCCATGAAGCGGAAGCTGTCCTTCGTAAGATAAGGCTTCAACAGATTTGAGGCATCGAGCGAGCCACCTTCAGTACGACCGGCACCGATAATGTTGTGAATCTCGTCAAGGTAGAGCACTACCCTACCCTGCTCTTCCATGCCCTTGAGCACCATCTTCAGTCGCTTCTCAAGGTCGCCGCGATACTGCGTGCCAGCCATCAGCGCACCGAGGTCAAGCTCGTATATCTTGCAGCCCTTCAGTCGTTCCGGCACATCGCCAGACTCAATCTTCGCAGCAAGTCCATAAGCTAGGGCTGTCTTCCCCACACCAGGCTCTCCTACATGGAGCGGATTGTTCTTGTCCTTACGGCAGAGAATCTGAATGGTACGTTCCAACTCAGCCTCGCGACCGATAAGCGGATTGCTGTCAGCGAGCTGGTCGTTCAGGCATGTGGCATATTGCTGCCAACGCTGTTTATCCTCGGCAGGCTCGCGCTTCTCCTCGTCGCCATACTCCTCTATAATCCTGCTCATAAAGTTACCTTCGTCTCCTTGGGCAATTTCCATAAGCAGGTCTTTGGCGTATGAGTTCTCGAGCATGAAGATAGCTTTTATCACGTGAGGCACATCCATTTCCTTTGCACTCGAAGCGAACATTATGTCCGCAGCATAGTTCATCATCTCGGTAAACTGCACAGAGGGATAGGCACACTCATATTCTACGTCTTCAGGCACGACGGAATTATGCTCCATCATGTAATACGTAAGATAGCGCGATGTCTCCGTACCGCCTGATGCCAGTATATACGGATTCTGCCATGATATGTTCCACAGCAACTGTTCGGGAGTAACGAACTCATCGCGATGCTCCGCGTTGGATTTATTTGTACGGTCTATGGCATCCTTCAGCAGCAGCGATGCCTTTTCTATTTCTATCACCTTTTAAAATCTTAGATTTAATATTTCTTGTGGAAATTGTTTTGTATAATTCTCTTGAGGAAGATGATTTTATTATTCTCTTGGAGAAATTGTTATTTTTATTATTCTCTTGGGGAATTTGTGGAAAGTGGGGAAAATAGTCAATGCTAAAACTTCCACATATTCCACAATTTCCACACGAGATAAAAACAACCACCACTTTCCACACGAGATAAAAACAATCATCACTTTCCACACGAGATAAAAACAATCATCACTTTTCCACACGGGATTGCTCAAGTATCAATTCTCTGTTTTACTTTCAGCCTCAGCGGGAAGCCTTCCTCGCGAGCCATCATTGTAGCCCTCTGCACCTTCGACTGCGCAACATCGTAGGTATATGTTCCCACTATGCACTGTCCGTTATTGTGTATCTCGAGCATCAGCTTCTCTGACTGCGACGCGTCGTGGAAGAAAACGGTGCGCAACACCTCCACCACAAAGTCCATCGTGGTGAAATCGTCGTTGAGCATCAGTACGTCGTACATCGTCGGCTCCTTCACGAAGATCCTCGACCTTACATTGGTCTGTCCTTGTTGTTCCATCTGCTTTTTAGAATTTCTTTCGCTTTTACGTTTTGCAAAGATACTATTATTAATCGTAAGAAACAAGAATATTTGTACAAATCTGTTGATTTTTTGTTTTAAATCCCTAATGCAGCATTTCAAGACTGCGACTTTTCATGCTTACAACTTATCATTGATGACAGTGCCATTACCCATAACCCTTCGCAAGCTCGCTTGCAAAACGGAATAAGATCATACTATTTTAAGGTCATAAGTGCCACAGATAAAAAAAATATCCGTGGCACTTTTGTTTCAAAAAATGCATTTTTTGAGATGTTTTCCTATGGATTACGACTCGTATTCCTATGCTTTATGATGCGTATTCTTATGGATTACGACTTGAGTTCCTTAGGAATTCAGGAAATAAATAATACCGTCCACCTCGTAGTCGTTGCGTTGTTCCTCCGTAGCATTGTTGAGATGCTTGTACCATAATTACCACCAAACAAAATCAACATTTTAACTTTAATTCATTGAAAAGTTCCCCAATTGAGCAACGATAGAAGTGAATAATTCATGTAATTGGTATGTATTTCATGCTTTTTTATCGTTTCAAAACAATATTTTTGCAATAAAACGTTCTTTTCTGCGAAACATTTTCTAAATTTGCAGTTGTTAGAAGGTTAAAACATTAAAACAAATAAAATATGTGCACTTATAACCTCACGTTCAATGATGCTGTTGTAGAAGGCGCAAAGAAATCTTTTCAGACGGAGTCTGCCATCACTAAGTGGATGGAACAACAGATAGAACGTTTGCTTCGTCAAATAGCAGTAGAAGATAAACGAGGGAAGATGCCTTTGCGAAAAATCTCTGTGAGTGATCGTATAAAAGCTCTCTCCAATGTTCCAGCCTCTTATGATAATGCAGATTATAAGGAGGAAATGGAAGATGTGTTGTCATATAAATACCAGTAACACATGAAAGTATTTCTCAGCAAGCATACACTTGAATTAAACCTACAAAAGATAGAAACAGTAAGTGTTAACCAAGGTATTATGGCACGTTTATTTGGATCTGGCTCAATTACAATAAAGGGAACAGGTGGCACTTCCGAATCGTTTCCTTGTATTGCTGATCCTTTTGAGTTTAGAAAGAAATTTCAAGAGGCTTTAGGTTAAACTAAGTAGTTTTTTAGACATTATATCATTATTTTATGCAAGAAAATCCACTTTATCGTGGGTTTTCTTGCTTTTTTCGTTTAAAAGTTGTTACTTTGCACCAAAAAGAAACAATGGAGGAAAACACTATAACGTTACAAGATGTAAACAGATTCCTTGAACAATTCAAGGTGAAAGCCAGCGTGTTTGGAATCATTTATCGTGTGCGAGAAAAAAATGAGGACACTTTGTTCAAACTTGGAATATCTGCCAAGATGAGAGAAAAGATTGTCCTTTCTTTGGAAGGTATAGATTTTAGTCACACTACTCTTGGAGATGTCTTTGATGAAGGCGATTTGCTGTGGGTGTTTGGCAAGGATTACAAAGGTACGGAATTGTACATTAAAATAACAATAATAGATAATGGACGTTGTCTCTGTGTGTCGTTTCATGAGGCAGAACATCCAATCATTTATCCATTTAAACCTAAGGAGGAAAAATAATGAAGAGTCCATTTGCAAACTGCGAGGCAAGGATTGTACAGGAGCCGAGAACTATTAAGTTCAGAGGTGATGAGTATGAATACACTTATTCTTGCTATGAGTGTGAACTGACGAAGGAACGGTTCACTACTACCGATATGGATGAAGAGAATGTGCAGCAGGTGTATAGGCAGTACAGGGCAAAATACGGAATACCAAGTAGTGAGGAAATTGCACAATTAAAAGAAAAATATGGCGTTTCTTCAGCTCGCTTAGCGCTCATTCTCGGGTTTGGAGAGAATCAGATAAGCAACTATATTGATGGGGAGGTTCCTAACAAGGCAAATGGAAAGACTCTGTCAGCCATCAAAGACCCACGAGTGTTCAGGAGATATGTAGAGCTAGCCAAGGGACAACTCAAACCTTCTGTCTATGAGAAGCTGATTCAGCATGTGGAGAAACTTATGTACTCTTACTCATTTGATACTTGTGACGGACCAACAATGGTAGCGGAAGATTAATGCCATAAAGAGAAAGTGGGGGATTCATACTGGTAAAGTTCTATCCTTGAGCATTTCTCTATCGCTGCCTTCACCATTTCAAGTGCCTTGCCGTGCTTAGCCTGAAGGTCAGGGTAAGCCTTGCCGCGGGCATAATTATGCTGCAGGTCATTGTATTTCACCTGAAGTGCTATCGGATTTCCTGAGTCAATTACTCTCTGTACATACTCATAGTAGTCGGTTCCTTTCTCGTGTGTGAGCAGCCTCAGCGCATTGACCACACCCACCGGAATGCCGGCATTCAGCAGATCGTCAAACGAGTATTCCGTATCTTCCACAACATCATGCAGGAAACCTGCCATCTTCTCTTCGTCCGTCTTTCCCATCATGCCCACGGTAATAGGGTGCAGGATAACCGGATCGCCATCTCTGTCCTTCTGTCCGGCATGAGCCTTAGTTGCTATTTGCAGCGCGATGTCTATTGGGTTAATTTGCATGTAGATAATAATTTTGTTTAACATTGCTTTTACTTTGCAAAGATACTATTATAAATCGTAATAGCCAAGAACACTTGCACAAATCTATTGTTTTTTTGTTTAAAATCGTTAAAATCTCATTTTGAGGGTAATTAAATTTCCTTCTTTTTCGTTATATAGGTAAACAGACTTAACCAAATTATATCAATCTTCCGACATAAACGACGAAGTTCAGACGAAGAGTTTGACGAGCTTTTCCGCTCATCATACCCTGGTCTTTACCGTTATGCCTATTCGCTTCTGCGGAATGAGGACGATAGTCGGGATGTGGTGAGCGAGGTCTTTGTGAAAGTTCTGGAGAAGAAGCCGAAAGCAGTTAATACGACTGGCTATCT
>JAZLKJ010000116.1:0-21011 GCA_045597565.1 Prevotella sp. | reverse complement strand
CTGAAAGACATTCTGAAGGAGTTGGAGAAGCCGGGCCGCGACCCTCGTGAACCGTTAAAGAAATTCTCGTTCGACCCTCGCGTCCACACTCCGGAAGACCTTATGGTAGGCATGAAGCTGCCGGGAATTGTCAGCAATGTCACCAACTTCGGAGCATTCGTTGATATTGGAGTTCACGAGAAAGGTCTTGTACATGTTTCGCAACTTGCAAACCACTATGTCAAGGACCCGCTAACTGTGGTTCATGTTGGACAAACCGTAGAGGTTACAGTCACAGCCATTGACCTCCAGCGTAACAGAATCTCGCTCAGCATGAAAGACTAAAACAGGAAACTTTATATTTACAATTTGGCTTTTTATGGAGGTATCTTTATGTTGGTGCGCTGCCCTTCGGCGCACCAACTGCCTCTAAATCATATCCCCCCATGGTGTGGTGAGGGCACCACACATCCATAAGGCAAAGCGATATTCTGAAGTTTTAAGGGGATTAGAATATGTATCGCCAAGCGAGGCAAAATGTTTCTCCCTGCGGGATGATCCATTTTCTTATAAGAAACTCGGGATTTTCTTACTAGAAAAAATATTTTTTCTTATAAGAAAATGGGACGTCCGACGGGGCAATACTATCAGGAACACCAAAGAAGATGTATTCTATCTTCCAAGGAAGGTCGCAGCCTCAGCGACCAACAAATTCATATACTTTCGGCAGAAGTCTGTCTGTCAGTCAGTCAAAAAGTGTGACATACATCACTCCGCATAAGATTAATCTTTCAAATAATCTTTTATAAACAAGTTTTTTTTTATTTTTGCAGTAATATTTTCCTATAAATATGAAGATAAAACACTTTTTATATCTCTTTTTGACCTTGCTTCTTTGCTTTGGCACAACAGCCAGAGCGCAAGACATAGATGCCAACGATACGACTGACAACAGCAACGCGAGCAACTATGTTCTGAGAAAAGAGCGCATTATAAGTTTCCATGCTGACATTAAACTCGAAAAGGACAACATGGTGGAGGTTACGGAGCGTATCAGAATCTATGCTATGGGCTACATATTCAAGCATGGACTAGTAAGATTCATCCCAGACACCCGCACCGACCAATACGGACACAGAAAGAGACTAAACATTTACTTGCAGGAGGTGAAATGCAACGGACAGGATGCCGACTGGCATCAGGACGACGAGTCGAGCGACTTCAAAATATACATCGGAGACGCTGACACATACTTGCAGGAAGGTGAATACGAATATCTAATCCGCTACTTGGCTCCCGGACACATCGGCGCTTACGATGACCATGACGAAATCTACTGGAACGTGAATGGCTTCGACTGGTCTGTACAATTCGATTCACTCTCTACCACTGTTACCATTCCAGACGGTACGAGGTTCATGGAAAACATCGCTTATACGGGCAGAAGCGGCGATACAGGGAAAGATTATTCCTCAAAGCTAACCGCTGATAATGCTGTTACTTTCCACACCACAAGGCCTTTCCACAGCGGGGAGAACATGACAATCTCAGTCAGCTTCACAAAGGGTTCGCAGAAGGCTCTCACATGGTGGGAGATTTGGAGGGATGATGTTATCGTCTGGTCACTTTTCGCGTTCTGCGTCATCTTCTGCCTCTTCTCATGGATAAGCGAAGGCATTGACCCGAAGAAGCCAACTGTCATTCCGCAATATACCGTACCGAAAGGCATTACTCCTGCCTTGGCAGGTCGCATCATGGATGCTTCGGAGAACAATAAGCTGATGGCTACGATTCTTTCAATGGTGCTAAACGGTGGCGCTAAGATCAATCGCGTTTCCGAAAAGGAATTCCGCTTGGAGAGAGGAGACAAGAGCAATCTTGACGCTTTCTCAGAAACAGCTTTCGGAAAACTCTTCGAAAGCAGTCATCTGACGCAAGTTTCCACAAAGGACAATGAGAAAGAATTTGTCGATGCGCGTTCTGCTGTCATGACAAAAGCCGAATCTGAATATGGCAATGGCAAAATCTACGAATACAACTCCGGCTATACTCTGATAGCAGTTGTCATATTCATTGCATGTGGCATTGTGTCTATGTGCCTTGAATCAACTGACGACACATTCTGGCTATGCACCATTGGAGCCATTGTGGTTGCTATATGGTACTTCTGCGTAATTGGCAAATACACCATTGGTGGAATAAAAACTTTTGCAGAGGTAGAAGGTCTGAAGATGTACATAAAGACTGCCGAGGAGCTTCGCATGAAAGAAATGACTCCGGAACATTTCGAGGAACTCCTTCCTTATGCCATGGTTTTCGGTTTGGAGAACAAATGGTGTAAGCAGTTTGAGGAAATACTTGCTGCTTGCGACTATAAGCCAGACTGGTACGAATCTTCCGACGCCAACTATAGGGTTGCATCACTCTTACATCATGGCGGCATGAACTCCATGATGAGAAGCTTCAGCAACGAGACAAAGAGTTCCATCCAGTCTTACGAGAACGCTCATTCCAGCAGCGGCGGTTCATGGAGCAGCGGCGGCGGAGGCGGCGGATTCTCCGGCGGAGGCGGCGGAGGCGGCGGCGGTGGCGGCTGGTAAACCGAGATTAACGGATTTACAATCTTCCAGAATCTTCGCCGTACATTTTCCCTGAATAAGAAATAAAATAATAATAAAACCAAACTAATTATGTGGTACATCATTCTCGCAATCATCGTAATAGTAGCGATATTCATTATTGCACAGTACAACAGCCTCATTAACCTGCGTAACCTTACACAAGAAGCATGGAGCAACATTGACGTCTTCCTCACAAAGCGCCACGAACTCATTCCGCAGCTCGTAGCCACAGTAAAAGGCTATGCTCAGCACGAGCAGGCACTCTTTGAGAAAATCACAGCTCTTCGCACAAGTGCCATTGACACTCAGAACATGGGCGAGCAACTTGCCATAGAGGATAAAATCACCAAGACACTCGGCGAAATAAAGGTTGCCATAGAAAAGTATCCTGACCTCAAGGCAAATGAGAATTATCTTGAACTCCAGCGACAGCTTGTTGTCATGGAGACTGAGATTGAGCGCTCACGCCGTTACTTCAATGGATGCGTACGCAACATGAACAATGCTGTTGAGACTTTCCCAAAGAACATCATCGCAAACCTGTTCGGTTTCAAGAAGTCAAAGTTCTTTGTCGTAGAATCAGAACTGGTAAGAAAGGCTCCTTCGGCTGCAATTGCTGTAGCTCTTATCATAGCCTCAACGTTGACACTCACTTCATGTGGTGCGGGCAGTATCGTATCGGCAACACAAAGTGCAACAAAGTACTATGCTGACCGTAGCGAGAAGAACGCACTGGACTTCAGCAAGAAGTTTGCCAAGGCAGAAGCTGACATTCGCAAACTTGACAGCGAGGCACAGATTAATCCAGACAAATATATCAAACTCAACGAGAAGGCTGCTGAGATTGATGCATTCAGCAAGGCACTCAATCTGCTTTCTGGCGGAAAGGGATATATTGAAATCGGCGGCCAGCAGTTCAAGCTTCAGGATTATTCAGAAATTGTAAACCGCGCCCACAAAGGAGCTATTCTAGCTTACGAGAACCGTGGTGACAAGATTATGAATCAAGAGACGGCCTCTGCATACCAATATGAAGAGGCAATGAAAGATTACGAAAAAGCAGGAGATACCTACAAGGCACAGCAGGCAAAGCAGTCGCTGATAAACAGACTCCTCGCTGACGGTGAGCGTGGTTTCCGCAATAATCTCTCATCTTACGACTACGAAAGTGCCTTGAAGAGCTATATCAAGGCAGCCGATTATGGTTCACGAGAAGGCGAGCAGGGATACTATGAGCTTCTTGACGCCATCGGTATGACTCTCATCGTAAACATCGACAACATTAACAATAACACTCTCCGAAGACTTCAGGAAGCTGTTCCAATGTATGTTGAGGTTGTTGTTGATCCAAATATGCGCCGTGCGTTCTCATCTATGCGAGGCGACCTCGTCATCGTGCTTGAGGAAAAGAACAATAGCGGTTCTTACCGTGACAACGACAACCACCACCAAGGCTCAATCCTTGAAATGCAACTTATAGATTTGCGCACAAGACGCAATGGCAGTATTGTCGCGTCTTGGCCAGTAGAGGTCAAGTATCCTGCTGATCGTAGCAAGTATCGTAACGCAGAGATTGATGCTTTTGCTTCTGCTATTTCAAGCCGTGTTTACGACATCAACCGCGTCATCAAGGAGAAGGTTATGGTAATGCCTCGCAGTTCCGCAAACTACAGATCATACAACTCCAACACATGGAGAACAGGCAGTAGCTCTGGCACTTGGAGATACTAAGAGAATGGATAATGGATAATGGATAATGGATAATAAATATGAAAGAAAACAAGATAAAAGTCGGCATTCTCGGTGCCGCAGGCTACACTGGCGGTGAGCTTATCCGCTTGCTCATCAATCACCCACAAGCAGAGATTGTCTTTGCAAACTCAGAATCAAATGCGGGAAATAATGTTTACGACGTACACGAAGGACTCATCGGCGAAACTGACCTTAAGTTCTCAAGCGAGATGCCTTTTGATCAGGTTGATGTTGTATTCTTCTGCTTCGGCCATGGCAAGAGCGAGCAATTCCTTAAGGAACATTCAATTCCAGAGAACGTAAAGATTATCGACCTTGCACAGGATTTCCGCATCAAAGGCAACCACGATTATGTCTATGGTCTTCCGGAGATTCATCGCGAAGAAACTGCAAAGTGTATGCACCTTGCAAATCCAGGATGTTTTGCCACTTGCATTCAGCTCGGTCTTCTGCCACTCGCAAAGGCTGGCATGCTCTATAACGACATCTCGGTAAACGCCATTACAGGTTCTACGGGTGCTGGCCAGAAGCCAGGCGCCACAACTCATTTCTCATGGCGCAATAACAACTTTTCTGTCTATAAGCTCTTTACTCACCAGCATCTGCACGAGATAACACAGACGCTCAACGAGCTTCGCCCAGAAGGAACTCCTACCGTCATTGACACTCTCAACGATGGCTATGACAAAGAAGGTATCACTGTAGATTTCATCCCATATCGCGGCGACTTCCCACGCGGCATCTTCTGTACTGAAGTAATCACTCTTGACAAAGCGGCTGACAAAGACGCTATCGTATCACTCTACAAGGACTTCTACAAGGACGCAGCGTTCACTCATTATTCCGACAAGGCACCTGATATGAAGCAGATTGTCAACACGAACAAGGCTATCGTACATGTTGAGACTTTCGGCAGGAAGATTGTAGTAACGTCTATGATCGACAACCTTCTGAAAGGTGCTGTCGGCCAGGCTGTACAGAACATGAACATAATGTTTGGTATTGACGAACGAGCTGGTCTCAACCTAAAGGCAAGTGCATTCTAACTGATTATCATCACATTCTTGAAAAAGAGCAATGAAAAAACTATTTCCATTAATCTTTACCACGTTGTGCCTATCGGCTAATGCACAGCAATCGAACATAAACCTTAGTCACAATCCACAGAAAGACACTGAAGGTCTTGTTCCTTTCAGTGCATCGCTAAACTCTCCTGAGGTAAACGATGACCATACAGTCATTTTCCGCATCAAGGCTCCACAGGCTAACGAAGTAAAGCTGTCCGGTGCGATGTTGACTGTCATGCATGAGAAGAGTCCTCTGCCTTTCACAAAGGGCGACGACGGTATCTGGACATTGAAGATTGGTCCTCTGCCTGTTGACATGTACCAGTACAACATCATTATTGATGGCGTGAGCATGGCTGATCCGAACAACACTTACGCTGCATTCACGGCAATGCCTCCTTATAGCGAACTAATCATCCACGGTGATGGTCCTCAGTGGTATGACGCAAAGCCTATTCCTCACGGTTCAGTAACTCGCCATATCTACACAAGTTCCGTTACTGGCGGTGAGCGTGAGATGTATGTTTACACACCACCAACATACAATCCTAAGAAGAAATATCCTGTGCTCTATCTCATGGGCGGTAGTGGCGAACTCCCTTCTAACTGGATGTACGACGGTCGCGTAAACTTCATCATGGACAATCTCTTGGCTGAGGGGAAGGCGAATGAGATGATTATCGCAATAATCAACAATCAGGTTGTACATCGCAACCATCCTAAGCATGCTGACCTTACATTTGACATCATGGCACGCGAACTTCGCAATGTTGTGGTACCATTTGTTGACAGCCATTACAGCACAATAGCTAATGCTCATGGACGTGCTATTTCTGGTCTTTCAATGGGCGGTCGCCACACAATGTTCAGCGGAATGGAGCGTTGTCTGGACATCTTCGCAAACTTCGGTGTTCTTAGCGCTGGGGATGCAGAGCCAGAAAAAACTATCCCTACATTCCTTAACACAAAGGATCTTGACAAGAAAGTGGACTATCTTTTCGTAGGACAAGGCACAGAAGAGCAGTCTGGTTTCTTCAATGTTCGCGTAAAAGGACTTGTTGACGCTCTCAATGCTCATGGCATCAAGCACGAATACTACGCTGGTGGCCACGGTGGTCACGACTGGTCAACATGGCGTCATCTCCTTTACTATCGTTTCCTTCCAAATCTGTTTAAATCAACAAAACCTTTAAAATAAAAATGAAAAAGTATCTCCTAACCTTATTCTCTGCCGCAGCTGCTCTTTTCGCACAGGCACAGAACCCTTATCTCCCTCTCTGGGAACACGTTCCAGACGGAGAACCACGAGTATTTGAAGACCCAGACAATCCGGGCAAGTTCCGTGCTTACATCATTGGTTCCCATGATGTCAAGAACACAAACTACTGCGGTCCTGACATTCGCATGTGGTCGGCTCCTGTGGAAGATCTCAGCCAGTGGCGCGACGAAGGTTCACTCTTCAAGCACTATGTTGATGGACAGTGGGACACTATGTTCGCTCCAGATCTCGTAGAGGTTAAGGACAAGAACGGCAAGAAGACATACTATCTATACCCTCACTCTCGTGGCAATCGTCGCGTGCCTACAGTTGCCAAGGGAGATCGTCCTAACGGACCTTTCAAGGCTATCAACCTCACTGAGGATGGACGCGCTTGTCTCCCAGGTTCAATGATTGACTTCGACCCTTCTGTTTTCATTGAGAATATCACAAACAAGAAGGACAAGGATTACGACAAGGGCTTCCGCGCTTACGTATTCTACGGTTTCCAGCACTCTACAGCTGCAGAGCTCGACCAGAACACTATGTACAGCGTTCGTCCTGGCACACAGATTCGCGACTACTTCATCCCTGCTTCTTCTCGCTACGGTGAGGTTCGCGACCCTCAGGGCACCGAGTATCCAGCTCTCTACAAAGGTCAGAATCCTGGTGAGTTCAACTTCTTCGAGGCTTCTTCCATCCGTCAGATTGGCAACAAGTACGTGATGGTGTTCTCTGGTTATTCTGGTCCTGACTATGGTCTTGGCTCTACAAACTCAGCTCTTCGCTATGCTTATGGCGACTCTCCACTCGGCCCTTGGCGTTCAGGTGGTGTGCTCGTTGACTCTCGTGGCGTTGTGCTCAATGAGGACGGCTCTAAGCTTACTACAACAAACTTCGCCCACAATACTCACGGCTCTCTTCAGGAAATCAACGGCCAGTGGTACGTATTCTACCATCGTCCACCACGTGGCTTCGGTAACGCTCGCCAATCAATGGTTGCTCCAGTGAAGATTGTTTGGGACAAGAAGAAGGTTGCCGACGGCGGTAAGGTTACTATCGTTGGCTACGATCCATACACAAAAGATAATGTTTGGACAGCAAAGGCTTCAAATGGCGACCACTACACTGGTGCAGAAGTAACTTCTGAGGGTTTCCAGATCTTCGGTCTCAACCCATACAAGTATTACTCTGCTGGTCTTGCTTGCTATATCAACGACAACAACGCTATGCAGGACAACTGGGACGTTTGGAACAACTCAATGGACGTTGCTGGTCTCAAGAACGGCGCTATCGTTGGTTTCAAGTACTTCGGCTTTGGCGGTCTTGCTCAGGACACTAAGGGCTGTAAGGCATTCGAAGGCACAAAGCAGGGTGATGGCACTAAGATTAACATTGACGTTACTCCAAGCGCACAGGCTTGCAAGATTCATGTCATGCTCGATGGTCCTTACGCAAACTCTACTTGGAATGGCAAGGAGATAGCTGTTATTGATGTCCCTGCAGCAGAGGTTCCAGGCGGTGGCCGTAACCCTTGGGCACGCGCTCAGGCAAAGCCTATCGTTGTTTCTGCTGATGTTCCTGCCGTAGAAGGTCTTACTGGCAAGCACGCTATCTACCTCGTTGTGGAAGGCCCTGAAGTGAAGGAGCCAGAGCAGCCTCGTTGGGGTGGCAATCGTAACCAGAGTCCACAGCGTCCACGCGGACTCGTTGACATTCACGGACTCGGTTTCTCAAAGAACGGCACAAAGTGTGAGCGTCCTGTAGTTCCTACAGTGAACATCCTCGTTGACGGTCAACCACTCATTATGCCTACAGCACCTATCTTCTCTACAAACGAGAACGGCTACACAATGGTCAACCACTATCAGGTTTACGGCAAGCTCAATGATAACTCTGTAATCACTGTGAAGAGTAACGGCGGCGATGTAAAAGCTACTGTAGGCAAGATTTCAGACGGTCGTGCCAAGGTTGTTTGTTCATACAACGGCGTCGAGAAGGTTTATCTCATCAACTAATAATGCTGAACAGAACATATATAATATACTAAACAGAATACACTGTGTGCGATAACAGATTTTATTGATATAAATTGTGTACGAGCACACAGAAAAAGTTTAGACTTTTGGGTGAAAAAGATAGGAAAAAGTTTGCATATATCAAATAAACTCCCTACCTTTGCACCAGTGAAAGACGAGGTTGCGAAACCAATCTTATCACTTTAGATAAAGTCTAGTTTAGTTTTTGTGTTGGTAGAGAGCGGCTAAAAAAGTCGCTCTCTTTACGTATATATACATCTTTTATTTCAAAATTTTCACCATATTCTTTGCAATTAAAGTAATTATTATTAATTTTGCAGACACAAAGCACATATTAGTAGGTCTGCAAAATTATCTATGCAATCCTTGCACCGCCTACTCACATTATATTTATATAAAGGAAACAAAAAAATCTACTATGCAATATCATGAAATAGGAAAGACCGGAATGAAGGTGGCAAACCTTGCTTTCGGCGCGTCTTCTCTTGGTGGTGTATTCCACGATGTAAAGGAAAAGGAAGCCATTGAGGCTGTGTTTACTGCTGTTGATGGCGGTTTGAACTTTATTGATGTTTCGCCTTACTATGGCCATTACAAGGCAGAGACTGTTCTCGGTAAAGCACTAAAAGACATTGACCGCTCTCGCTATTATCTCTCAACAAAGGTTGGTCGTTACGGCGAAAATGGCGTAAACACTTGGGACTATTCTGCCAAGCGCGCCAAGGAAAGCGTCTATGAGAGTATGGAACGACTAAACATTGATTATATCGACCTTATCAATGTTCATGACGTGGAGTTCTGCTCCAACCTCAGTATCATCGCTAATGAAACTCTCCCAGCCCTTCATGAACTGAAGGCAGAGGGTGTTGTAAAGCATGTAGGCATCACAGATCTTCAGCCGGAAAACCTCAAGTGGGTTATTGAGCACACACCAAAAGGAACAGTAGAAAGTGTGCTTTGCTTCTGCCACTATTGCCTTAACGATGAGATGCTCCTTGACTATCTTGACTTCTTCGAGAAAAACGAAATTGGTGTCATCAATGCTTCGCCTCTTTCTATGGGTTTACTCTCTCAGCGCGGCGCACCAGCTTGGCATCCAGCACCAGAGGCCCTCAAGCAGCGTTGCGCAGAAGCTGCAAAACTTTGTGCTGAGCGTGGCGTAGAGATAGAGAAGCTTGCTATTCAATATAGCGTAAGCAACCCTCGTATTGCCACTACCCTCTTCTCTTCTGCAAATCCAAAGAACGTACTCAAGAATATTGACTTCGTAAACGCAGAATACGACGAAGCCCTCGCAAAGGAAGTACAGGCATTCATCGGCGACCAGATGCGCGTTCGCTGGGCAAACTCATAAGACACCATGGAACAACCTATAATTATAGATGCCCACTCTCATCTTTGGATGAAGCAGGATACGGTTTGGAACGGCATGGCAATCTCTCCGCTGCCAAACGGTCGCAGCATGTTCCTTGGCAATGAGGTCCAGATGTGTCCGCCATTCATGATTGACGGAACAAACACGGCAGAAGTATTCCTGTCGAACATGGACTATGCTCAGGTGGCAGGTGCTGTTGTCACTCAAGAGTTTATCGACGGCATTCAGAACGACTACTACAAGACCGTCAACGAGAAATATGGCGATCGTCTGAAGTGCCTCTGCATGCTTGACTATATGAACGGCGAATTCACTTTGCCAGGCTCTCTCACTGCGGGGACTTCCCTCCCCCTCGTGGGGGAGACGGAGGGGAGCTGGGAAGGTGTTGTCATTCCTGGCCATCGCATCTACAAGGATGGCAAACGCATGCCGATCAACGGTGACGACTTCATGAAGATGTTCAAAGAGATGGAAGAGCGCAACCTTATCCTTTCTCTCTGTCTAGAAGACAACGAGCAGACAGCAGAATTTCGCGAAGTCATTAAAGAATGTCCTAACCTGAAAGTTGCCATCGGACACTTTGGTATGCCGACAGAAGACACATGGTTTGAACAGGTTAAGCTATGCCAGAACAAGAATGTCATGCTTGAATCAGGCGGCATAACATGGCTCTACGATCCGGAATTCTATCCTTACCCTACCGCAATGAAGAAGATTCGCGAAGCTGCTGATATGGTCGGAATAGAAAAACTCATGTGGGGCTCGGACTATCCGCGCACGATCACTGCCATAACATATAAGATGTCGTACGACTTCGTCTTGAAGAGCGACCTGCTCAGCGATGAAGAGAAGAGACTCTTCCTAGGCGAAAACGCTGTAAGATTCTTCGGCTTCCAAGACCTCACTGTTCCAAAACACGTGAAGAACATGTCGGAATAAATAAGAAATTCTGCAACCTTAACTTTACAAACAATCTTAAAGAAACTAAAATGTCATGACATTTCAGCATTTTTGCTCAAAATCTTGACGTTTTTTGCTTTTTTGTTAGTAATTTTGCGATGAAATAAAAAACCGAAAACTAAAAACTAAAACCTATTATAACATGGCATTTTTAACAGAAGACAAACTCGTTATCGTTGGCGCTGGTGGCGCTATCGGCTCTACAATGGTTCAGACAGCTCTCACTATGAAGCTCACTCCAAACCTCTGCCTCTATGACGTTTACGCTCCAGGTATGGAGGGTGTTATGGAAGAGATGTTCCACTGTGGTTACGACGGTGTAAACCTCACAGCTACAACTGACGTTGCTGAAGCTTTCAAGGACGCTAAATACATCATCTCTTCTGGTGGTGCACCTCGTAAGGCTGGTATGACTCGTGAAGACCTCCTCGCTGGCAACTGCGCTATCGCTAAGGAACTCGGTGAGAACATCAAGAAGTACTGTCCAGACCTCAAGCACCTCACTGTTATCTTCAACCCTGCTGACCTTACAGGTCTTGTTGCCCTCCTTTACTCAGGCCTCAAGCCATCACAGGTAACAACTCTCGCAGCTCTCGACTCTACTCGCCTTCAGTCAGCTATCGCTAAGCAGTTCGGCGTAAAGCAGTACGAGGTAACTGGTTGCAAGACTTACGGTGGTCACGGCGAGCAGATGGCTGTATTCGGCTCTGCTGTTAAGGTTGCAGGTACTCCTCTCAACGAACTCATTGGCACAGACAAGTGCTCTGCTGAGGATTGGGAGAAGATTAAGCTCGACACAACTCAAGGTGGCGCTAAGATTATCCAGCTCCGCGGTCGTTCTTCATGGCAGTCTCCAGCTTACTGCTCTGTAGAAATGATTCGTTCAGTGATGGGTGGTGAGTCTTTCCGTTGGCCTGCAGGCACTTACGTAAAGAACGAGAAGTACCAGAACATCATGATGGCTATGGAGACAACTCTCGACACTAACGGCTGTACTTACACTATGCCTGTTGGTACTGAGGAAGAGCTCGCTAAGCTTGACGCTTCTTACGAGCACCTCTGCAAGATGCGCGACGAACTCGTTACTCTCAACATCGTTCCTCCAGTAGCAGAGTGGGCAAGCATCAACCCTAACCTCTAATCGACTTTTCTTGTAAAAGAAAATAAAATAACCCTTGCAGGATTCTATCTCTCTGCAAGGGTTTTTATTTTGACAACTATAGCAGTTGGACTTTTGCTTATAGGGCGAGCATTTGTGAGCCGCACCATTTCTTACGGCAGAATCACTCGAAGAATCTGTCCGTCACTACCCTCCTCCACCAGAACCTGTCGCTTTTGTGGCGGAGAAAGTTTCTTCTCATTGATATAATCAGAGACGAGTTTTGTCCCTTTCAATCCTTTCGGACGAAAACGATCGCCAGCCTTCGGACGACGAATAAGATTTCCTTCATCCGTAGAATAAGGCTCAAAGTCATCAGCTTTCTTTTCTGAAACATACAGTTTCCCGCGAGAAACATCCACGATAAAATCCTTTGATTCAAACATTTTAGCCTCCGAACTCTCCATTGCACGCAGTATATTCTGTATCTGAGTACCGTTGAAACCTTTTGGTGCAAGAAGATAATGCAGGAATCCTTCCGAGAAACTAACATCCTCTAATTCTCCACTATCAAACTTACGCATCTGCTCCGCATAATAGTTTTCCTCTATAGCCAACGTTTCTTCCATTCGTTGAGCCATGCGAACGATATTATCCACAGCCTTCGGATTAATCTCCTTCAGTAGCGGAACTATGTGATGACGAATCTTATTGCGTGTAGCCTCGTCTTCCAGATTTGTACTATCCGTCACATAATCCTCTCCCCATTCTGCAAGCTTCGTTTCAATTTCTGCTCGAGAAACACCCAGAAGCGGACGGATTATATTGCCATTTTGTGCTCGCATTCCGCAAAGACCACGCACGCCAGTACCTCGAACAAGGTTATGCAGAACAGTTTCCACCTGATCGTCCTTATGATGTGCAACTGCGATATAATCCGCACCAACATCCTTCCTCAGCTTTTCAAAGTAATCATAGCGTAACTCCCTCGCTGCCAGCTCTATGCTAATCTTACGCTCTGCGGCATATTTCTTTGTGTCAAAATGTGCAACATGCAGCTTTACACCCTTCCTTTCGCAGAGTTTACGACAGAATTGTTCGTCCCTATCCGACTCTTCTCCACGCAAGTGGAAGTTGCAATGAACAGCCTCAATCTTAGCTTTGCCGCAACTTCTCTGCAACGACAGAAGCAGGTAAACACTATCGGCACCGCCAGACAGAGCTACAAGCAAAAAGCCCTCCTTTGTGGGGAGGGTTTTCATGAGATTATTCAACATACAAAACTAAGCCTTTCAGATATTCACCTTCCGGATGATAGATATTGATTGGATGGTCGGCAGGTTGATGAAGCTGATGGAGAATGCGCACCTTTCTGCCAGACTGAGCACAAGCTGTAAACACAGCATTCCTGAAATGCTCCTTTGTTACAACCTGCGAACAGCTGAATGTAAATAGAATACCGCCAGACTTAATCTGCTGGAGAGCCTTCAGATTCAAGCGAGTATAACCTTTTAAGGCATTATGCAGAGCACCACGATGCTTTGCAAAAGCAGGCGGATCAAGCACAATTAAATCATATACATTCTCGTTCCTGTCCAAATACTTGAACGCATCCTCACAGAAAGCCTGATGGCGAGTGTCGTTAGAGAAGTTCAGTTCTACATTCTTATTAGTCAGCGAGATGGCCTTTTCAGAGCTATCTACAGAATGGACAAGTTCCGCTCCACCGCGCATCGCATAGAAAGAGAACCCGCCGGTATAACAGAACATATTCAGCACCTTCTTGCCTTTAGCGTAATGCTCTACGAGAGAGCGGTTATCACGCTGATCCACAAAAAAGCCAGTCTTCTGTCCACGCAACCAGTCAACATGGAACAACAAGCCGTTTTCTGTTGCTATATCATCAGGTGTAGAGCCTACGATAAAACCGTTTTCCTGTCCAAGATCGGCTTTATAAGGCAGTGTTGTCTCAGACTTATAGTAGATATTCTCGATTCTCTCGCCCATGACCTTCATAAGAGCATCGGCAATGTCAAAGCGACAGACGTGCATACCCACACTGTGAGCCTGCATGACAGCAGTCTTGCCGTAGCAGTCGATAACAAGTCCAGGCAGGAAATCACCTTCACCGTGAATGAGGCGATATGTATTGTTCGTAGGCGAATCTGCCATTCCAGACACAATTCTCACCTGAAGAGCGGTCTCCAGATGCTGCTCCCAGAAGGCAGGTGTTATCTCCTTATCCTTGAAGCTAAGTACACGAACGGCGATGGAACCAATCTGGTAATGACCAATAGCGATAAACTCGCCGTTGCTCTTTATTACATGCACAAAGTCTCCTTCCTCTATGCCATCATCCATCTTTGCGATAGCACCAGAGAACACCCACGGATGAAATCGGCCGAGCGATTCTTCCTTGCCTTTTTTAAGATATATTTTCTTCATTATTTGCTGTTTATGTCCACAAAATTAGTAAACTTTTCGGTAAAAATGTTTCATAAAAGATGATTTATGCACAAAATAGGGATTTTCCCGAAAATAATTAGGAAAAACCTACTTAAATACAATATTTTTATATACCTTTGTACCCATAAAAATGGCTTAAACGGGCTAAAAACCGCCAAAAACGCGATTTCGGTTCAAAACAGCCACCCAATAATTTGCGACTATTTCCATCGGTTCCGATGGGTAATCACCAAAAACAAAACTAAAAACTACAACCATAAATGGAACAAACTCAAGACAACGACAGAATAATGAAAGTCAATATTGCGGAGGAAATGAAGTCCTCTTATATTGACTACTCCATGTCGGTTATCGTAGCCCGCGCACTTCCAGATGTGCGTGACGGTTTCAAGCCGGTGCACCGTCGTATCCTTTACGGTATGCTCGGCATCGGAAACACCTCCGACTCTCCATACAAGAAGTGTGCGCGTGTCGTAGGTGAAGTACTCGGTAAGTATCACCCACACGGCGACAGCTCAGTTTATGGCGCACTCGTTCGTATGGGACAGGATTGGAATATGCGTTACACCCTCGTTGACGGACAGGGTAACTTCGGTTCAGTCGATGGCGACTCTCCTGCGGCTATGCGTTACACTGAGTGCCGACTCTCAAAGATGGGTGAGCACATCATGGACGACATCAAGAAGGACACTGTTGACATGTCGCTCAACTTCGATGACACTCTCCTCGAGCCTACCGTGATGCCTACAAAGATTCCTAACCTTCTCGTTAATGGTGGTAACGGTATCGCTGTAGGTATGGCAACAAATATGCCAACCCACAACCTCAACGAAGTCATCGACGGATGCTGTGCTTACATTGACAATCCTGACATCGACACAGAAGGTCTGATGCAATACATCAAGGCTCCTGACTTCCCTACAGGCGGTTATATCTACGGTCTTCAGGGCGTTAAGGATGCTTATGAGACTGGTCGCGGACGTATCATCATGCGTGCCAAGGCTGAGATTGAATCTGACGATGCTCATGATAAGATTGTTGTAACAGAGATTCCTTACGGCGTAAACAAGGCACAGCTTATCGAGAACATCGCAGAACTCGTTAAGGAAGGTAAGCTCGACGGCATCTCAAATGCTAACGACGAGTCTGGTCGTCAGGGTATGCGTATCGTTGTTGACGTAAAGCGTGATGCCAATGCAAACGTCATCCTCAACAAGCTCTTCAAGATGACTGCCCTCCAGAGCAGCTTCTCTGTAAACAACATCGCTCTCGTAAACGGTCGCCCACAGCTTCTTACTCTCAAGGAGTGTGTTCATTACTTCGTTGAGCACCGTCGTGACGTAACTATCCGTCGCACAAAGTACGATCTCAAGAAGGCAGAGGAACGTGCTCACATCTTGGAAGGTTTGCTCATTGCAGTAAACAACATCGACGAAGTTGTTCGCATCATCCGCGCTTCAAAGAGTCCATCAGATGCTCAGCGTGCTCTCGAGGCTCGCTTCAACATCGACGAGATTCAGTCTAAGGCTATCGTTGAGATGCGTCTCGGACAGCTCACAGGTCTCCGTGTAGAAGAGCTGAAGGCTGAATACGAGGAACTTGAGCGACTCATCGAATACTACAACAACATCCTCACTGACCCAGAGCTTTGCAAGAAGGTCATGAAGGACGAACTTCAGGAAGTGAAGGAGAAGTATGGTGACGAGCGTCGCACTGAGATTAAGTTCACAAGCGAGGAGTTCAACCCAGAAGACTTCTATCCAAACGATCCTATCGCCGTGACTATCAGCAATCTCGGCTATATCAAGCGTATGAACCAGACAGAGTTCAAGGCTCAGCATCGTGGTGGCGTAGGCGTAAAGGCTGCAAGCACTCGCGACGCTGACTTCACTCGCTACATCGTTCCTGCAATGACTCACGACTGGATGCTCTTCTTCACAGCCAAAGGCCGCGTGTTCTGGACTCGCTGCTACGAGATACCGGAAGGCAACAAGCAGTCTAAGGGTCGCGCTCTGCAGAACTTCCTCAACATCGATTCTGACGACAGCGTAAAGGCATTCCTCACTGTCAAGGACATCAAGGATCCAGAGTTCATCAATAGCCACTACATCTTCTTCGCGACGAAGAACGCTATCGTTAAGCGTGTAAGCCTCGAACAGTTCTCTCGTCCACGTGCAGCAGGTATCATCGCCCTTGACTTCAAGGAGGACAACGATGAGCTCATCGGCGTAGCACTCACCGACGGCAACAGCCAGGTAATGCTTGCAAGCTATCATGGCAAGGCTGTTCGCTTCAACGAGAGTGACGTTCGCGCTATGGGTCGTGGAGCTGCCGGCGTCCGTGGTATGACTCTCGACGAAGGTGGCGAAGACCGAATCGTAAGCATGATTGTAACGAACAATCCTGATGAGGAGTCTGTAATGGTTATTTCTGAGAACGGCTACGGAAAGCGTTCTGTAATCTCCGAATATCGCCAGACAAGCCGTGGTGCTAAGGGTGTTCGCACGATCAACATCACAGACAAGACCGGCAACCTCGTAGGCTTCCGTAAGGTTACTGACGATAAAGACCTCATCATCATCAACAAGAGCGGCGTTTCTATCCGCTTCAAGATTTCAGATTTCGAAGACAAGGGTCGCAACACTCAGGGCGTGAAGCTCGTTGAACTCAAGAAGCGTAACGACGTTATCGCAGATATCTGCGTAGTCGATACCGCAGAAGAGGAGGAAGAACTCCCAGCAACCCTCGAAGGCGAAGCTCCAGTAGCTCCAGAGGCTTAAGCCACAGTTCCCAGCGGTTCTCCCGCTGGGCTCCCAAAATAATCAAAACAAAAAACATAAACCTCAAAAATTATGAAAAAGCTAACTATCCTTGCTCTCGCTGCTTTATTCGCAGTAAGCGCATCTGCTCAGGATGTCTTCAAGCAGGTCAAGAAAATGAAGACTACAGAAGAAGTTGAACAGGCTATCAAGGCTAACCTCTCTTCAATGCCAGACCAGGAGAAGGCAGAGTGCTACAACAAGCTCGCCACTATGTACAATAAGGTTGTGAACGATATTATCACAAAGAACCAGGAGAACATGGTTATGCAGAAGCCTCAGATTCCACTCGACGAGAATTTCTACAATGCTGCTTACCAGGCTCTCATGGCAGGTCAGGAGTGCTATAAGTTCGACCAGCTTCCAAACCTCAAGGGCAAGGTTGCTCCTAAGTTCAAGGAAATCGGTAAGGACCTCTTCCAGAACTGCGCTAATGTCCTCAACGGTGGTATCTTCTTCAGCGAGAAGAACGACATCCCTACTACAATCAAGTACTTTGAGGCATTCATCAACTCTCGCAACAGCGAAATGTTCAACGTTGTTCCTGCTGAGCAGAAGGCTCCATTAGAGCAGAACGTAGCTCAGATTGCTTACTTCACAGCTTACTACGGTATGCAGCAGGATATGGGTCTTGACTTCGTAAACAAGTACGCTGACATCGCTATCGCTTCTAAGGACGACAAGTATGCTAAGGACGCTCAGACTCTCAAGAATACATACGCTGCAAAGGGTCTCAAGACTCATGAGGACTCTGTAGCTTATGCTGACAAGCTCGAGGCTATGTACCTTGAAGATCCTACAAACGTTCAGAACTTCCAGACACTTGCTATGCTCCGTCTCGGTCTCAACGAAGCAGAGAAGTTCTATAATGTTTGCCAGAAGCGTATCGACGCTATGCCAAACGACCATATCGCTTACTACTTCCGTGGTCAGATCCGTTGCCTCATCCACGACTATCAGAACGCTCTCCCAGACCTTGAGAAGGCTGACGAACTCAAGCCAAACGATTCAGGTATCAACGCATTTATCGGCCAGTGCTGGATGGGTCGTGCAGAAGAGGCTGAGAACCGTGCTGCTGGTAAGTCAGGCATAATCCCTGTTACTGCAAAGTCTCAGATCAAGCCAGTTTGGGACAAGGCTCTCCAGTACCTCAACAAGGCTAAGGAGCTCGACACTGACGGTTCTAACGAGCGCAACTACAAGTCAAAGATTTCTCAGGTACAGTATCACCTCGACAACGACTACAAGAACGTTCAGTAAAAAAAATCTCGCTAAACAATACTCACAAAGGCGCAACCTCATCACAGGGGTTGCGCCTTTTTTGAAAAGACAACATCAACTGCTTCCACGCTGCAACCGATTGCACCACCTCCCAACCACTTTTCCCTCAGCCCCATTTCACTTAAACATTATTTATTCATAACTTTGCACCCACATCATGCCATTCTCGGCAAGACCTCAATCCAAATAAAATGAAAAAATCCATCTACATTCTCTTTCTCGCCCTCACCTTCTCTTTCGGAGCAAATGCGCAGGGATGGCCAACGAAATACGACGGCGTGATGCTGCAAGGATTCTACTGGGACAGCTACACGCAGACACAATGGACAAACCTTCAGTTGCAAGCCGACGAGCTCAGCGAGTTCTTCAAGCTCGTCTGGGTTCCGCAGAGTGCAAGCTGTGGCGGTCAGTCTATGGGCTACGACGACCTCTACTGGTTCTCAAACTACAACTCAAGTTTCGGAAACGAGAAGGAACTTCGCTCCATGATTTCCACGTTCAAGCAGAAAGGCATCGGCACCATCGCCGACGTTGTCATAAACCATCGCAAGAACGTGAGCAACTGGGTTGACTTTCCAGCCGAAACATACAAGGGCGTAACCTACCAGCTGCAGTCAACAGACATCTGCGCTGACGATGATGGCGGCGAGACCAAGAAATGGGCTACGCAGAACGGCTACCAGCTCTCTTCAAACAAGGACGACGGCGAAGGTTGGGGCGGAATGCGCGACCTCGACCACGGCTCTGCCAATGTGCAGAAGAACGTCCTCGCCTATCTTGACTTCCTCCTCAACGACCTCGGTTATGCTGGCGTTCGCTACGACATGACAAAGGGCTATGCCGGCAAATGGACAGGACTCTACAACTCCACTGCAAAACCATCCTACTCAGTCGGAGAATACTGGGATGGCAACACAACAGCCTTGAAGTCATGGCTTGAGGCTACAAAGGTTGACGGCGCAATCCAGTCGGCAGCCTTCGATTTCCCTACACGCTACATCGCTCGCGACGTCTTCAACGCCAACGCATGGAGCAAGATTGCCAACACCGGACTTGCCAAGATGACTGGCATGGGCAGATACGCCATAACATTCTGCGAGAATCACGACACAGAATATCGTTCCGCTCAGGCTCCTCAGGACCCTATCACCAAGAACATAGCGGCAGCAAATGCCTACATCCTCCTTATCAACGGCACACCTTGCGTCTTCCTTAAGCACTGGATAGACTACAAGGAAGAGATTAAGCAGCTCATCTACGCCCGTCAGATGGCAGGCATAACAAACGATGGCAGCCGCTACATCGCAGCAGCAACCAACAACAATTACTCTGCCATCCGAACTACCGGCAATAACAACTGCGACGTGATAACAGCCTTCGGCAACGGCTACACCGCCCCATTCGGTTTCACGCAGATTATCTCTGGCACGAACTATCAGGTCTATATGAGCAACACCGTCGAGCAGCCATGGATTTCCATTCCTTCAGGCGAATATGATGGCACGCTCTCTCCTACCCTTTCTGCCATCTCTGCCGATGCCGCTGCGAAGCTTGTCTATACAACCGATGGCACCAATCCGACAGCCGGCAGCAAGCAGGTTGCCAATGGCACTAAGATTTCCCTCACATCACCTTGCACGCTGAAGGTTGGTTTGCTCACTGGAGGCACGGTGAAGAACATCCAGACACGCAACTATACTGCCAAGAATACCTTCGACGGCTACGACATCAATGTATATGTAAACATTGACAAGGTTGGCTGGAACAAGATAAACTTCTGGACATGGGGCGGCGACGGCAGCCATTCGCCAAAGAACACCGCTTGGCCTGGCGATGCTGTTACCCAGAAGACCACCATCGACGGCAAGACATGGTATTACCAGACATACCGAATCACGTCTGTCTCTGACTGCGTAAACTTCGTATGGAGCACAGGTTCCGGCTCACCGCAGACCGTTGACGTGTCAAACATCAAGCAGACATCCTTCTTCGAGATCTCAACAGAGACGGAAGGAGCGAAGTACAAGGTTACTGATGTTACCGAGGCAAACGGCATTCCTACAATTCAGAACCAAAAGTCGGCGGCAGATGTGAAAGCCAATGCTTACAATCTCTCTGGTCAGCGCATCGGCAAGGACTTCCACGGAATCGTTATCCAAAATGGAAAAAAGATATTGAACCACTAACTGTCGTTTTCAGTTTTTTTGCAGCCAAAATGATTAAATTACATCAACATTAACCCAAGTTTGATACCCCATAATTATTTTTAACTAATTTTGATGGCATAAATGTAGC
>JAZLKJ010000115.1:0-18165 GCA_045597565.1 Prevotella sp. | reverse complement strand
CAAATGACCATGTCCTGCTGGAGAACCTTGCCCTTGACGACCATGGAGCGCACCAGGGCGAGAGTGGTGAAAGGGGAGGAGTTGAGTTCGATAGTGTCGTTGTGCGTGATGGCGTTGTTCATGTTCAGCTTCACTGCTATTTGTTCGCCTTTTTTATAGCCACGGTTTCCGCGACCGTGAGTCTTGTTGAAGTGTCTGAAGAGTGCAGCCCATGCTTTAGCCTCGCTCTGCTCACCGGTGATTTGAGTGATGGCTTCGGCAATCATCGCGTCTGCTTTATGCTGACTGTTCCAACGGTCTTCCACCCAGAGTCCGCTCTTGCCGTCCCATGTGGCTACGCCTGGAGAATGCACCCAGGCAACACGTCCGGGATGAATGCCCTTGCCTTCACCGAGAGGCTTGTTTGGCTGAGCTATGAGTCGTGGTTGCCTTCCGTTGAACTCGCCGAAGAAGAATCTGTTGCGGTTTACTGGCTGGTCGAGAAGCTGGATTGTAGTGGAAGGTCCGAGGTCTGGTTTTCCGTCCTTTCCCCATGAACAGAGCGACCAAACGATCTTTCCGTCTTTGTCTATCTCAACAGCCTGCAACGGAGCATTTATGGTGTCCATAGGAGTCTTGTTCCATTCGTTGTACCAGTTGTTTACGATGATATTTCCGTTTTTCAGTCGGACGGTCTTCTGTGGCTGCGTAATGCCGAGAGGAGCGACGTTTGTCTGCCATACAGTCTGTCCCTGACGGTTAATCTCCTGAAGGAGTCCTTTCCTGCCGGTGATGAAGATGTTACCTTTTGCCATCTCGTCAACTGACCACGGGAGCATGCCTGTCCAGCGGTCAACTTCCTTGCCGCTGGCGGTGTATTCTGCAATGAATCCCTGCGACATGTTGGCAACGAGGAGCGTGCCGCGCTGTGTCAGTCGGGCGTTGCGGAATTGTCCGTGGACAGAGCCTTTTTCGTTAGCAGGAATCTCAAACTCGCGGACAATATTGAGCGATGGCACTTCCATAACGACAACCTTTGCTGGATGACCGTTCTGAACGAACACGACATGCTTGTTTCCGATAGGTTGTATGGTGTGGATTTCGGTGCCTTTCGGTGCTTCGTATTTCCATAGAATCTCCTTTTGCTGGGTCATTTCGAAAATGCCATACTGGTGTGCGACGAGGATATGACCGTCGTTCATGAGCATGGCATCACTAATCTCGCCTTTGCCTTCGGTATATTCGTATGACCATGTCACGCTGTCGCCCTTTACTATGAACATACGTAGGCGTTTAGACTGACCTGCGTAGAAAAAGTCATGTGCGAAGGTGCTGATAGAACATAGAAGGAAGAGGACGGTAAGGAGACTTGTTTTCATAGGTGATTTGTTTTTGGTTTTCTAAAAAAGGGCGGAAAGTGGTTGTGATAACCTGCTTCCCGCCCTTGCTATTAGTTTGTTTTTAAGCCTTTAGCCTTTAGCTTTTAGCCTTCAGCCTCGCTCAAAGAGCGAACCATTAAGCCTTAAAGCTTTCGATTTCCTCTGCCTTGAAGTTCATGATGTACTCGTAGTTGCCGTTGCAGTTGCCTTCAGCCATACGAACATAAACGTTAGCAGACTTCTCGAAGAGCTCTGGAGCAACTGTAGCGTCGTCGAGGATGAGGAGAGACATGATGATCTCGCAAGTCATTTCGTAGAGACGGCGTGCGAGGAAGTCCTGCATGTCCTGGTTGCCAGCTTCCTTAACGTAAGCGATGGCAGCCTCAAGCTTCTCAACGAGCTTAGCTACGCGAGCCTTCAATGGCTTGAGAGAATCAGCTACCTCTGACTCCATCATTTCCTGAATGTAGCCGAGTGTAGTGCCGTTCATGATGTAGCGGATAGCGGCAACAACCTGAAGCTGAGTAGTACCCTCGTAGATAGAGAAGATACGAGCGTCACGGAAGAGGCGCTGTGACTTGTACTCCATGATGAAGCCTGAACCACCGTGAACTGAGATTGCGTCGTAAGCATTCTGGTTAGCGTACTCAGAGTTCATACCCTTAGCCATTGGAGTGAAGGCGTCAGCCATACGCTGATACTTCTTGAGTTCTGCCTTCTCCTCTGGAGTGAGCTTGCGGTCGCGCTGGATGTCCTCGAGAGCCTTGTAGATATCTACGTAGCGAGCTGTCATGTAAAGGAGTGAACGACCTGCGTCGAGTTTAGCCTTCATGCGAGAGAGCATGTCGTAAACAGCTGGGAAGTCGATGATCTTTGTGCCGAACTGTGCACGCTCCTTAGCATAAGCGAGTGCTTCGTTGTAAGCCTCCTGCTCAACACCTACTGACTGTGCTGCGATACCGAGGCGAGCACCGTTCATGAGAGCCATGACGTACTTGATAAGACCGAGCTTGCGTGAACCGCAGAGTTCTGCCTTTGCGTTCTTGTAAGTAAGCTCACAAGTAGGAGAGCCGTGGATACCGAGCTTGTGCTCGATGTGGCGAACGTCAACGCCGCCCTGACGCTTGTCGTAGATGAACATTGAAAGACCACGACCGTCCTTTGTGCCGTCCTCAGAACGAGCAAGTACGAGGTGAATGTCAGAGTCGCCGTTAGTGATGAAGCGCTTTACGCCGTTGAGGAGCCAGCAGCCTTCTTCCTCAGAGTATGTTGCCTTGAGCATTACAGACTGGAGGTCGGAACCTGCGTCTGGCTCAGTGAGGTCCATAGACATTGTCTCGCCCTGGCAGATGCGTGGGATGTACTTCTCGCGCTGCTCCTCAGAACCGAACTCGTAGAGAGTGTCGATACAAGACTGGAGTGACCATACATTCTGGAAACCAGCGTCAGCAGCAGAGATAACCTCTGAGAGCATAGAGAAGGTTGTGTTAGGGAGGTTGAGACCACCGTAACGACGTGGCATAGAGATACCCCAGAGACCAGCCTTGCGAGTAACGTCAAGGTTCTCGTAAGTCTTTGAGGCATAGATCATACGACCATTCTCAAGGTGTGGACCTTCAAGGTCAACGCTTTCTGCGTTAGGAGAAATAACTGTATCGCAGATTTCTGTTGTGATGTCGAGAATCTGCTTGTAGTTTTCGATGGCATCCTCGTAATCAACTGGAGCATCTTCAAACTTTGCCTTATCTTCGTAATCGCGTTCCTTAAGGTCAACGATACGCTTCATCAATGGGTGATGAAGGTGGAATTCTATTGATGGATTAATCATAGTAATTGGTGGTTATTTAACGCAAATTATCGTAATGCGCGTAATTTGTTCCGTAATTTACTTAATATTTTATTTTCATAATTTTTATTTCCGTTATTAATCTGTTATATAATCTGTGTAATTTTCTTTTGAAATGAGTATGTATTTGTCAATTTCTTTATCATATACATATCGCTCGCAATGTAAGGAACGTTCGCCGAAATTCACCAATATTCCTAATTCCTGTTTTGCTATTCTCAGATAATTAAACAGTTGGGCACGATTGTCGCTCGTCAGATTTTCTGTGGCTTTCATTTCAATGATAATACCTTCTGAATAGAAATCAGCGGTGTAATGTTTCTTTAAAAGCTCACCCTTGTAATATACGAACAAGTCTTTTTCCCTAGTGAATGGAATTTTGTTCGAAATCAGTTCCTTCTCAAAAGCTTCCTGATAAATGGCTTCAGCCAAGCCTCTGCCAAGTTCATTATAGACTTCCATGAGTAAGCCAACTAATTTGAACATGTGATTCCAATTGGCTCGTTTCATTTATAATTATGAAAATATATATTATATAATGAAAATTACGGATTAAATTATGCGTATTACGCGCATTTGTGTTTAGCCATCAAATAAACTTTGGGCCTATTTATTGTTTTGCTTGTAATACTTAATGAGCTTTGGAACTACCTCTTCGCAGTCGCCAACGATTACGTAGTCTGCAATCTTGTTGATTGGAGCGTTAGGGTCGTAGTTGATAGAAACGATGATGCCTGAATCCTGCATACCAGCGATGTGCTGAATTTGACCAGAGATACCTACTGCGAAGTAAACCTTTGGATGAACAGTAACACCTGTCTGACCAATCTGACGATCGTGGTCAACCCAACCAGCATCTACTGCTGCACGGCTACCACCAACCTCGCCATGGAGCTCCTTAGCGAGCTGGAAGAGCATGTCGAAGTTCTCCTTTGAGCCTACGCCGTAACCACCAGCTACAACGATAGGAGCACCCTTGAGGTTGTGCTTAGCAGCCTCAACGTGACGCTCGAGAACCTTAACGATATAATCTTCAGCAGAAGTGTATTTTGTTACGTCTGGATAGACAACCTCGCCCTTGTAGTTCTCGTCGAGGATTTCGCGCTGCATAACGCCAGAACGAACTGTAGCCATCTGTGGACGGTGCTCTGGGTTTACGATAGTAGCAACGATGTTACCACCGAAAGCAGGACGAATCTGATAGAGGAGCTGATCCCAGTGCTTGCCAGACTTCTTCTCGTCGTACTCACCAATCTCGAGCTCTGTACAGTCGGCAGTAAGACCGCTTGTAAGAGAAGAAGAAACGCGAGGACCGAGGTCGCGGCCGATAACTGTAGCACCCATCAAGCAGATCTGTGGCTCTTCTTCCTTGAAGAGATTCACGAGGATAGAAGTATGAGGTGCAGATGTGTAAGGGAAGAGTGCAGGACCGTCGAAGCAGAAGAGCTTGTCAACGCCATAAGGGAGAATCTGGCTCTCCACCTTGCCCTTGATGTCTGTGCCGGCAACAACAGCGTGAAGCTGTACGCCGAGAGTATTGGCCAACTTACGACCCTTTGTGAGCAACTCCTGTGAAACCTCTGCCACCTGAGTGCCTTCTATTTCAATATATACAAATACGTTGTTCATAGTTTAACCAATAATCTTTTCGTCCAACAATTCCTTGATGAAGCTATTGAGATCCTCGTCAGAGCTTGTGAGAGTCTTGCTCTCCTTAGCCTGGAATACGATGTTCTTGATAGCCTTTACCTTAGTAGGTGAGCCTGAGAGACCGCACTGTGCTGGGTCGCCATCAACGTCAGCTACGCTCCACTGGTTGAGTGTGAGGTATGGACGCTCTTCGTAGTGCTCCTTGTATGGCATATCCTCTGTGCGCTCGAGAGGCACATTGGCACGCTTATACTTCATGACGAGCTTTGCGTTGCAAGGACGGCAAGGAGCAGCAGAACCGTTTACAGTGATTACGATAGGCATTGGAGCCTCAACGAGCTCGATACCACCATCAATGTGACGACGGATTGTGAGCTTTCCATCTTCGCACTTCTCGATTTCCTCAGCGTATGTTACCTGAGAGAGACCAAGCTTCTGAGCAACCTGTGGACCTACCTGCGCAGTATCACCGTCGATAGCCTGACGACCACCGATGATAACATCTACGTTGCCAATCTTCTTGATGGCAGTAGCGAGGGCGTAAGAAGTAGCGAGAGTGTCGGCACCGGCGAAAAGACGGTCGGTAAGAAGCCAACCTGTATCGGCACCGCGATAAAGACCCTGACGAATAATCTCTGCAGCGCGTGGAGGGCCCATTGTCAATATTCCCACTGTAGAGCCTGGATTCTTTTCTTTAAGACGAAGCGCCTGTTCGAGCGCGTTCAAGTCTTCCGGATTGAAGATTGCTGGCAGAGCGGCACGGTTGATAGTGCCTTCCGCTGTCATAGCGTCCTTGCCAACATTTCTTGTGTCCGGCACTTGCTTTGCAAGCACAATAATGTTCAGTTTCATAATATAATTAATGTGTATTTATATACGTTTTGTAGGCGGTATATGTACACTGAAAGATACAGTATGGACATATATCGGCTGCAAAATTACACAAAAATATCAAGAAATGCGCAATAGAGGTTTAAATAATCTCCTAATGGACACATTCTTGATATTTTTGTGCACAGAATGAATATTTTGTGCAAAAAGTATGTATAAGAAAAGCTTATTTCTTCTTCTTAATTGTGTAACCAATCTTCTTGAAAGCTTTTTCGTAGTCCTGATAAGTGGTTTTCTCGTTGTTGTAGATGATGGTTACTTCCTGATTTGGAACAGATGTTTCAATCTTCTTTGTTCCCTTCACGAAGCGGATGTTCTTCTTGATCTTGTTCTCGCATCCCTCACAGTGCATCTGTGGAGTTGTGGTAACTACTAATGTGTCGTTGGTTTCGGCAGCCGAAACGCTGAGTGCTGATGCTGCGAGCATCATGCTTAGAATAATCTTTTTCATTTTTTTCTTATTTCTTTGCGTAAATTATCAATTAATGTGATTTTGGTTTAGAGTTTTTCCAGTTTGAAGCGGATGCCGGCATAGAGCATGGCGCCTTCGGTCGGTCCCCAGATCTGTGTAGCATCAAAGGTCGGCGACCAAGGATTGTCGGCACTGATTATTGGGTTCTTTATCTTATAGCCAGTCAGGTTCTCGCCACCGACATATACGCTGAAAAGGCGGAACTCCCTGGTTATCTGTGCCTGTAATTGGAAGTAAGTCGGCGTCTTTTCGTTGCAGTAAAGCCGTTGCGGACCGTTTAACTGACCAGTAACATCAAACTTCCATAGTTCCATTGGTGTGGTATATGACATTGTTAGGAGTCCCTTGAACTTCGGAGTCAGAGGACGGTCGCGCAGACTGCCGTCGTATGTTGTGCGAGCATCGTTGTAGCGGAAAGCTGCCGTAGTGGTAAATCCTTCGAAGAATGGATATGTGGCATCTATCTGGAGGGTGTGGCTATAGCTTCTTCCGTCAAGCTGCTGGAAGACGATGTTCTGCGGACTGACTGCCAGACTGTTTGACCTGCTGTCAATATTTACCACCATCTGCTTGAGGAAGTTCGTGTAATAATACTCAGCGTTCAGCTCCAGGTTCTTCTCTGCGATAGGCAGATTGAAGGAGGCTGACAAGCCGTAGTTCCAGGCTTCTTCACGATAACAGTCAAAAGATTCCGCATCTTCTATAAAGATGGTGCGACCGCTTGCCATCAGCGGACTGTTCTCTGCCAGTGCGTGGGCAGTGCGATAGCCTTTTCCTGCAGATGCACGAAGAGTGAAAACGCTTGATGGAGAGAACTTTATGTGAAGGCGAGGAGTGAGAAAACCGTTCCAAAGGGTAGAGTAGTCGTAGCGCAAACCAGCCATTACGGTAAGCCTTTCTCCAATTTTGTACGTGTATTGCGCGTATGCTCCGCTTGTTGTTTCGTCGTTGGTCTCGTTGGCGTTGTAGTTTGTTGTACTGTAAAGATTTGAGTAATGATCAGCATTTGTAGAAGCGCCAAGTGCTAGGTTATTGTGCTCTCCAAGATCAGTTTCGTACATGAGTTGAGCGTAACCGTTGTTCTGCTTCACATTAAAAAGAGTGCTGCCAAACTTGTTGTCTGTCTTGTGAAGCGAACCGTGTAGAATGAGCGCGATACTCTCGTTACGGTCGGCGTTTAAAGTGATGCCGTTTTTCCATTGAGCGGTGTATCGGTCGGTGTTCACTTCTATGCCGTAGTGCGGAATGTTAGCGGCTGTGTGGTGTTTGCTCATGCCGCTGTTTCGCTCGTCCTTTATGCCCTGTAAGGCAAACTGACTAATCCATTCAGGCGAAACATACGCCATGCGCCACATTGCGTTGTACTGTCTCTGCTTAGGCATGTCCATGAAGCCGTCGTTGTTGCCGTCATGGTCGCGCTGGCGGTCATCAAAGTGGAGTAGGAGAGAGGTGGAGAGTTTGTCGGTCAGATGAGTGCTGGCATCGGCATTCAGCTCGTATTTCAGGTTGCTGTCAATGTAAGCATTGGCGCGTACTCCGTCAGTGCCCTGCGGTTTCAGGAACTCGATGTTTATCTGTCCAGTTGTGCTTTCGTAGCCATTCTTCACGCTTGATGCTCCCTTGCTCACCTGAATGGATTGCATCCACGGTCCTGAGACATAGCTCAGCGAGTAGGGCAGACTTGCTCCGCGCAGGTTCGGAACATTCTCCGTAAGCATCTGAACGTAGGTGCCGCTGAGTCCGAGCAGCTTTATCTGCTTGGCTCCCGTAGCCGCATCGCTGTAGCTTACATCCACCGAAGGGTTTGTTGTGAACGATTCGCCGAGGTTGCAGCAGGCAGCGCGGAAAAGCTGCTGTTGTCCAATCAGTTCCATGTTCTGGGTGCTGAATCTAGAGCGGTTGCCTTTCGTTGCCTTTACTGACACCTCTTTCAGAGAGTAGCTCTTCAGAGAGTCGTCCTCTTCCTGAGCTGATATAATGATAGGTGTCAGTAAGAACAGTAGCGTTAATATTCTATGGTTTAATATCCTCATCTATGTTTTTATTTGATTCTTGCTGTCCAACCGCCACCAGGAGCGAGGCCGGCTTTGAGTACAGTAGAGGCATTGACTTTCTTTACTACGCGTTTATAGTCGGTAGCCTCAGTGTCGGCATTTGCGCCGTCTTGGAAAATTTCTATGGTGAACTCCTTGCCCTCAGGTAGGAAAGATAGTGGAATGTCTATTTCGCGTGCGTCCCAATTGGTCATTGCGCCAATCCACCAGTCGTTTCCGCATCGGCGTGCTATCGTAACATATTCGCCAACTTTGCTGTTAAGGGCAATGGTTTCATCAAACACCGTTGGCACGGCAGCGATGAAGTTCGTACATTCCTGATTCTTGCGGTAGGCAGAAGGTGAGTCGGAGAGCATTTGCAGCGGAGCCTCGTAGATAGTGTACATCGCCATCTGGTGGACTCTTGTGCCCTGACTCATCGGATGATCGTTTACTGGGCGGAACATGTTGCGCTGAGCATTTGTCATTGCGCCAGGAGTGTAGTCCATTGGCCCACAGAGAGTGCGGATGAAAGGAATTGTTACGTCGTAGCGCAGGAAGTCTTCCTTAGACTTATCCCCATCCATTGCAGCCCACTTGCAGTTTTCAAGCCCCTTCACGCCCTCGAAGTTAACGACGTTCGGATAAGCTGTCTGAATGCCGGTAGGCTTCATGCCGTGGAGGTCGATGAGCAGGTGATTGTCAGCCGCTGTCTGCACAATCTTTTTCATAGACTGAATCATCTTCTGGTCGTCAGCATCAAGGAAATCGACCTTAAAGCCTTTCACCCCCATCTTAGCGTAGTGAGGGAAAGCTGTAGCATGCTCCTTGTCGCAGAGAGCCCAGCTTGCCCAAAGAATCACGCCGACACCCTTCTTGTTGCCGTGGCTGATTACTTCCTCAAGGTTTATTTCCGGAATGCAGTGCATCAGAGTGCTGCCTTTCCAATCGTTGCGGCTTCCGCTCCATCCGCAGTCGATGATGATGTACTCCAGATGGTTTTCTGCAGCGAAGTCAATGAAGTGCTTGTAGGTGTCTGTGTTCATGCCAGCCTTGAAATCGACTCCGGTGATGTTTGTCGTGTTCCACCAGTCCCAAGCCACCTTGCCCGGCTTAATCCAAGAAATATCGCTCAGCTGTGAGCGGCGTGAGAGTCGGCGGATCATGTCGTTGTCAGCAAGCTGCTTGTCATCGGTACTCACATAGACGATGCGCCAAGGGAAAGAGCGCTTGCCTGCAGTCTTTGCAATGTAGTCGGCACAACGTGATGGGATATAGTTCATTTCCATCCATCCTCCCCAGTCGCCTTCCAACGGTAGCGGAGCAAAGGTAGCCTTCAGTGAGTGTGGTTTGCTACCCTTTACGAGGAACATCCCTGCATAGTCGTCAAGGTCGGTTTCAAGGATTGCCGCCTTCTTGCCGTCGCCGAAATCCACGAGCAGCGGAGTGATGGCGAGCGAATCGGCATACATCTGCGAAAGTGGCTTCTCGTCGTAGTAGCTCTCGAAGGAATAGCTGTAGCGATAACCGCCGCGGTTGTCATTAATATAAGGAATGAAAGCCTTGTGGTCGGCTGGGAAATTGAATTCTGCCACCTCATCCTTCACCTCTATCTCGCCTTTCTTACTGGTGATGAAACGGTAGGCTGCACCATCATCAAATACGCGAAACTCCACATCATAGCCCCCAGAGCATTTGAGAAGCAGCTGATTGTAACAGCTTTCCACTGAGGCTTTCTTGTAGAAAGGAGTAGGAATGGTCTCGCTGAAGGTCTTTGTTGTCGCCTTGCTGACCTTTGGCTTGTTGCCAAGAACTCCGTCTTTGCCAAGGTTTAGCGCAATTCCCGATGGCGTGATAATCGCAGTTTCGCCGTGGTTTATTTGCCATGAAAGAGAATTTTCGGCAGTTACGGTTACGGTAATCTGCTTATTTGGAGAAGAAACTTTCCAGTCTTTAGCCGTAAGGGAAAGAGGGAGAAGGGTGGATAGAAAAAGTAAGGTTAGTTTCATTATATTTCAGTCAATTGTTTGAATTTTGGCGGCAAAGTTACAATTTTATTTTCGTTTCAGCAAAAAATATCTTGACTATAAATAGTTTGCAGACCATAAAAATGCAAAGAATAAAGAAGATAAGCATAAATGTTTGTATCTTTGCGCACGAATACAAAATATTAACTCCATGGCGTAAAACCCATTTTGTGTTTGGGCAGACCATGTAATATTAGCCCTAACAGGGCACTTGTAATAAAATGAAAGTATTAAAATTTGGCGGGACAAGTGTTGGTTCCGTGCGCAGCATTCAGAGCCTCAAGCGCATTGTAGAAAAAGAGGCTAAACAGAGTGGACAACCAGTAATCGTAGTAGTGTCAGCCCTTGGCGGTGTGACCGACCAGCTCATTAATCTTTCGCAGCTAGCCCTGAAGGGTGACGATGCATACAAGCATGAGTTTGAGCAGATGGTGGAGCGCCATCATCAGATGATAGACACTATCATTACGCACACTACGCAGAGAGAGGAACTTTTCAAGACTGTTGACCAACTCTTTGAACAACTTAAGAGCATACTTTTCGGAGTCTATCTCATACACGATCTTAGCGGCAAGACGCAAGATGCTATCGTGGCTTATGGCGAGCGACTTTCTTCGCATATCTGTGCTGCGCTTATCAAAGGCGCGCAGTGGAAGGATTCCCGTTCGTTCATCCGCACAGAGCGCAAGGTGGGCAAGGGCGGCAAACATACCCTTGTGACAGATGAGACAAACAGACTTATCCGTGAGGCGTTTGCCGATATGCCGAAGATTTCTGTCTGTGGCGGCTTCATAGCCCGCGACATCGAAACAAACCGCACCACTAACCTCGGCCGTGGAGGTTCTGACTATACTGCAGCCATCCTTGCTGCGGCTCTTGATGCAGAAGAACTCCAGATATGGACTGATGTTGACGGCTTCCTAACAGCTGATCCTCGCGTCATTCCTACAGCTTATACAATCAACGAACTCACATACGTTGAGGCTACGGAGCTTTGCAACTTTGGTGCAAAGGTGGTTTATCCACCGACAATCTACCCAGTTTGCGTAAAGAATATCCCTATCCGCATTCTTAATACCTTCAATCCTACTAACCCTGGTACTATCATCTCCGACCGCGTAACGAACGACGCAAAGCCTATCAAGGGTATCTCGTCTATCTCGGACACCGCCTTGATTACGGTTACTGGTCTTTCTATGGTGGGCGTTATTGGCGTAAACCGTCGTATATTCACCTCGCTTGCTGATGCCGGAATCTCAGTGTTCATGGTTAGTCAGGCTTCTTCGGAAAACTCAACATCTATCGGTGTGAAGGAAGAGGATGCGCAGACAGCTGTCGATGTGCTGAACGAAGAGTTTGCACGCGAGATTGAGACTGGTGCGATGTACAGCATGCACCTAGAACGCGGATTGGCAACAATTGCCATCGTAGGTGAAAATATGAAGCATACTCCTGGTATTGCCGGAAAACTCTTCGGAACTCTTGGACGTTCGGGTATCAGTGTGATAGCTTGTGCGCAGGGTGCTTCTGAGACAAATATCTCGTTCGTTGTGAACAGAGACCTGCTCCGTAAGTCGCTCAATGTGCTCCATGACTCTTTTTTCTTGAGTGAATACAATGTGCTCAATCTCTTCCTTTGCGGCGTGGGGAATGTGGGTGGAAAACTCATTGAGCAGATCCGTTCACAGCAAGAAGAGCTTAAGAAGACTCGTCGCGTCAAACTCAATGTTGTGGGCATTGCATCAAGCAAGAAAGCTATCTTCGATCGTGAAGGGCTCGACCTCGCTAATTACCGCGAACAGCTTGATGCTGCGGAGCCTTCTACAATCGCTTCACTTCGCGACAAGGTGCTGGAGATGAATATCTTCAATAGTGTGTTCGTGGATTGTACTGCATCGAAGGAAGTTGCTGACATCTATCTACCTCTGCTTCAGCATAACGTAAGCATCATCGCTTGCAACAAGATTGCAGCTTCTTCCGACTATGAGAACTATAAACTCCTTAAGGATACAGCCCTTGCTCGTGGCGTGAAGTTCCGTTTTGAGACTAACGTTGGTGCAGGTCTTCCTATCATTGGCACAATAAACGACCTCGTGAACTCGGGAGATAAGATTTTGAAGATTGAAGCTGTTCTCTCTGGAACGCTAAACTATATCTTCAACACCCTCTCCGAAACAGTTCCTTTCAGCGAGACTGTCCGACTGGCAAAGGAAGAAGGTTATGCAGAGCCAGACCCTCGCATTGACCTCAGCGGAATGGATGTTCTTCGCAAACTTGTCATCCTTTCTCGTGAGGCTGGCTATAAGGTTGAGCAGACTGATGTTGAGAAGAATCTCTTCGTTCCACAGTCTTACTTCGACGGTTCTCTCGATGATTTCTGGAAGAATCTTCCACAACTTGACGCTGAGTTTGAAGAGAAGCGTAAGGAACTTGCAGCCAAAGGCATGCGTAAGCGTTTCGTGGCAAAGATGGAGAACGGCAAACTGAGCATTGGTCTGCAGGAGATTCCTAATAATCATCCGCTCTATGAACTTGAAGGTAGCAATAACATCGTGCTCCTTACCACAGAGCGCTACCTCGACTATCCAATGCTCATACAGGGCTATGGAGCAGGTGCCAGCGTAACGGCAGCCGGCGTATTCGCGAACATCATGTCGATTGCGAATGTCTGACCCCCACAAACCAACCAACACAAAACAAAGACTTCATGAAACATATAATAATACTCGGCGACGGAATGGCGGATCATAAGCAGCCGTCTTTGGAAGGAAAGACTCCTCTCCAAGCTGCCAATATTCCGCTGATTGACCTGTTGGCACGCGAAGGAAAGACAGGACGGCTCATTACCGTTCCTGAGGGTTTTCCTCCGGGAAGTGAGGTGGCAAATACAGCCATCCTCGGCTATGACCTCAACAAGGTCTATGAGGGCCGTGGTCCTCTTGAGGCTGCTTCCATCGGTTATGAGATGGCTAATGATGACCTCGCGCTCCGCTGTAATATCATCGCCCTGAAAGACGGCAAGATAATGACTCACCACGGCGGACATCTTCAGACGGAGGATGCTCACGTTCTCATAGACTATCTCAACGAGAATCTTGCTGGCGACTACACGATTGACGGCGAGACATTCGGCGTAAAGTTTATTAAGGGCATTCAGTATCGCCATCTTCTTATTATAAAAGGTGGTAATAAGAACATCGTCTGCGCTCCTCCTCACGATCATCCGAACGAGGAGTGGGAAGGATTGCTCGTACAGCCTGATACGAAAGCTCCTAAGGCTGACCTTATGAAAGCGTACGCTACGGCTACCCTGATAAATCTGCTTATTCATAGTTCTCAGGAACTCCTTGCTGCGCATCCTTTCAACAAGGAGCGCGAAGCCAACGGAAAACTTCAGGCAAACTCCATCTGGCCATGGAGCGGCGGCTACCGTCCTTCTATGGAAACACTCCTCTCGCAGTTCCCTGAGATAAAGAAAGGCTCTGTGATAACAGCCGTTGACCTCATAAAAGGCATCGGACACTATGCTGGGCTCAATATCATCAATGTGGAAGGTGCCACTGGACTTGCAGACACAAACTACGAAGGAAAGGCTGAGGCTGCCATTAATGCACTGAAGAATGGCGATGACTTCGTCTTTGTTCATGTGGAGGCTACCGATGAGGCTGGTCATGATGGTGATGTGCAGCTTAAGGTTAAGGCTACGGAATATCTCAACAATCGCATCGTGAAGCCTATCTATGACTACATTATGTCGGTTGATGAGAATATTACAATTGCCATTCTCCCTGACCATCCGACACCTTGCGAGACTCGCACCCACGTCAACGAGCCTGTTCCGTTCATTATCTGGCATAAGGAAATTGTTGCCGATTCTGTGCAGGAGTATAACGAGGAGGCTTGCGTGAGCGGTGACTATGGTCTGCTGAGACTTCGCGACTTCATTGAAACTTTCATGAAGGCATAATTTTAATATAATGAAATCTCTCTGTCTGTCAATATTATCCTTGCTTTTCTGTCTGAATATTTTCTCGCAGAATCATGAGATACTGTCTTCGAATGTCCAAACCCTACAGGTTGTGGCAGGAGACAGATGGACAGATATGCCGGTGATTAGGCTTGGCGGAAATCGTTCAAACGATGTGCTCAACATCTCGTTCGACGATATGACGCACGAATATCACCGCTATTCATATAAGGTGCAGCACTGCGAAGCCGACTGGACGCCGTCGGAAGCTCTTTTCGAGAGCGACTATATGGAGGGGTTCTACGACGGGCTGACCATTGACGACCTACAGGAGAGCATCAATACGCAGATGCTCTACACACATTATAAGTTTCGCTTTCCGAATGAAAACTGCCGTCTGAAGATGTCAGGAAACTATGTTCTGACCGTCTATGACGACAATGAAGACGAGCCTGTGCTGAAAGTCTGCTTCATGGTGGTGGAGGAAAAAGTGCAGCTTACGATGTCGGTTACTCCAAATACGGATATTGATAACCGTAAGAACCATCAGCAGGTGGCAATGACTCTGCGCTATAGTGGTATTTCGCCAACGCGACTGCCAGAGCAGATTCACACTGTTGTACTGCAGAACCAGCAGTGGGCAACGGCAAAGAAGGATGCTCCATGGCAGTATTCTACTACGCAAGGCTTGGAATGGAGCCACTGCAAGGATCTTATCTTCAATGCAGGAAACGAGTACTGTAAATACGAGATCCTCGCCGTTGATCATACCACGATGGGTATAGATCGCATCTTCTGGGACGGAGATAATTATCATGTCTATCCTTGGGCGGTGGCGCCTTCCTCTTCATATATATATAATGAGGATGCTGACGGAGCGTTCTATATACGCAACTCGGACAATTATGAAAACGAAGTCTCTACGGAGTATGTCTATGTGCACTACTCCTTTGCCTCTGGTGAGCGACTTGAAGGTGATGTGTATATAGACGGTCGCTTTACCAATGGACAGTATTCTTCGGACTACAACATGATGCAGTATAACGAGGCGACAAAGTGCTACGAGGCTGTTATGTTGCAGAAGCAAGGATACTACAACTACACTTTCATGCAGCAACTGCCTGATGGAACAATCCGCCACTTGCCACAGAACGGAAACTTCTATGAAACGAAAAACTCCTATCAAGCACTAGTTTACTATAAAAGTCAGACGGATCGTGCCGACCGACTAGTAGGTTTTTGCCAGATAGGAGGGAAGTAAAAATCACTCAAAGTAGAAAGTGAGGGCAATCATCTTTGTTTGAGCACCGGACACGGCGGTGCAGTATTTACGCATGTTAGCGTCTTTCAGTTTGTCAGCGTGTTTTTTGTCAAGAGCGTCTATAAGCGAGAACATGAACTTCAACTCTGGGCGCAACTTGAAGAATGGCAGATAAAAGTCACAACCTAAACCAACCTCAGCATAGCAGTCGTAAGGTTTGAACTTCAGTATGTTGGTTTCTTTTGACGTGAGGTTCAGCATCGGATTGAGACCAGCCATGATGTAAGGACGAGTGTTGTTTAGTCGTTGCGTACCTACGATGAGTTCTGCCGGCAGGGCAACATAAACCGACTTCATGTCCTGCAACTCCTTCAGGTAAGCTCCGTCCTCCGTCTTTTCCGAATAGTTTATGAAACGGATGCGGCGGTTGCCGAAGTAGAGTGACGGTGCCAAGCGGAAGGCAAGATGATTGTTTATTCGGGCTTCAGCCAGAACTCCAACCTGAAATCCCAAGTCGTAAGAGTCCTGGTCCACGGAAATCAGCTGCTCCTTGTCCACGCCATCAATCTGAATCATCTGCTTTCCCACGTTATTCAGCTCCACATCCTGCGTATGTGCACCGACGAGAACACCCAGATGCAGTGGACGAAGGTCAGTATAAGGGCGGTTCTGTACCTCCTTCTTCTGGGCGAAGATCGCAGAGCACAGTAATATATATACGAGTGTAAAGACAAGTTTCTTCATGCATAAAAGAACGTCAATACGACGTTTTTAGTATAAAAAAACATTATTTTTGCTTTTTTTTGAAAAAAAATATACCTAACATTAGGTATTTTCAAAAATAGTTGTACCTTTGCAACGATAAATAGATTATATAAACCTTAAAAACTATAAAAACAATGGCTTACGTAATTTCTGACGATTGTATCGCTTGCGGTACTTGTATCGATGAATGTCCAGTAGGAGCTATCTCTGAAGGCGACAAGTATTCTATCAACGCTGATGAGTGTACAGAGTGCGGCACATGTGCTGACGCTTGCCCATCAGAGGCTATTAGCCTTCCATAATCTTAGGAAGACTAACAAGCTTTTATGAAACAAACGGAGGGAAGTCCATCGGGCTTCCCTCCTGTTTGTTTTCAACGTGATTGTGATTTTACGACACCATTACGTTATGGATGTGCAGTGCCATCACCGCACCCTTGGATGAGTCTTAATTCGTCTTGCTATGAGTCTTGATTCGTTTTGCTATGAGTTTTGACTCGTTTTGCTATGAGTTTCAGATTTCCTCTCAGCGAATGGCAGTTTACTTCTCAGTGGAAAGGCTGTTTGTCTCTCAGTATCAGTGTAATGATATCGTTACTATGCCTCAATTTGCAAAAATAAGTGTACAAACGCCACTTTATTTCGTTTTTTTTCTTTTTTCCTTTATAAAAATTTGTTTTACGAATTATTATTCTTAACTTTGCAGCCCTAACCTTGAGAAAAAAATAAACAGATAATAACTAACTAACTTAATTAAAAAAATCCTAAACCAAAATGAAAAAGTTTTTAACATTGATCAGCATGGTTTTGATCAGTATGGTAACTTTTGCAAGTCCTGCGACGGCTCCTATAAAAAAGGCTGCCGAAAGCGGAGACCTCAAGGCTGCCATAGCTCAGGCCATCAGTGAAAATGCCACGGAGCTTGACCTTAATGGAGGTTCATGGACTCTTAGTGGCACTGCAGAGCTTCCGGTTGCAGGTTTCACTATCAAGAACGGTACCATCGTTGCAGATGCAGCGGGCAACATCGCTGTGCAGAGTGGTCTCATTCTTGAGAATGTAGTCATCGATGCCACAGCTGAAGGTGCGGTTGCTCCTATTCAGTTCTCGGGAACTCCAGATGCTTCCCTCGCAACATTCACAGACGCAATCGGTACGGAAGGTGAGGAAGGCTATGTTCCTGCATCAATGAAGTACGCAAACGCTTCTTGGAAGGGCTATGAGGCTCAGGAGATCACAATCAAGAACTCTAAGGTGATGACTGCAAATTCCCTCATCCGTCCAGCTGCGGCTTGGGCACTTCGTGCTCTCAACATCGACAACACAATCGTCGAGGTTAAGTACAAGAGCGGCAAGGCCATCATCAATATGGAGGAGAACGGTGCAGGTGTCATCCAGGACATCAACATCAAGAACTCTACAATCTATGCTGACGATGCAGCAACAGACATGCGCTTCCACCGCTATGCAGCTCAGAACGACCCATGGCGCGTTTGGGGTTACGAAGGCGATGACAAGAATGTGACAAAGGACACTTGGACACTCGAGAATAATACATTCGTAGGTGTTTGTGGCAACAAGGAATTCTCAAACAACATGAAGAATACAAATGCCACAGAGTTCACATTCAAGAACAATGCATTCGTCAACACATGGCGCATCAATAAGCTTGGTTCTAACTGCAAGCGCAACTTCGAGCAGGCAGACAACGTAATCTCTGGTGGTACGAACGCAGTTGACGGCACTGACGCAAACTGGTTCACTTCAGTTGACGACCTCGGTGCTGTATGGAACTTCGAGGCAGCTCCTGCCGCTACTGACACAGAGGCACTCGGTGCTGCATTCGGTCTCTATGAGGAATACAAGGCATTCGGCGACCCACGCTGGGCAGCAAAC
>JAZLKJ010000114.1:0-8768 GCA_045597565.1 Prevotella sp. | reverse complement strand
TGGTCGCAACATGGCTCCTTTCGTTTGCCACGAATGGGGTGAGGATGCTTACGCCGTGATGCGAAAGATTAAGGACATCTTCGACCCTAAGCGCTTGCTTAACCCAGGCGTTATCATCAACGACGACCCTCGCTGCTACCTGAAGAACTTCAAGCCACTGCCACTGATGTTCAACGACATGATGGCTCGCGTGCTCCGTGGCGAAAAGCTCGACGAAGAGGAAGAGGCACTCATCAAGGTGAACCGTTGTATTGAGTGTGGATTCTGCGAAGTGAACTGCGTATCATGCGGCTTCACCCTCAGTTCTCGTCAGCGTATCGTTATTCAGCGTGAACTTACTCGACTGAAGGACCTCATAAACAAGGGCGATGCCAATGGCGTCGCAGAGCGTTACAACCTTCTGAAGAAGCAGTTCAAATATCCGGGCAACGAGACTTGTGCCGGCGATGGTCTTTGCTCTACTTCTTGTCCGATGGGCATCAATGTTGCCGACCTTACACATAAGATTCGTGAAGAGGAATACTTCCCTAAGGGTAGCACTGGCTATAAGGTTGCCGACTTTGCCGCTAAGCACATGCACGGCGTGAAGAACGGTCTTCGTCCTGTTCTCTCTCTAGCAAACTTTGGCCATACAATTCTCGGCACATCGCTCATGAGTGGCGTATGTGCTACTCTCCATAAGACAGGCATTCCTCTCTGGACACCTGCAATGCCAAAGGCTGTTTACGGCTCTCCAAAGTCAGTGTCAAAGTCTGAGTCGAAGTTGAAGGTCGTTTACTTCCCTTCTTGTATCAACCAGGCAATGGGACAGCAGAAGGATTCTCCTTACAAGCAGCCGCTCGTAACAGAGATGACTCAGCTGTTGGAAAAAGCTGGCTATGAGGTGATTTACCCTGAGAATATGGACAACCTCTGCTGCGGTACTATCTGGGAAAGCAAGGGTATGCCGGACATTGCCGACCGCAAGACGAAGGAACTTGAGGCAGCCCTTATCAAGGCTTCTGAGAACGGACGCTATCCTGTGCTCTGCGACCAGAGTCCTTGTCTCCACCGTATGCGCAAGAAGATAAAGTCTATGCAGCTCTACGAACCAGCAGAGTTCATCTATACATTCCTCCGCGAGCGTCTCACGTTCAAGCCAAAGAACCAGCCGGTGGCTATCCATATCACTTGCTCTACACGCGAGATGGGACTTGCACAGACAATCATCAATCTCGCTCAGCTCTGTACAACGGAGAAGGTTCTCGTGCCGGAAGGTGTTGGCTGCTGTGCATTTGCCGGCGACCGAGGCTTCACTCATCCAGAGCTCAACAAGTATGCTCTTCGCAAGCTACCTTCACAGGTACAGAAAGCAGGTATCGCAGTGGGTTATTCTAACAGCCGCACTTGCGAAATCGGTCTCTCTTCAAACAGCGGCGTGCCATACGTAAGCATAGCTTATCTGGTAAATGAATGCACTGAATAATTGAAGAAAGAAACACTTATTGACAAAAACATCGGCAACTACGCAAGAGGTAATTGCCGATGTTTTTTGTTGTTTTTATTTGTCAACGAAGAAGTTCCTATTTCAGGAACTTCTTTCCGTTCTTTACAACGATGCCGCGCTGGTTGCTTGAAACGCGCTGGCCGTTGAGGTTATAGACAACATTTGACTTTCCGTTTTGTTTCTCAGCAGTCTTGATGGCAGAAGCTGTGCTCTTTACCTTCAAGATACCCTTTGAAAGCAAATCTGTTGTATCCCATTCAAGTCCACTGTCAGGAGCAGATGGGGAGATGGTAGGAACAGAACCAGTGAGTGCCTTTGAAGTCTTGAAGATTGGTAGTTCTGTACCATCTGTAAGATTGCCTTGGATGTCAATATTGAGGTTTGTGCCAGAGGCTATGCTGCCACCACCTGCACCGAGGACGATAGAGTTAGCCTTACCGACGTATGTGTAGGAATTCTCATCGGATGGATCGAGCGGCTTGGTGTATGTACCAGTTATCTTGAGGTCGCCGAAACCAACCGACTTGTCGGCAGCAACGTTGCAGGTAAAGACAATCTTCAGCGTAGAGCCCTTGAATACGGTGATACCAGAGAGAACCTTGCTGAATAAGTCTGTTGTAGTAAGTCCCTTTCCTGTCTCGTATGCATCGTCCTTGTTATCACGCTTTGGAACTAGGTTTGAAGCGAGGGTAGTTGTTGCACCGTTGTCAACCTGTACAGTAACATTTACTTTCTGAGCGTCAGAAGCCTGACGAAGCATGAATACGCTGAGATTTGTAGGACTGAATGTCTGGGCAGCTGTTATGGAGTATGTCACCTTGAGGGCTGTGCCAGCAGTAGTAGCCTTATACCATGCAACCTTTGTAGTAGCGTGAGCACCGTCTCCAACATTATAATTGCCGAAACCGTTCTGTGTGAAAGAACCATCCCATGTTACGTTTGATGCGGAGAATGCAGAAGCATCGCTGTAAGTGGCTGTAGTAGAGAATGTAGGGTTATCGTCACTGTATGACCAAGAAGCTGAGGTTGCAACCTTCTCGCCAGTCTTGGCTTCACGAGCAATTGTTACAGGGACATTGATGATGGAACCGCTGTTGGAAGTAAGTTTTCCGTTGATGGTTAGGCTCTGTGTTCCTGCGTTTCCTCCGTCGCCAGCAGTAAGCATGGCACCGCTCTGGAGAGTTACTGTACCACCGATAGAACCCTTACCAGCAAGTTCTGCACCCTTGCTGACGGTAACTGCACCTGTGCCAGTGTTCTTTCCGTTCACTGTGAGCTTTCCACCCTGAACCTGTGTTGTTCCGGCATAGTCGTTGGTGCCGGAGAGCTTCCATTCGCCTGTACCAACCTTCACGATGGATGTTGTGCCGGAATAAGCTGAGTTCTTTCCAGCAGGAAGATTACAGATAGTACCCTTGAATTCCTCGTCAGTATTAGCACCGCCGACAGTCCATGAACACTTGAAACCCTTAGTAGCTTTTCCAGAGCCAGCAAGCTTTGTGCCTGATTCGCCTGAGAGTCCGCCGATATAGTTGTCGCTATTTGTGGTCCATGCACACATAAAGGCTGTACCTGTCAGAGTGAATGGCACTTTAGGAGAATTGAACTGTGAGCTATGGCAGAAGATATTGTCAGAACTTGTACCGTTAGCGATGATACGACCGTTGAAGTTTGAGTCAACTGCCTTGTAGTAGTAGCGGAGGTAAGGGATATTGAACTTGAGTGTACCAGAACCAGTAATGGTGCTTGTCAGAGTACCATGGTTAGGACAGTCGAACTGAGACGTAGTACCTTCGACGATTTCCATAGGGAAGGCATGAGTCTGATTGTCTTCGTTCTTGAATGCAAACTTGATGTGACCGCCTTCCATGACAACAGTCTTGCCGAGTCCACCGAAGATTTTGCTCGCATTCTCAATGTCAGTGAAGTTCAGCAAACCGTTCTTGAGGTGAATCTTTCCGTTGACACCCTTGAAAGTGGTGGTTGCATTAGCTACGGCGAGAGTTCCCTTGCCGTCGAGCGTGATGTCGCTGTTGCCTTCAATTGCGCCGTTGTAAGTAAGAGTGCTGTTGTTGGCAATCTCAAGGACAGAAGATGCTGTAACCTTCATGCCGCGGTCGGTAGTAACATTAGCACCTGTATAGCGGAGTGTACCGCCATTGAGAATGAGGTTTTGGGCATCGGAAATGGCTGCACCGATGGAAGACATTGCGCCGCCGTTTGCCAGTTTGCTTGCTTCAAGAATACCCTTATGGATCACTGTGGCACCAGAATATGTGTGGTTGTCGCCCATTACGAGTGTACCGGTGTTGGCTTTGTTCATTGAACCAGAGCCCATGATTGTTCCGCTGAGAGTGAGCTTGCCTGTGCCGTTTACTACGATGGAAGAAGGCATAGGGTCGCCAGAGATAGTGAGGGTGCGATCAGTGTTGGTATTGAGGAGGACCTTGCTGTTGTCAGAGTATGTGTAACCTTCCTTCCAGTCGGTAGTCTCGCTGTTCCATACAGTCTGGTTGTCGCCGAGAGTATAATCTGCCTCGTAGTTGTTAATATCCACGATGTCAATATTGCCCTGACGTGTTGTGAATGAGCCAGTAGCATATTCAGAGTAAGCTTCTGCTCCATTGTTTGTACCAAAAGCACGAACTCGGACGTTGTATTTCTTTGCCTCTTCCAGATCAGTTATAGTGAAGGAAGTGGCATTGGCAGCAGTGCGACCTGCTTCTACCCACGAACCGTTCTTCTGGACTTCAATAGAGAAACCGTTTTCTTCGTATGTATAGTCGCGCCAAGTGAGTTCAAGTGAGTTTGTGGTTGCCTTGCTGAGAGACAGTGTGATAGGTGCACGAAGGAAGTACTGGCGTGAGTCGGCAGTGATGGAGTTGATATAGTTCTCTATGTTGAGATAACCGTTGGCAGCCTTAGTCGTAGCGTCGTTGCTGTTAGGGTTTGTGCCGTTGGCTGTTTCCCATGCGTCAGGCATACCGTCGCCGTCGGAGTCTGTAGGCTTAGTGCCCTTCCACCAGTTCCACGTGTCCGGAGCACCGATAGGGAGAGAAGTCTCGTATGTGATAATCTTACCCAGCTTACCGAGCGACATTACCTCGTCCACCATGTAGCAGTCGCTCTGGTCGCGGTATGGAAGTGAAGCTCCTACGGTAGGGATGCTCTTTTCAAGAAGCTCCTTACCAGAGAAAAGTTCTAGTTCAGGGTAAGCGTATGGAGTCTGTACGCGGTCGCCGCCACCGTCTTTTGTTATGAGCGATGGGTTGAAGATACCGTCAAGGTTGCTATCCTGCCAGTTGTCGTCGGCATAGAAGTGGAAGTTTGAGTTACCGCCGCCGAGAGCATCTCCACCCTTTGCAGGACCGTTGATGAAGAGATTTGACTGGATGTTGCAGTAGCTTTGACCCTCAGAGTCGCCGCCCATGATGTAGCAGCCGTTCTGCCAGTTATATACCACGTTGTTGGCATACTGGTTCTTTCCCTTCACCTTATTGTTTCGTGTAGAGTTGTCGCAGTAGAAGTTGCGGTAGAGCGTGATGTTGTCAGCCTGCATAAGACCGCCGGCAGAGTGGGAGAGAAGACCCTGTCCGAAGATACAGTTTTGAAGCGTTATGTCGCCGAGTGCTCCACCGTCGGAGTTGATGGAGAATGTCTCGTCCAAGCCCCATGAGAAGGAACAGTGGTCGAAGATCATGTTTGTACCATTGGCTATACCGGCACAGTCCTTGCCAGAGTCACCTCCATGTCCCATTCTGACACGAAGGTAGCGGCAGATAATGTTGCTTGCTCCTGAGAACGAAACACCGTTGCCATAGACGGTAACACCTTCGCCAGGAGCAGTCTGACCGGCAACGTAGAGGTTGCTCTTGAAGATGATTCGACTGTTAATCTTGATGACACCACTTACGTCAAACACAACGATGCGGTTGCTTTGTGAGACGGCATCACGAAGTGAGCCTGAGCCAGAATCGTTAAGGTTGGTCACGTGATAAACCGTAGGCGTTGATGACGCGCGGGCTCCCTTTGCAAAACGTCCGAAGCCTTGTGCTCCAGGGAATGCTATCTGCTGCGCTGAAACAGAAAGCACTGATGCAATGAGAATTAGGGTTAAGGCTAGCTTTTTCATATTTATTTGATTATATTCGTGTTCTGACGCATTGTCAAGATCACATAATGTTGCGTAATCTTATGGGGGCAAAGTTAATAAAAGTTGGCGAGAAAGAAGAATAATAGTGCTGGATTAAACTTTAGTAAGCCTGAAAACTTGCTCTATTTTTGGAGTTGAGCACGGAGAAAAGAGAAAAAATGAATGAAAATGAGGGAAAGAGAGAAGAAAATATGAAATATATTTTTGTGGTTATGGTAAAAAGTGTACCTTTGTACATTTTAAGGTAAGCATAACACCAAAAGGCTTGCCTATGAAAACACTTATGGAGCAATTACTGCATTATACGTGGAAACATCGTTTCTTTCCACTTGAAGAACTGAAGACCACTGACGGAGAGCCGGTGGAGGTAATTGACGTGGGCTTGCATAACTACGACCAAGGTCCCGACTTCTTCAACGCCAAGGTGAAGATAAGCGGCGAGCTGTGGGCAGGCAACGTGGAAATTCATGACCGCGCAAGCGATTGGTATCTGCATGGACACGATAGGGACGAACTATATAATAATGTGGTTCTGCATATTGTGAGTATAAACGACCGCGAGGTGCAGATGCAGTCGGGCAGATACGTCAAGCAGATGGAACTGCAAGTGCCGGATAAGATTCAGCGGAACTTCAAGGAGCTCATTGAGACTGAGCGCTATCCGCCATGCTACAAGATAATACCAAGTCTCACGAAGCTGATGATACACAGCTGGCTCACGAAACTGCAGACGGAGCGTCTTGAGCAGAAGACTCTTGCTATTCTGGAGCGTGTGAAGAGAAGTCGCGGCTCGTGGGAAGCAGCGTGCTTTATCACGATGGCTCGCAACTACGGTTTCGGCGTAAACGGCGATGCCTTTGAGGAATGGGCTTCGATTATACCACTTGATAAGGTGGCACACCATCGTGATGATCTTTTTCAAATAGAAGCGATATTCCTTGGCCAGGCAGGTCTGATAGAGCGCATAAAAGATGAGGAAAAGCGACTGAAACAGGAGCGCGAGTATCAGTATATGCAGCATAAGTTCTCCCTGCAGCAGATGAATCCGAAGATGTGGAAGTATATGCGAATGCGCCCAGCAAACTTCCCGCATGTGCGTATATTGCAGTTGGCTAAGGCATACTACGAGCATAGGACAGAGCTGTCGAAACTTGTGGAATGTGAGACTGTGAAGGATGTCCATAAACTGCTGAATACATCCGACAAGCACCTGTCAGCATCCTCGCTCGACATACTTGTTATAAATACTGTCGTTCCGATGCTCTTCGCTTACGGTAAGCAGATGGGTAAGAAGCAACTTCAGGATAAGGCTTTCAACTTCCTTGACGAGCTGAAGACGGAGAATAATACCATAACGCGCACGTGGAAGGAATGCGGGCTGAGCGTGACTACAGCCGGCGATTCGCAAGCTCTGATACAACTGAAGAAAGAATACTGCGACAAGAAGAAATGCCTGTACTGCAGAATAGGATATGAATATCTGAAGGGCAGGGAATATTAATAGAATACAGAAAATGGAAACCTTCATGGAATATAAATTTACGACAGAAATAGCCGTTCGCGACTATGAATGCGACATACAGGGAATAGTGAATAATGCTAACTATCAGCATTATACGGAGCATACACGCCATTTGTTTCTGAAGTCAAAGAATCTGACCTTTGCCACGCTTCATGAGCAGGGTATAGATGTGGTTGTGGCAAGAATGGAACTGAAGTTCAAGATGCCGTTCCGTCCTGATGATGTCATCGTTTCGTGCATGGACTTTGAGCGCGTCGGCATAAAGTATGTCTTCACACATCATCTTTATCGCAAGAGCGACATGAAACTCTGTCACCAGAGCAAGGTGGAGTGTGTCTGCCTTATCAACGGCAAACTCTCGACAAGCGAACTCATTGACAAAACATTACTGTAACGAACTCATTGATAATACATTACTGTAACTCGCATGGAGCAATATTATATGTTAGCCCTCTCTCGTCTTGGCTTCTTTCGCGTTGCTGAGATACGAGTGTTGCTGGAGAAGGCTGGCTCGGCTAAGGCTCTGTTTGAATATAAGGACGACTTGAGGCAGATGTTCCCGGAATGCAACCAAAGTGTTGTCTCTCTCTTTCAGCAGAGTGACGAGGCTTTGAAGCGTGCTGAACAAGAGATGGAGTTTGCTGCAAAGCATAATATCCATTGCCTCACATTGGGAAATGATGACTATCCGCAGCGACTATTGAACTGCGACGATGCTCCGCTGGCACTGTTCTATATGGGCAATGCTGATCTGAACAAACTGCGTGTGGTGAGCGTTGTCGGAACAAGACGCTGTACGCAGTATGGCAGGGATGTAACCGAGAAGTTTGTCAGGGAGATGAGTGAACTCTGTCCGGATGTACTTATTACCAGCGGTCTTGCATACGGCATAGATGTGGTTGCACATAGGATGGCTTTGGAATGTGGACTGCAGACGGTGGGTGTGCTTGCTCATGGACTTGATACCATCTATCCTGCTGCACATAGAAATACAGCGAAGCAGATGCTCGGTCAGGGCGGTCTGCTTACGGAGTTTTTCCAACAGACGAAAGCCGACCGCATAAACTTTCTACGTCGCAACCGCATTGTGGCTGGAATGGCTGACGTAACGCTTGTCGTGGAAAGTGCCTATCGTGGTGGCAGTCTCTCTACAGCGCGCATTGCCAATGAATATAATAGGGATGTGTTTGCCGTTCCAGGTAGGATTGGCGATGAGGCCTCGGAAGGTTGCAACAAACTGATAGCCAGAAACAAGGCACAAATCTTTACCGGCGCTCAGGATCTCGTTGAGGCTATGGGATGGAACACTGATCAGAAACTCGCAAAAGCTCGCAATCAAGGCATACAGCCCGACCTTTTCCCCACGCTTTCCGCAGACGGTCAGAAGGTTGTCTGTGTTTTGAAAGAAAGAAACGATCTACAGATAAACATTCTCTCCGTACAAACTGGCATAAGTATCCCCGAACTCTCATCCCTGCTTTTCGATCTTGAGATGGAGGGATTAGTAAAGGCTTTGCCAGGCGGTGTATATCACTTGGTCAGATAGGTTGTTGCTACAAATCTCCTACCATCCCATCAGTTCCTGAAGGTAAGGAGTGAGTTCGTCT
>JAZLKJ010000113.1:0-42245 GCA_045597565.1 Prevotella sp. | reverse complement strand
TAGAGGCTAACGCCATGATTGTTGATAAAAGAATCTTCTTCATAATAATTCCTTTTGCCTTCCTGCTCCTTTCGGCTCTTTTCATTTATATATACAGAATGCGTGGAGCAACTATGAAGACATAACGCTTCTGTTTTATTTACCAAAAAGATTCGCTCCGCTGAGCGAGGGGTATTGAGCAAGAATCCCGATTTCTATCTGATGAGATGTCCGCTCACATGATTATTCGTTATATGTGTAACCAAATAACTGTCAACATAGGTCTCAAAGAAAATGTACCAAGTGGTGTTTGAGTTCCTTTTGTAGGTTATGTATGATAAGTTCGTGCCATATTTAGAGAAAGAATCTGGAGCTATATACTTTACTTTCGTGTCTATATTTGCCACAATATCATATACTATATCTTGTACATAATCCCACGCAAAATCGTATGTGCCAAGGTAACCTTGCTCATACAATATTCGGAACAACTCGTAAAGGTCGTCTTCTACTTCTGGAATGAACAGAACACGTCTCATTTATATAGTGCTTCTATTCTTGGGCGGAGTCTGGTAAGCAATTCCTGCCCCGAGATACCACGAGTTACGTCCACTCGATTACTGCTTATGTAATCAACAGAAACAGCCTCAGAAACTATTCCTGGTTCATCTTCTGGAATGCTATATTTCATGACAGTCATTTTATTTCGTGTGCAAAGTTAGCACTTTCTTTTTATTCTACAAAATTTTACCGAAAGAAATCCCGAATTAGAGATGAAAATGGAAACGACGCCCCATAGCGTCGTTAAACAGCCGCAAAACAAATCCGCTCATTAAAGAAGCCATGGGGCTTCTTTTCCAATGTTATTTCCCATATTCAGGACCATCGTCTTCAGCTACTATGCCTATCTGTTCGGCTTCGTCTTCTCCAATTCTGTAGAGAAATTCTGGGGCAAAGCCTATCTCGTTGTTCCAATCTATGGAGAAGGGATCGAGGGTGAAATCACGGAAGTAATCAAGGTCACGAAGTTTATGCGTTATCCCACGACCTTCTGAAACAATGGAACTGAAATCAATAGTCTTCTTTGCTCCATTGCTGAACACTGCACTTATCTTATAATCTTCAAGATATTCGGCAGAAACTATTTTTAGTGAAGGGGTGAAATTCATAATTAATCGAGAGGCTTAATCTTGATAGGAGATTCGTAGTTTTGAAGTCTTTTCCAGTTGTCCATAAGTTCTTCCTTATGAGCGTCAAGCCATTCAAAAACAAGATTGATGACTCTTCGTGGAAGTTCTCCTTTAACAACGCCATTATCTATGTTCACAAACGCCTCATAGTCATTATACTTCACATGGAAGTGAGGTGGTTGGTGGTCGTTTATGTACATATATATGGATATTCCGTAGAACTCACTTATTTGTGGCATAACTGTTTTGATTATTTTTTCGTGTGCAAAGTTAGCACTTTCTTTTTATTCTACAAAATATTACCGAAAGAAATCTCGAATTAGGGCTGAAAATGGTAGTTGGTGCGCTGAGAGCTGCAACCTCCATAATACCTAAAGCGTTGCCGTAACCGTTGCCGTAAAAAATGCGATGGTCATAAATGAAAAAATGCACAAAAGGGTCAGACCCCTTTGTGCAAATTTTGTTACTATTATAATATGTTATTACTTCAAGTTCTTGAGAAGTGAAGTGATAGAAACCTTGTCCTCGATGAGAGAGCAGAGGTCTGAAATCTTCACGCGCTGCTGTTCCATTGTGTCGCGGTCGCGGAGAGTTACGCAGTTGTCCTCGAGAGAGTCGAAGTCAACAGTTACGCAGTAAGGAGTACCGACAGCGTCCTGCTTACGGTAACGCTTACCGATAGAACCCTTCTCGTCGTAAGAAACATTGAAGTGGAACTTGAGCTCGTCCATGATTTCCTTTGCCTTCTCAGGAAGACCGTTCTTCTTTACGAGTGGCATTACGCAGAGCTTTGTTGGAGCGAGAGCTGCAGGGAGGTGGAGCACAACGCGTGTCTCACCATTCTCAAGCTTCTCTTCCTCGTAAGAGTGGCACATAACGGAGAGGAACATACGGTCAACGCCGATAGATGTCTCGATAACGTAAGGAACGTAGCTCTCGTTAGTCTCAGGGTCGAAGTACTTGATAGACTTGCCTGAATACTTCTCGTGCTGAGAGAGGTCGAAGTTTGTACGAGAGTGGATACCCTCTACCTCCTTGAAGCCGAATGGCATCTTGAACTCTACGTCAGTAGCTGCGTTTGCATAGTGAGCAAGCTTGTCGTGGTCGTGGAAACGATAGTTCTCTGCGCCGAAGCCGAGGTTCTGATGCCAAGCCATACGAGTCTCCTTCCACTTAGCGGACCAGTCAAGTACTGATCCAGGCTTTACGAAGAACTGCATCTCCATCTGCTCGAACTCACGCATACGGAAGATGAACTGACGAGCAACGATTTCGTTACGGAAAGCCTTACCAATCTGAGCGATACCGAATGGAATCTTCATGTTACCAGTCTTCTGTACGTTGAGGTAGTTTACGAAGATACCCTGAGCAGTCTCTGGACGGAGGTAAACCTTCATAGCAGCATCGGCAGAAGCACCCATTTCAGTTGCGAACATGAGGTTGAACTGGCGAACGTCTGTCCAGTTGCGTGTGCCAGAGATAGGGCAGACGATCTCCTCGTCGAGGATGATCTGCTTGAGCTCTTCGAGGTTGTTGTCGTTGAGAGCCTTAGCGAAACGCTCGTGGAGAGCATCGCGCTTCTCCTGATTCTCAAGAACGCGAGCATTTGTAGCGCGGAACTGTGCCTCGTCGAAAGCATCGCCGAAACGCTTAGCAGCCTTTGCTACTTCCTTGTTAATCTTCTCGTCGTACTTAGCGAGCTGGTCCTCGATGAGAACGTCAGCACGATAGCGCTTCTTTGAGTCGCGGTTGTCAATGAGTGGGTCGTTGAATGCGTCAACGTGGCCAGAAGCCTTCCATATAGTTGGGTGCATAAAGATGCAAGAGTCGATGCCCACGATGTTGTCGTGAAGAAGCACCATGCTCTTCCACCAATAGTCCTTGATATTGTTCTTCATCATTACGCCGTTCTGACCGTAGTCGTAAACAGCGCCAAGTCCGTCGTAGATTTCTGAACTTGGGAATACGAAACCATACTCTTTACAATGAGAAATGATTTTCTTGAAAACGTCTTCTTGCTGTGCCATATTTTGTATTTGTTTTTTTAGTTTTTGCGCGCAAATTTAAGGAAAAAATCCATAATTCAAGGCAAAAAGGCATGAATAATTGATTTTGAGGGCTGATTTCTTAATCTAAAAGTTCGCTAAGACGGCTGATAATGCGGTCAGGAGCTACTTCTTGCAGTTTGTCATGCTCGTCGCTCCACGGCTCTCCCTTTATCCAAACGGCTGTACAACCGAGCTTTTTGGCAGGCGCAATGTCCTTCGTTAGATGGTCGCCAATGACGATTGTCTCTTGTGGCTTTGCCTTCATTCTCTCCATGCAGAGAGCAAGCAATCGAGGGTCGGGCTTCCTGATGCCTTCGGTAGCTGATTCAACTACTGTGGTTAAGAACTGACGGAGGTTGAACTCAGCGAGAACGGCTTCGATATTGCCATAGAAATTGCTTACCACACCGAGAACGTGACCTTGCTCATGGAGGTGTTCAAGCACCTTCCTGCTTTCGGAAATGTTCTGTAAGGTCGTGGAATAAAGATCGTCTAGCAAGGATTGGTGAAGTTTCTGGGAGTCTATAGCTTCTATAATATTCTTCTTAAAATATATAGCTTCCAGATGCTCCAGCTGAAGCTTTAGCTTTACGGAGAGAGTAGTGTGGAAAGTGTCAGTAGGAGAAATGACAGCATGAGAACCAAGATAACGCTCCGTAAAGACGTAAGCCTCACGAAACGTATCTTCAAAAATAGGCACGCCTGCTCTTTCGTAGGCGTGCCATATAGTTTTTCCCCAATGATTTCCCGGTGTGTCTATCGTTGCACCGTAATCAAATATATAGTTCATTATGGGCTTCTTTAGCTCAAGAATCCGAGCAGAGCACCAGCAGCAACAGCGGAACCAATCACACCGGCTACGTTAGGACCCATAGCGTGCATGAGGAGGAAGTTGCGCTTGTCGTACTCAAGACCAAGGTTGTTAGAGATACGTGCACTCATAGGAACGGCAGAAACGCCGGCATTACCGATGAGTGGGTTGATCTGATTGTCCTTTGGAAGGAAGAGGTTCATAATCTTCACGAAGCAAACACCTGATGTAGAAGCTACAACGAATGCACAAGCACCGACGAAGAAGATGAAGATTGTGTTCAATGTGAGGAACTCAGAAGCCTGAGTAGAGCAACCTACTGTCAAACCGAGCAAAGAAACGATAACGTCGTTCAAAGCAGAGCCGGCTGTCTTTGCAAGACGTGTTGTCTTTCCTGACTCCTTCAAGAGGTTACCGAAGAAGAGCATACCGAGAAGTGGGAGACCAGAAGGTACGATGAACGTAGTGAGCAGCAAACCGATGATAGGGAAGAGAATGCGCTCTGTCTGAGATACCTGACGTGGAGACTTCATGCGGATGACGCGCTCTTTCTTAGTAGTGAGAAGGCGCATCAAAGGTGGCTGAATCACAGGAACGAGTGCCATGTATGAGTAAGCACAAACGGCGATTGCACCCATGAGGTTTGGACAAAGCTTGCTTGAAAGGAAGATAGCTGTAGGACCGTCAGCACCACCGATGATAGCGATACCAGCTGCCTGGTTTGGTTCGAAACCGAGAGCGAGAGCAGCCATGTAAGCGCCGAAGATACCGAACTGAGCAGCAGCACCGATAAGTACGAGCTTTGGATTAGAGATGAGGGCAGAGAAGTCGGTCATCGCACCGATTCCGAGGAATACGAGTGGCGGATACCATCCCTGACGAACGCCCTGATAGAAGATGTTCAGGACAGAATGATCCTCGTAAAGACCTATTTCCAAACCGGCATCTGCGCGGAATGGGATGTTACCAAGGATGATACCGAGGCCGATAGGTACGAGAAGAAGTGGTTCAAAGTCCTTCTTGATGGCAAGCCAGATGAAGAACATACCAACGGCAATCATGACAAGATTCTGCCACTCAGCGTTGACGAAACCTGTATAGGAGAGAAACTCTATAAAGTTTTCCGAAATAAATTCAAACATAATGGGGATTTACAATTTTCAAATTTACAATTTACGGATCTGTTATCCGATTACTACCAATGGAGTTCCTTCCATTACTGAGTCGCCCTTGCCAACGAGAATCTGCTTAACAGTACCGTCGCTTTCAGCCTCGATGTTGTTCTGCATCTTCATAGCCTCAAGGATGATAACTGTATCGCCAGCCTTAACAGCCTGACCTACAGAACACTTAACCTCAGTGATTGTTCCTGGAAGTGGAGCCGTAACCTGAGAACCGCCAGCAGGAGCAGCGGCAGGAGCAGGTGCAGCAGCTGGAGCAGGAGCAGGTGCAGGTGCAGCAGGAGCACCTTCTGCTGCAATGACAACCATGAGAGTACCTTCCATTACAGAGTCGCCCTTGTTTACGCAAACCTGCTGGATAACACCGTCGCACTCTGCTTCGATGTTGTTCTGCATCTTCATAGCCTCAAGGATGATGATTGTATCGCCAGCCTTAACCTTCTGGCCTACAGAGCACTTAACCTCTGTGATTGTACCTGGGAGTGGTGACTTTACATTTGCAGCACCACCGATAGCTGCAGGAGCAGCAGCTGGTTTGCTTGCAGCAGGAGCTACAGGAGCTACGTATGCGACAGATTCTGCCTGAGCAGCAACTTGTGCCACCTGAGGACGAGAAACAGTTACCTTCTGAGTTGGCATTGCGTGGAGCTTCTCTTCAGTTTCTACTTCGTAAGCCTCACCGTTTACGACTACTCTTGCAAGCTTGCCTTGTACATCTGTTATTTCGACATTGTATTCGTTGCCGTTGATAATATATTTAGCCATGATTATATTGCGATTTGTTTTTGGTTTTTTGTTATTAGTTTTTTGAAACTATTGTCTTTTTTGATAGTCAGCTTTTTACCAATGAGACTTTGGAGCTGTTGATACTCTTGTTGACCAAGGTGTCTGCTTCGGTGTCAGCGTGATGACACCAGATTCTTCTACATGGACATCATCTTGATAATCCTTTATTGCTTGAGCGATTGCAGCGATTACCTCTGGAGAGATTTCTTTCTTCTGAGGTTCATCTACCTTTTCTTCTATCGCTGTCTTTTGTGCGACAAGAGGCTTGATAGAAGGCGCGTTGTCATCGTCGTCATCGTCGTTGTGACGAATCATCTCGAGCTTGCGGTTCTCAGGGTTGTCCATGTCGATAACCTCCTTGATGTGCTTGCTGCGGTTCATGAAGCGACCAAGGAGCAAGAAGGCGATGTAGAGGAGCGCAAGACATGTGAACACAACGCCCATGGAGAGGATTGTAATACCGAATCCGTGAGGGTCATCGCGCTTCAGCTTTGCAATCTTGCTTTCGCTTACGGATGTGAGGTTAGCAGTGCACGCTGTAACGTATTCAGGTTGTTTCTGCTCCCATACGACTTCCTTATCCTTATTCTTAACACGCGCAAAAGAACAGTTTTCTGCGAGTACAGGAACAGTTACGGAGTCGATGAGGTCAACGGCATTTCCGTCGAAAAGACCAATCCAGAGAACTGTGTCTGGATTAACCTTAGCGTCGAGGTGCATGTCGCTCTTCGTCGGATTTGAATTCAGGAAGTAGAGAACATGTTCCTGAGCCGAAAGCGATGTGCGTTTACTACCGTTCGGTATCTGACTCATCATCTTGATTCGTTCAGGTACGGAAAGTTTTTTGTCGAGTGTTGCTTTGTCTGTAGTGATATACATTCCGCGTATATCATAAGTAGAGAAAGACGTGTTGGCAAACTCAATCCATGGCAGCTTTGCGCCATATTCATCGAGCATGCTCTCCTTGTTGTTTGTCAGCACCTCATTGATCTTGATGTTCTTCGCACCCTGTGCAAAGGAAGATGCGTTGAAGAGAGCGACCAACGAGAGAAACAAAAAAATGCGTTTCATGAATGTTTTTTGTAGTGTTGTTAAATTTAAGGTAAAGGCAGCTTTTTGTGGCCACCGATTGATTTTTACGCGGACAAAGTTAGAAAAAAATCTAATAACATAGAAATGAATTAAGATATTTTTTCGCAAATAGCTGAAATAATTCCAAAATGTAGGCTTTTAGCACAAAAAAAATGTAACTTTGCAGCGCTTTTGGCAATAATAAATCTCACAAAATATTCTTCTTTGTGCAAGGATAACTAATTTTATGAACAAAAAAACAATATAATTAAAACTATGGATTTAACTTGGCTTATGAATCTGTTTACTGACACGGATTCCATTGCTCACATCGTGTTGCTCTATGCCATGGTCATTGCGGTAGGTGTGTATCTTGGCAAGATCAAGGTAGCAGGAATCTCTCTCGGTGTAACATTCGTACTCTTCGCTGGTATCGTTGCCGGTCATTTCGGCTTGACCGCTCCTGCTGCGACTCTCACCTTTGCTCAGGATTTCGGTCTTATTCTCTTTGTCTTTATGATAGGTCTTCAGGTAGGACCTGGTTTCTTTGAAAGTTTCAAGAAGGGTGGAGTAGAGCTTAACTGTCTTGCGGCGTGTGGCATCTTGCTGAACATCGCTGTCATGTTTGCTTGTTACTATGCCTTCTTTGACACAAGTGACAAGATGAACCTTCCGATGATGGTGGGAACTCTCTATGGTGCCGTAACGAACACGCCAGGTCTTGGTGCTGCCAATGAGGCTTTGAACTCTGTATTTGCAAACGGAAACGTTCCACCTATTGCTAACGGTTACGCCTGCGCCTATCCTCTCGGTGTCGTAGGCATTATTCTTGCTACGATTGCCATCCGCTTCATCACTCGCACAAAGCTTGAGGAAGAGGAGAAGCAGCTTGAACAGGAAGCGTCAGAGAATACAGACGCTAAGCCTCATTTCCTTAATGTACAAGTGCTCAACAAGGCTCTTGAAGGTAAGTCTATTCAGCAGTTGCGCGAGTTCCTCAACCGTGACTTCGTCTGCTCTCGTGTCATGCAGGGGGACAAGGTTCATACTGCAAAGGGAAAGACGGTTGTACATGTAAATGATATCCTTTACATAGTCTGCACGGAGAGCGATGCGGAAGCCATCAGTGCTTTCCTCGGTCCTGAGGTGGAAGTGGATTGGAACATCGAAGAGGAGCGTCCTATGGTTTCGAAGCGTGTGCTTGTGACAAATCCTAAGATGAACGGAAAAAAGCTCATGAATCTACACTTCTCACGTCTCTACGGTGTCAATATTACTCGCGTCACTCGTCAGGGAATGGACATCTTCGCCAACCCATCGCTTGCCCTTCAGGTGGGTGACCGTGTGATGGTTGTTGGTCGTGAGGATGCTGTTGAAGCTGTTAAGGTAATGCTCGGCAACTCCGTGAAGCACCTCAACGCTCCAAACATCGCAACAATTTTCGTGGGTATCATCGTCGGCCTTATCTTCGGTTCTCTGCCAATCGCAATCCCTGGAATGCCTGTTCCTTTGAAGCTCGGTCTTGCTGGAGGTCCATTGATCATCGCCATCCTTATTGGTCGCTATGGCTATAAGGTGAAGCTCGTAACATACACCACCACATCAGCCAATCTGATGTTGCGCGAGATAGGTCTTGTACTCTTCCTTGCCTCCGTCGGAATAAAAGCGGGCGCAAGCTTCGTTGATACGGTTGTTGCCGGTGACGGTTTGCTCTACGTGCTCTGCGGTCTTATGATAACTGTTATTCCTATATTGATAGTAGGTACGGTGGCACGTCTGAAGTTCCACTTTAACTACTTCACCATCATGGGTATGCTTGCTGGTACATACACCGACCCACCAGCACTCGCCTACGCTAACAGCGTATGTTCTAAGGAAGCTCCAGCCGTAGGTTATTCTACTGTCTATCCGCTCTCAATGTTCCTCAGAATCCTTACGGCACAGCTCGTAGTGCTCTTCGCTTGCGGATAAAAGTCACAACCCTTGATGGAGGGTAAATGTATATATACAAAGCAAAAGCCTCAGTATCAAGTCGATACTGAGGCTTTTTTATAGCGTGATTAGGGGATGTATTAGTAGTTGTCGCCGTAACGCTCTGCTGTTATTTGGTCGAGCGACTTGCCACGTGTCTTTGGTGCTCCGATGACACCAATGATGAGTGATATTACGAGGAGGGCAATCATGCACCATGCTGCGATAGTGAAGCCTTCGCCGTTCTCACCATAGATGTATGTGAAGACAAGTCCCCAGACAGCAGAAAGGCCGCGTACGATGAAGAACATCAAACCCTGTGCACCAGCGCGGAACTTGGCTGGGAAGAGCTCTGTGCCCCAGAGAGCGTAGAAGATTTGAACGGAGATACCGCCTTCAATACCCCATAGGATGGCGAACGACCAAAGTCCGGCAGGGCCGCTTACGCCGATGGCTACGATAATGAACCATGCTGCAAGGGCGAAGCCAAGGCCGAGGATGTAGAGTATCTTGTGGTTCATCTTGTCGATAAGCTGTGAAGTGATGAATGTCGTGCCTACGATGATTGCCCACTGTATGCAGTTCATCCAGTTTGCCTGCTCGTTAGAAACGCCTCCGGCTGTCTCGTAGATGTGTGGCTGGAAGAATCCCATAACGGAAGCTACGAGGTTCCATGTGAGGTAGATTCCGGCAAGGAAGGCAACTGTCTTGACAGCAACCTTGTTGGTAAAGAGTACGGCAATGTTGTCGATAAGGCCTGTCTTCTTGATTTCGCCGCGTGCCTCAGCTTCCTTCTGTGCCTTCCACTCTGCACTTTCCTCGAGCTTACGCTGCATGTTCCATGCGATGAAAGCTACGATGAAGAGCGAGAAGAATACTACGCGAGAAGAGAATACATTGAGTTCTACGGTAGAGATATCTGTGCCACTGACTGCATGGGCAAGGCTTTCTATCCAGCCGAATAGATAACCGCCTGGAGCGAAGAACATACCGAGGAGAAGGATGATCATAGGACCGATACCCCACGACATTTGCGAGATACAGATGTTGCGACCACGGTTGTTGATTTCTGAGCTTTCAGAGATGTAAGTCCATGATGCTGGCACGCCGACACCAACGGAGATGCCCGTAATGAGGAAACCTGCGAGAAGCATAGGGAAGTTTACGGAGAGCATAACGAGCAACACGCCAGTCATGTAGATGAGCATGTTGTAGGTGTAGATAGCCTTACGACCGAACTTGTCTGCCATGAAACCGCCGATGATAGCGCCTACGGCTGCTCCAAGACAGTTTGCCGAGATGAAGTTGAGCCAACCGAGATGAACCTCAGTAAGGCTTAGGTAATCTTTCCACAGGGAAAGTCCACTCGCGCCGGCTACGATGGCACCGGCATCAAGATAATTGGTAAGAGATACTGCGATAGTACTCTTCAAGCTACTTTTGTTTGCCATAAAAAAGCCCCCTCTAACTCCCCCCTAATGGGAGAGGACCTTAAATTAGTTTTGCTAATTGGGGGTTAAGGTCTATTGTTAATATTTAATTTAACTTTCGCAAGTTAGGATGTTATCTATATTTTAAAAAGGAAGTTTTGGGGCAGGAGTGATTTGTCCGTTGTTCTCCCATGTGTTGCCAGGGCCATTGGCATTCTTGAGATACTTGTCCGATGGTGTCCAGTTGTTGCGGACGGTAATGTATGAGCTGCCCTCGTCGGTGTAGAGATAGAACCAATGGTTAGGATCGTGGACGTAGGACGGTGTGTAGATGTCCTTTACCGTATTGTCCTCTACGAATGTATGCGGCTGAGAACCAAGTGTGTATATGCCCGCCGTGTCGTACATGTGCTTTGCGTAATGGTGGATATAGTTGCCCTTCACAAGGTTGTTTCCCATTGCACAGTTCTGCTGGTTCCAACCCCATCCGAGCGAGATACCCGTGTAGGAAACATCAGAGATTTCATTGTTTGTAATGCGTATGTTGCGTACCCATCCTGCAGCTATTCCGATGCACCCCCAATCCTCGTTTGTGACGTCGCTGACGCGGTTATGATTGATGGTCAAGCCGTCGCAGATGATGCGGCGGTCGGAAGGGTCGTATGGCTTATGCTGTTCGAAGCCTTCAGGGCCGAATGAGCCGGCAAGAATGGCTGTGCCACCAATGTCCGTGAAGTGGCAGTCTGTCACGCAGCCGCCTTTTATAAACTCGTGATAGTCAAGACCTGTGGAACCCAGATGCTGGAAACGGCAGTTGCGGAAGCAGATGTTCTCCGCATTGTTCAGCAGGACAGCTGCGGCAGGACGTCCCACCCATCCCTGATTGTCAAGTTTATGGTCACCGTTAGGACGCTCCATCTTAGGACGAAGCTTGTATGCCTCAGTCATGAACATGCCAGCTTGCAGAGGCGTGTGACCTTCTATGGACGGACGCATCCATGTGGAATGCTCAAAGCTGATGTTCTCAAAAGAAATGTCTGTAACGCGCTCGTCAGCAGTGCCTTCCGACTTCAGGAGCGTTTCCACGGCAGGAGCCACAACCTTGATATTCTGCGCCGTCTCGCCCTTCTGCGGATAGTAGTAGAGCTTCTCTTGCTTGGTGTCCAGATACCACTCGCCTGGAGCGTCAAGAAGAGAACGATCGTTAGAGAGATAGAATGCCGAATTGTGACCGTCGGTATTCGTCATAGGCGACGGCCAAGGGTGAGAGAAATGGATGTGACTCTCAGGGTTGTGGAAAAATACAGCGGCAGAATCGCCCATCATCTTTATCTCACGCACGCGAAGGTTTGCTATGCACCACATCTCATGGAGTGTCATTTCAAGCCCTGCGTTGTAGTTTTTGCTCTGCGAAACTATCTTCTTTACGGCTGTGGCAGGTACGTAGAGCACCTCCTGCTTCTTGTCCATGGATAGAATCTTGTGCATTTTCTCGAAGTCCTGTACGTCGCGTGCACGGACGGCTTTTTTGTCGTTTACATAAAGCTGTCGGAACTCTAGTGGACGACCGTTGAACATAGGCACGTCGGCAACGAGTATATTGCCCTGCTTCTTCCATCCCTTTATCTCAACGCCTCCAGAGATGACAGTTCCATCTTCGCCAACGAAGCGAGTTCCGTTGTCCTCAGGACGTATGACTATAGGTTGCAAGACGCGGTAGATGCCTGATTTCAAAAGGATGCGTATATCGTTGATGCTGTCCAGTCGGCGTGCTTCGCGTGCTTCCTGAAGAGCTTTCTCTATGCCAAAAGATGTCTGCTCTGCCACGATGTCCTTGGCAGAAAGGAGAGTTGGGAGAAGTAATGACAGTAAGAGGATTGAGGTTAGTTTACTGTGCATGGTTTCCATTTTTTAAGGTTAGGGTTAGTTAAGATTACGGCTGCAAATTTACAAATAAAATATTAAAAAAAGAAGTATGAGTGCTTTTCTTTGATTATTTTCTGAAAAAAAGAAGTATAAGAGAAATAATTTGATTATCTTTGCACGCAAATTACCGAGAATGAAAAAGTATATCATACCATATTCTCTTCTCGTTGTAGCCGTGCTGTCAGTGGTGCGACTGTTCTGTCCTGCCTTTGAGTATGTAGGCGAACGTAAAGCCGACGGAAAGCCGGAGGGTAGGGGAGTTGGAATGTGGCGTAATAGCGTATATAAGGGTGAATGGAAAGACGGTAAGCGCGAAGGAGAGGGGGCTTATTTGTGGCAAGGAAACAAGTTCGAGGGCGAATGGCGCGATGACGACCTACGTAAGGGCAGATGCGTGATGCCGACGGCTCTGTATGAGGGCTTCTTCTTCGAGCTGCAGCCCGACGGAATGGGCAAGATGATTGTTTACGGAAATGTATATGAAGGACAATGGTACATGGGCAAGCGCAGCGGTTTCGGCAGGGAGAATGGAGGCGATTTGGCACTCTACATAAACGACGAGAAGCAACCTGTTAACGTGATAACCGACAAGCGCGTGTATGGCGTAGATTTGTCTCACTATCAACCTATTGTTAGATGGGATAGAATGTACGTTGCCGTGGATTCCAGCTATACGCATAACGATACTATAAGTAAGCAGATTGGCATTATCCCGATATCGTTCGTATTCCTGAAGGCTACCGAGGGCAAGGAGTTTGTGGATGCCGAATATACCAAGCATAGCGAATGGGCGGAGCGCTACGGCATTCCACACGGTGCTTACCACTTCTTCAACCAAAGGTATGCTACGCTTCAGGAGCAGATAGACAACTTCATCAGTCACGTTGAAGTGAACAAAGGCGATTTGCCGCCTGTGCTCGACATTGAGCAGTTCGGAGTGTCAACGGATTCGTTGCAGATGTGGTCGGATGCTGTAGAAAAGCACTATGGCATTAAGCCAATTGTTTATGCCAACGAAAGGATTGCCAAGATACACGTTGATAATGGAAAACTGAAGGATAACATTCTTTGGCATGCACGCTACGGAAGAGCTCCTACGCGCTCGTTCCAAATACATCAGTATTCGGAGTCAGGGCACATCCCTGCGATAGAGAAGCATGAGGTGGATCTTGATACGCTGAGCATGGGAATGACTGTGGAGCAGCTTCTATTTCCTTAGGAAGTTTCGCGATGCGTCCATGCGCAGAAAGATGAACAGTAGGATGGTGAATCCCCAAAGTGAGGAACCACCGTAGCTGAAGAACGGCAATGGGATACCGATGACAGGCGTGACGCCGAGAACCATGCCCACATTGATGAAGACATGGAAAAGGAAAATGGACAGAACGCAATAGCCGTAGATGCGCGAGAACTTAGTGTTCTGTCGTTCGGCAAGATGAATGAGACGGAGTATGAGAGCAAGGAAGAGACATAGCACAAGGGCACAGCCGATGAAACCCTGCTCCTCGCCTACGGTGCAGAAGATGAAGTCAGTGTCCTGCTCAGGCACGAAGCGCAGTTTCGTCTGCGTTCCGTTGAGGAAACCTTTACCAGTAAGACCTCCCGAACCGATGGCAATTATACTCTGATGGACGTTGTAGCCGGCTTTGTTCACGTCGTCTTCAAGGCCAAGGAGCACGTTGATACGTGTGCGCTGGTGCGGCTGCATGACGTGGTTGAGCACTAAACTTGCCGAATGGAAGAAGAGGAACGAGCATAGCGTAAAAGCACCTAACAACAGGTACGAACGAAGTCGTATGTAGAGGAACTTATATATGAGGAATCCTGCCATGCCAAGGACAATAGGAATTTGAATCCATACGAGGTTGAAATGCCAGAAACTGGTGGAAACGATTGTGCCAACGATGGTTGTGCCAGCAACGATGCCTATCATCCAAAGACGCTCCTGATTATTCTTGCGGAAGTAGGCGTGATGGAGTAGGATAGTGAACACCTCTATCATCAGATAGACTGCGAAAGGTCCAATGTAGGTGGGCGAGTCGTCCATGAGCACTTCTGCATAGCGTATGCCGACGACGAAGTAGGCGACAAAGGCGGCAAAGGTGAAGAGTATGGCACCCGGCATACCCTCACGATAGAACATTAGGAAGAAGGATAGATAGACAAGGGCTGAACCCGTTTCCCTCTGGCAGATGATGAGGAACATTGGCAGCAGGACGATGCCGCACGCCTGCCAGAAACTACGCGTATCGTTGATGTCGAAGTGCCATCCGCTCATGAACTTGGCTATAGCCATTGCGGTGGCAAACTTGGCGAACTCTGCCGGCTGTATGTGGATAGGGCCAAGGACAATCCAAGATCGTGAACCTTTGATGCTATGCGGATTGAATATTGTGAGGAACAGTAGTATCATGAAGCCTATGTAGAGCACGTAGGCAAGGGTGTCGTAGTAGCGGTCGTCAAGCAGAAGGATGACCGAGCCAAGTAGCAATGCCGTTCCTATCCAGACAACCTGCATACCGCTACGTGCAGTAAGGCTGAAAATCTCAGTGTCGCCGTAGTTGTAACTTGCTCCGCACACGCTTATCCAACCGAAAAGGAGCATTGCCATGTAGATGGCGATGGTCACCCAATCGACTGAGCGGAAAATGTTTGTATGGCGTCTTGGCATTGACATATTCTAATGGATAATTAATAATTGAAAATTAGGCTGCGCACAGAATCTTTAATTTTTAATCTTTAATTCTTGAATGAACTATCGGTTCTTGCTGTCGTAAGCTATGCGCTTGTGCTGAAGCGTGGAGGCAAGGTTTTCGTAGCCTTCGGTAAGCCCGCCCTTGAGGTATTGTTCCATCATGACCGAAGCCATAGGAACGGCGTATGTGGCACCGAAACCACCATTCTCCACATAGACTGCAATGGCTATCTTGGGGTTGTTCATCGGAGCGAAACCCATGAAGATGGAGTGGTCGTGGCCTCGGTTCTGAGCCGTACCCGTCTTGCCGCAGACGGCGTAGGCGGCTGTGTTTGCCGAAGAGCATGTACCGCTGGTGACTGCCGCTCGCATACCCCTGACAACCCAGTCGTAAGCCGACCGCTTGGCTTTCGTATAGTGTCGCTCTGTGTACATAGGGTCAATCTTCTGATCCTTTATTTCCTTCACGACGTGAGGCACTATATAGTAGCCACGGTTGGCAATCGTTGCACCGAGGTTGGCTATCTGCAACGGCGTGAGGTTGACTTCGCCCTGTCCGATACCGATGGAGACGATGGTAAGTCCATTCCAGTGTCCCTTGAAGGCATCGTCGTAGAACTCTGCATTAGGGATAAGTCCTCGCTTTTCTCCCGGTAGGTCAATGCCCAGCTTGTAGCCGAAGCCCATACTCACCATGTAGTCGCGCCAGATGTTGACGGCTTCCTGCTTTGTAGAATACTTGTTGCGGTTGCTTATCATGTTGTAAAGTCCCCAGCAGAAGTAACCATTGCATGAGGTGGCTGTTGCTGGTACGAGAGACAGATGTGACGGATGGGCGTGGCAACCAACCTTCATACCCTTGTACTTAAATCCTCCGACGCAAGGGAAGGTGGTGTTGGAATTGACAATGCCCTCAGAGAGGAATGTAAGTGCCTGAGATGTCTTGAACGTGGAGCCGGGAGGATATTGTCCCTGTATGGTGCGGTTGAGGAGTGGATGCCAAACGTTCTTCGTCAGTCGCGTCATGTTCTTACCGCGATCTTTTCCTGTAATGGTTTTCGGGTTGTAGCTTGGTGCTGACACCATGGCAAGAACTTCGCCTGTAGCTGGCTCCAGGGCAACGATGGCACCAATCTTGCCCTCTAGAAGTCGTTCGCCAAGGGCTTGTAGGTTTTCGTCAATAGTAAGTTGTATATCCTTTCCAGGAGTAGGCTTTACGTCGTACATACCGTCCTTGTATCTGCCCTTTATCCTTCCTCGGGCATCGCGTAGCATTATCTGTACGCCCTTTACTCCTCGCAGTTCCTTTTCGTAGGAGCGTTCAACGCCTGTCTTTCCTATGTAGTCGCCACCTTGATAGTATTCGTCTTCCATGAGGTCTTCAGTCGATACCTCACCTAGGTCGCCTAGGATGTGTGCGCCCCAATCGGTATTGTATTGACGGATGGCGCGCTTGCGTATGTAGAACCCTGGAAATTTAAACAGTTTCTCGCGTAGTATGCTGTAATCTCTCTCTGTTAGTTGCGTCATGAATGTCTGTTGTGTGTAGCGCGAATAACTCGGATTCTTCGTGTAATCCTTTATGTCTTCCATTCGCTTAGCATATGCCTCCTTAGTGATGCCTACTGTCTTGCAGAAGTCGAGCGTGTCTATATGGTCTTTCTGCTCGTTCATGATAACCATGATGTCGTAAGAACTCTGGTTATAGACGAGAATCTTTCCATTTCGATCGGAGATAACGCCGCGTGCAGGAAACTCTGTCTTCTTGAGAAAGGCGTTCTTATCGGCGTTGAGCTGGTATTCTTCGCTGGCAAGCTGAAGTGAAAGCAGACGGAAACAATACACTATCACGACAGCAGCTGCTATCGCGCCAATGATGTATTTCCTGTATTCAAAGTCAAACTTTCTGTTCATACGCTTATGGTGGTTCTATTAATTCCCACCGTTATCTCTTTTGGAAGGCAAGTGATACTGCGCAGATGGTGATGAGCGTGAGGAAGAAGCTTGCAAAGATGCTGAGCAACCAAAGCCCGAAGTGCCATAGAGTAAAGTAATCTACGGTGAAGAAGATGATGCAGTAGATGGCTGTGTACGTGCCGGAGAAGTACATGAACTTGTCGAAGCCCATCTGCCGTATACTTGGCTCTACCTCAGCAGAGGCATCGACGGTAAGGAATGGCTCAAGGATGTACGGACGCAAGGCCGCAATCGTGGTGCACGAGATGGTAGCCACGCCTGGAGTGTTCATGAAGGTGTCCAAAGTGAGACCTAAGAAAAATCCCCACAGGTAAAGCTGCCATTTTGCTATGCCGCGAGGAAGCTCTATGAGGAAGTAAATATATAATAAAGGTGTAGCGCAACCGAAAAGCTGTACGTAGTTCAGTACCAACGCCTGCATGAGTACGAGGATTACGAACATCCTTATTCTATGTAATGTGGTAATGTCCATCTGACTAATATTGTGCTGACTACTTGTTTACATTGATGGAATCCTTTGCCGCACGCATAAGGTTTATGCGCTCCAACTGGTGCTTGTTGTCTATGACGAGCACGTCGCGGAGACGAGCAAAGTCGGTGGTAAGCTCGATGTTGAGACGATAGGCAAGTCCGTCGGACGAGAAATAGACGTGCTTAACCTTGCCCACAATGATGCCTTCTGGGAAGATAGACGAATAGCCGCTTGTCTCTATCCATGCCTTCTCGGGATCGAACTTGGCAAAGCGCGGAATGTCCTCCACCTCGGCTTCGTTTATCTGCTGACCGTCCCATCGGAGATTTCCGAAGTACTTCTCGCCACGTATTCTCACGCTAAGCGAAGAGCGCACGTTGATGAGCGGCACAACAATGGAATAATGAGCCGAAGACATATAAACGACACCTACAGGACCTAAGCCGGAAGTGACCGCCATGTCTGGACGAATGCCGTCGTCGGTACCTTTGTTGATGGTGATGTAGTTCTCCGACTTGTTCACTTCGTTGGTGATTACCTTTGCTGGTATGGTGCGGATGTGGCGTGTAGCGCTATCGTTCATGGCAATGACGGTGGAGTCTTTGCTGGTACCGTCCTTGTCGAGAAGCGTCTGAAGGCGCGTAAGTTCCTGCTCAAGCATGTAGTTGCGCTGGGTGAGAGCTTCGTTGTTCTCCGCCTGATGAATGAAGGCGAGCATGGACGAATGAATCTCATATATCTTTCCACTGATGGCATTTGCCGTAGTGTAATAAACGCTTCCCTGGTAACTGTTGAACCTAAACAACAATACTGCTCCTAGAATTTCAAGGAGCAGTAACAGGAACCAATGGGCGTTCTTTGTGAGAAAGTCTATGAGGTTCTTCATCTTTTATTATCGCATGAGGAATGTGAAGCGGTCAACATTCTTGAGTGCAATGCCGGCACCACGAGCCACACTGCGCAATGGGTCTTCTGCAATATGGAATGGCATTTGGAACTTTGCCTCAAGACGACGGTCAAGGCCACGTAGCAATGCACCACCACCGGTAATCCAAATGCCGTTTGTCATGAGGTCGGCGTAGAGCTCCTGGGGTGTGTGCTCAAGGGCATTGTGCACGGCGTTCTCAATGAGAGTGATGGTACGGTCAAGACAATGGGCGATTTCTTGATAGCATACAGGCACCTTCATAGGAAGAGCGGTAATCTTGTTAGGACCATTTACGACGTAATCGTCCGGAGCGTCGTCACCAAGATCTGTGAGGGCAGAGCCGACGGCAATCTTGATACGCTCAGCCATACGCTCGGAAACTTTCACGTTGTGCTGAGAGCTCATGTAATCCTGGATGGCGAACGTGAGTTCGTCGCCCGCAGTACGGATGGAACTGTTCGTTACGATACCTCCAAGAGAGATGACCGCGATTTCTGTAGAACCACCACCGATATCAACAATCATGTTGCCCTCAGGAGCTTCCACGTCAAGGCCGATACCCACGGCAGCAGCCATTGGCTCGAAGATGAGGTAAACATCGCGTCCGTCAGCACGCTCGGCAGAGTCGCGAACGGCACGAAGCTCTACTTCGGTAGAACCGGATGGCACGCCGATGACCATTCTTAGTGAAGGAGAGAAGAAGTGACGACCCGAATGAACCATGCCGATAAGACCACGCATCATCTGCTCGCAGGCAGAGAAGTCGGCAATCACACCGTCTCGGAGAGGACGGATAACACGGATGTTAGGATTTTCCTTCTCGTACATAAGCTTGGCCTTCTGGCCAACGGCGCGCATCTTTTCAGTGCGCTTGTCAAGAGCCACTACCGAAGGTTCGTCAACGACGATCTTGCCATCGCTGTTGATGATGATGGTGTTGGCTGTACCAAGGTCCATTGCTATCTCCTGAACGAAGGAGAAGAAGCCGGAACGGTTCTTCTTGCTACGTGGATCAAGCATTGCCTTGAAGCCGTTGGAAAGACCTTCTATAAAACTTCCCATATTCTCTATTGTCTCTGGAAATTACTTTATTACTTGTTGAACCAGTTGTGGATAGCAGTGTCGTAACTGCTGCTCACGCCAAATGCGCGTGTAGCGAACATCTTGCGCTGTGCCATGGTTGTCTCTGCACCCTGCTCGTTGAGGATGTCGAGGAGTACGCTGTACTCTGCCTTGCTTGGTACGATGACAACATCGTTGAAGTTCTTTGCACCTGCACGGATGAGGGAGATACCACCGATGTCAATCTTTTCAATGATGTCTGCCTCAGAGGCACCGCTTGCCACTGTCTGCTCGAATGGGTAGAGGTCAACGATTACGAGGTCAATTTCTGGAATTTCGTACTGAGCCATCTGTGCCTTGTCGCCTTCGTTCTCGCGACGACCGAGGATGCCGCCAAACACCTTTGGATGGAGTGTCTTGACGCGACCGCCAAGGATAGAAGGGTAAGTTGTTACGTCTTCTACCTTCTGGCACTCGTAGCCAAGGCTCTCGATGAATGCCTGTGTTCCACCTGTAGAGAGGAATTTTACGCCCTCTTCATTGAGTTTCTTAAGAAGCTCGTCAAGACCATCTTTGTGGAATACTGATACGAGCGCTGTCTTTATCTTTTTGTTATCTGCCATAGTCGTAGATATAGTTAGTTTGCAAATTTGGGTACAAAATTAACAAGAATATCGCAAAAAATGCCTTTTCGTTAAAATCTTTTTATTATTTATGTACATATTCTTGATGTTTATGTCACGCAAATGCAATAATGTGCGCCTCTTTGCGTTATAATTTCATGAAAAAACTGAAATACATAATTTTGGCAACCTCCGTAATGCTTCTTGCTGCATGTGCCGAAACCATGGAGGAAAAGGCAAAGAGAGAAGCTGATGAGTTTACGGAAAAGAATTGTCCTGTGCCAGTTTCGCGTGAGTTGACGTTGGACAGCATGACGTTTGATGTGGAGTCGAGGACGTTTATAACCTATCAGTCGATTTCACCGAAATATCCGATTGAAGATCTCAATGTCGAAGCCACAACGGAGGCGCTTCTTTCCAACTTGAAAAACGACCCGTCTAAGATGAAATACAAGGAAGCCTGCTACGCTTTCCGCTATATTTACTATCCTCTGACGGATCCGTCAAACAAGTTGATAGATGTGCGCTTTACATATAAAGATTATCGCTAAATTGTTGATTTGTGTCTGTTTTTCAAGTGAATTATTTGTAAAAACTTGGATGTTTTTTGGAAAATTTGTTAATTTTGCATTCATTTTGGACGATACAGAATATTTATTTCGAATATGAGACAACTAAAAATACAGAAGACTATCACCAACCGTGACAGCGGTATAGACAAGTTCTTGTTTGAAATCAGCCACATCCCAATGCTCTCCATTGAGGAGGAAATTGAGCTTGCGGCAGAAATACGAAAGGGTGGCAGAAAGGCAGAGAAGGCACGTAATAAACTTGTTTGTGCCAACCTTAGATTCGTTGTCTCTGTAGCAAAGCAGTACCAGCATCAGGGACTTTCGCTTACTGACCTTATCGACGAGGGTAATTTTGGCCTTATCAAGGCAGCTGAACTCTTTGATGAGACACGCGGTTTTAAGTTCATATCATACGCTGTTTGGTGGATTCGTCAGAGTATCATGCAGGCAATCGCTGAACAGAGCCGTATCGTGCGCCTTCCATTGAATCAGGTTGGTTCTCTTAACAAGATAAGCAAGGCGAAGTCAAAGTTTGAACAGGAGAACATGCGTGAGCCTTCTATTGAGGAACTTTCTGCTATAACAGGTCAGGACGAGCGTACTATCGCAAAGGCAATCAGTGCCGATCAGCACCATGTGAGCTTCGACAAGCCATTCCAAGACGGTGAGGACAACACTCTTCTTGACGTGATGCCTTCAGGACAAGCTGACCGTGCCGACCGTATAGTTGACCAGCAGTCGCTTGAGCATGACATTCAGAGCGTTCTTGACCGTGCACTTTCCGAGCGTGAAAGTTTCATCATCCGTAAAGCATTCGGTTTGGGTGAACAGCCAATGGGATTAGAATACATAGGCGAGGAGCTTGGCCTTACTCGTGAGCGAGTACGCCAGATTTGTGACAAAGGTATTCGCAAGCTTCAGGAAAGCGGTTGCTCTCAGATTCTCCAAAAGTATTTGTAAGCATGTGTGTGCCTACTTAAGAATAAGAAACTCAATTCTTTCAAGAAACTTTACTCTACTCAATAAAATTATGGCGAGGATTTCTATCATGAAGTCCTCGCCTTTTTCTTGTTTGAAGTTTGCTTAAAACGCAGGAATTGCCAGTAGCTGGGACGCAATAACCTTTGCCATACGCTCATGGCCGAGGTCATTAGGATGAAGACGGTCGGCAGTAGTGTCCTTGAAGAACTTTGCGTGTGCGTCTTCTAGCGGATAAAGTCCTGAGAGTGTACTCATGTCAATGACAGGCATAGCCCAGATTTGTCCGGCTTCCTTTACGGCTTCTATGTATTCGTCAACGAAATGTCCGATGCCGTTTGAATAGCATTCCTCTGGTTGCCAGTTCTTTTCGTTAGGAAAGAACCCGGCGCGGTGGATAGGAGTGATGAGAATAATCTGCTTGTCAGGATAATCCTTCTTGAGCTTTGAAAGTGCAATATTTATGCGTCCTCGGAAGGTGTTTTCGTCCATGACAGGCTTGCGGTGCTTAACGCTTTCCATCTGTTTCTTCTTGTTGTGTACGGCACGCATTACTTTTTCTCTACGAATGTTGAACCATTCTCCGAGCTTCACGTCGTGGTTGTAGTCGTTAGTGCCGAGAAAAATGAAGATGGCGTCAAAGTCATCTCCCCAATGCTCTTGTACAAGTTGCTCCTGTCGCGCCACGTCGTTCCATTGACGACCGCTTTTTGCCGGCACGAAATACTCTATACCTAGCCATTCGTTGAGGAAATTCCAATACTTTTTCTTTGAAGCACCATTCTTAGGGTCGGTAATGGAGTCGCCGATGTAGGCAACCTTCTTGCCGCGCCAAGGATGCGACTGGAATATTGAGTATTTTTGTTCGTTTTGCTCTATGGATTTTATGGCTTGAGCTTGGCTGCCAAGAGCGAAGAGAAGGAAGGAAAGTGATAGTATTGTCTTTTTCATAAGTAGGTGTGTAGAATTAATTTATAAGTATTATACTTTTTGCTTTGCAAAGTTATGTTTTTTGCATTATAAAACGGTGTACGAAGGCTATATTTGCTGACTTACTTTGTAGAAAGGTTCAAAATAATGGCATTTATTTTGTTTTTTGTATTCTAAATCGTAACTTTGCACTCAAATTACTCATAAAATATGCTTGAAATAAAAAACTTACACGCCTGTATAGGCGACAAGGAAATACTTAAAGGCATAAATCTTACCATTCCGACAGGCGAGATTCATGCTATAATGGGGCCAAACGGTTCTGGAAAATCTACTCTTTCAGCTGTGCTTGTTGGCAATCCGCTTTACGAGGTGACTGATGGTGAGGCTTGGTATAATGGCAAGAATTTGCTGGAGATGGCGCCAGAAGATCGTGCTCATGAAGGTCTTTTCCTCTCATTTCAGTATCCGGTAGAGATTCCTGGTGTATCAATGACCAACTTTATGCGTGCTGCCATCAATGAGAAACGTAAGTATCAAGGCTTGGAGCCACTAAACGCCGGCGAATTCTTGAAGCTTTCACGCGAGAAGAGAAAGTTGGTGGAACTTGATAGCAAGCTTGCAAATCGTTCGGTAAATGAAGGTTTCTCTGGTGGCGAGAAGAAGCGCAACGAGATATACCAGATGGCTATGCTTGAGCCGACGCTCTCTATTCTTGATGAGACTGATTCCGGTCTTGACGTTGACGCTATGCGCATCGTTGCAGACGGTGTGAACAAGCTCAAGACGCCTGATACATCATGCATCGTGATAACTCACTATGCTCACTTGCTTGAACTCATCAAGCCAAGCAAGATACACATCCTTTACCAAGGAAAGATTGTTGAGACAGGAGGTCCTGAACTCGCTAAGAAAATTGACACAGAAGGATTTAAGTGGATAACAAATGCCTAAACAACAATATATTGATATTTACAGCGAGTGTCGTGAGATGATAAACCGACATAGTGCTGCAGTGATAAATGCCAAGCGTGAGGAAGCCTTTCTTGTGTTTTGCAAAGCTGCGTTGCCTACGAAGAAGGACGAAAGATACAAGTATACTGATGTACGTAAGATGCTTAAGCCGAACTATGGCTTGAACCTCAATCGTTTGCCCATACCTGTAAATCCTTATGATGTGTTCAAATGTGACGTGCCAAACCTTTCGACGCTGCTTTATTTTATAGTAAACGACCAATTCTACGACAAGGCTTTGCCTAAGGCGACTTTGCCCGAGGGTGTTTTCATCGGTTCGTTGAAGCTGTTTGCTGAGGAGAAACCGGACGTTTTGGAGAAATATTATGGCAAAATTGCTGATTCTGACTCTCTTACGGCACTCAACACAATGCTTTGTCAGGACGGATTGATGGTTTATGTTCCAGAGAATGTTAAGGTTGGCAAGACGGTTCAGGTGATAAACATTCTGCGTTCGGACGTGCCTATGATGGTCAATCGTCGTGTGACGGTTGTTCTGGAGAATGGTGCTGACATTAAGCTATTGTTCTGCGATCATTCTGCCGACGACCGTGATTTCCTCACTACGCAGGTTGTTGAGGTAAGCGTTGGGGAGCGTGCGAACCTTGAAATGTATTGTCTTGAAGAAACTCATTATAAGAACAATCGCATCTCTAATGTTTATATCAAGCAGGAAAAGGATAGTGTTGTCAGCCATAATGTGATAACGCTTCATAATGGTACTACTCGCAATCAGCTTGACCTTCAGTTGGCTGGTGAGGGTAGTGAGTGCTTCCTTAACGGATGTGTCATTGCCGATAAGGAGCAGCACGTTGACAACAATACTCTTATCGACCATGTTGTGCCTAATTGTACTTCACATCAGCTTTACAAGTATGTGCTTGACGATGAGTCTACAGGTGCCTTTGCGGGTAGAATACTTGTAAGACAGGACGCTCAGAAGACTTCGTCAGAAGAGAAAAATAGTAACCTTTGTTGTACTAAGAAGGCGCGAATGTGGACGCAACCAATGCTTGAGATATACGCAGACAATGTGAAGTGCTCTCACGGTTCTACCGTTGGTCAGCTCAACGATCAGGCTCTTTTCTATATGCGCCAGCGCGGAATTACGGAGAAGGAGGCAAAGATGCTTCTTAAGCAAGCTTTTGTCTATGAGGTTGTCAATCAGATTGCTCTTCTTCCGCTTCGCGATCGCATGCATTATCTTGTTGAGAAGCGTTTCCGTGGCGAACTCAGCAAATGTGAAGGGTGCAAGCTCTGTAAGTGATATTTTTTGAGAAACAACTATCCCCATACTTCCTATGTGAAAGTATGGGGATAAAAAAATTGATTGTCTCGCGACAACCAATCTTCTAACCTTAATAATCTAATACCATGAAAAACACGATGCAAAGTTACGGTTTTTCTGTAAACTAGCAAATGTTTTTATGATTATTTTATTATATTTTTATGAATTGGTGATTTTTGTCAATTCTGGATAGATTCTTTGTACCGGTAAACCCATTACATTGTAGAAACTTCCGTCCATGCCAGTGACACCTACATATCCTATCCATTCTTGTATTCCGTAAGCTCCTGCTTTGTCGAGTGGCTTGTAGTTCTCAACGTAATAATTTATCTCCTCGTCGGTGAGTTCCTTGAAGCGAACTTCGGTGAGAACGGAGAAATGGCTGTAGTTCAAATCGTCCTTTGTACCGATGCATACGCCAGTAACTACGCTGTGAGAGCGACCGCTAAGCTGGCGGAGCATCTCTTTTGCATTTTCAAGCGATTTTGGCTTCTCAAGAATCTCTTCGTCGAGAATGACTACTGTGTCGGCTGTGAGTATAACTTCGTCGTCGGCAATGTTGTCTTCGTAGGCAGTTGCCTTGCGTTGTGCAAGAATCTCTGGCACAGAGTAGATGTCAACACCCTCTGGATGTGATTCGTCGATGCCGTCTATCACTCGCACTTCAAACGGTATGTCAAGTCCTGCAAGAAGCTCCTTGCGGCGAGGACTGTTGGATGCTAAAATAAGACGTTTCATCTTTGGGAATTTACTGATTTACGATTTACAGAATTGCATTTTAAATTTAATCACACATGTTGCCAACCTTGTGCCTTGAGCTCAAATTCTTGGTCGTCGCGGGCGATGAGCTGGCAACCGAGTTCCGGCTTTGTGATGTAGCCAATCATCTTTATGCCATCAATCTGCTCAATCTTGTGAAGGTCGCCGATAGGTACGGTGAAGAGAAGTTCGTAATCCTCGCCGCCGTTGAGAGCACAAGTAGTTACGTTCATCTCAAACTCTTCAGCAGTAACTGCCGTCTGGTAGTCGATAGGAAGGTTCTTCTCGTAGATGCGGCAACCGCAGTGGCTCTGCTTGCAGATATGGAGAATTTCGGAAGAAAGACCATCAGAGATATCAATCATGGCTGTCGGCTTTATGCCGAAAGAAGATAGCTTCTCCAGGACATCGCCACGAGCTTCAGGCTTCAGCTGGCGTTCAAGAAGATACTCTTTGCCAGAGAAGTCTGGTTGGAAGTTTACTGAAATCTGTTCGTTTGTACCTTTCGCCTTCTCCTGTGCCTCGCGAACCTGCTGATAATAGACCGCTTTCTCACGCTCAAGAATCTGTAACCCCATGTAGGCTGCACCAAGATCCCCCGACACGCAGATGAGGTCGGTGTCCTTTGCACCGTTACGATAGACAATTTCGCCTTCTTCGGCAGAGCCGATGCAAGTGATGGATATTGCCAATCCTGTGAGGGAAGACGTTGTGTCGCCACCAACAATGTCAATATTCCATTTGTCACAAGCGCGGCGAAGACCACGATAGAAGTCTTCCATGTTCTCTACAGAGAAACGCTTTGAGAGTGCTATGCTGACAACCATCTGCTCTGGACGACCATTCATAGAGAAGATGTCGGATATGTTTACCATGGCTGATTTGTAGCCAAGATGTTCAAGGCCGATGTAGGTGAGGTCGAAGTGCACACCCTCCATAAGCATGTCCGTAGAGACTAGGGTGCGGCGAGTGCCATGGTCAAGAACGGCGCAGTCATCGCCAACGCCGTATATGGATGATTTGTTGCGAAGTTCGTGTCCGTCGGTAAGATGGCTGATAAGGCCGAACTCGCCAAGTTTTGCTATTTCCATTTATTCCTTAAAGCTTATAGTTACAACATTGTTGTTATTAGTAAGAGCAGGTCCTTCCGGTTTTTCCTCTTCTGTTGTTGGCATAGCAGATGGCTTTGTCAACTGACTAGTTTGCATTTGAAGGTTGTCTTCAGGTTTTGTAATGGCTGTTGCATCCTTGTGGACATAGTCAAGGATGATGCGATCGAACTCGTCTTCCTTGTCTAAAAGAATTCTGACGGAGATAGGCAGAATGTAAGCCGATTTGCGCAAGTCAAGCGAGAAACCGTTAAGCCCTTGTAGACGTGTAGCGTCCTTCTCTGTAGTCATCATGATCTTTGGCGACGGCATGAATGAGAATGTTTCGTTTATCTCATACACTTCCTTCTCCGTAAACTGATGATGATCTTGATAATGCAACTCCTTGAATTTCATGCCGTACGGTTCAAGATCCTTCACTATGTTGTCAGGGGAACCGATTGCAGTAACGAGAAGCACATTCATCTTTTTGAGATTCAAGAGTGAAATCTCAGGCAACTCCTTGTCAAAAAGAGGTCTTAGAGGTGCATAATCTATGGTTGAGAAGAATAACTTCTGAAAAGCCAGAATACGCATGTCGTTCGTTGCCACGCGGATGTCGAGAGGGCTTATATCTTGCGGACATTTCGTAATTACAATGATGTCGGCTCTTTTTTTGCTGCTTGCCGGTTCGCGAAGCATGCCTACTGGCAGCAGATGGTCGCGTGCAATAGGTCGGTTGAAATCGACGAGCAGGATGTTAAGCCCTGGCTCTATGTAGCGATGCTGGTAGGCATCGTCCAGAACAACAGCTTCTACCTTTTCCTCTTCTATCAGTCGGTCAACACCGTCGCAGCGCTTTTCGCAAACAGCCACCGTCACGTCCGGAAACTTTTGGTGCATCTGGAACGGTTCGTCGCCAATGTCATGCATATCCGTCTTGTCTGTCGCAAGCACATAGCCCTTTGTCAAGCGCTTGTAGCCACGGCTGAGCACTGCAACCTTGCATGAGTTTTTCAGCAGTTGCAGGATGTATTCCGTGTGCGGGGTTTTGCCTGTGCCGCACATGGTGATGTTGCCCACGGAGATTACGGGAATGTTATAGCTGCGTCTTTTCAGCACGTTTGTGTCGAAGAGATGGTTGCGAATGGAGATAACAATACCGTAAATCCACGAAATAGGGTAGAGGAGGAATTTCATGTTGTTACTTTATGTTCATAATGTAAGGTATGCGAGCTTGGATGCGATTTTGGTTTTCTATGTTCTTGATGAGCATGAAAGGTGTGTAGAACTCGCCAAGAGTTTCCTTTAACTTGCCGTCAAGGATATGCTTTTCCGTCTTCTCAGCAAGCAAATTGAGCGTAGCATCTTCCTTTACTGGGTAAGCTGATGGATGGTATTCATTGAGCTTTGCAAGCTCTGCCGCCTTCTTCACAGCAACGTCAATACCGCCAATCTCGTCAACAAGCTTGTGCTTGATGGCATCCTGACCGAGCCATACGCGACCCTGAGCCACTTCGTTTACAGCCTCCTTCTTCATCTTTCTGCCTTCAGAAACGCGAGAGAGGAAGAGATCGTAGCCGCGAGTGATGTATTTGTTGAGGATAGCCATCTCGTCGTCGTTGATGGAACGTGACATTGTGCCGAAGTCAGAGTGCTCGTTTGTCTTAATGAGATCGTACTTCACACCCAACTTCTCTGTGATGAGTTGGCTGAAATCAGGGAACATTCCGAAGATGCCGATAGAGCCTGTAAGAGTTGTCTTCTCAGCGACAATGTAGTTTGCGAGACAACTCATATAGTAACCGCCAGAAGCAGCCATGCCGCCCATAGATGCGACAACCGGTTTCTTTGACTTAAGCTTCTTGAGCGCCTGCCACATCTTTTCTGATGCAAAAGCACTACCGCCACCACTGTTTACGCGAAGAACAACCGCCTTCACATTGTCGTTCTCGGCAAGTTTAAGGAGATCTTCAGCTACGCGGTCGCCCACAATCTGAGAGCCTTCAGCTACTCCAAGACCTTCTGCAACCTCGTCAACAATGTCGCCATAAGCATAGTAAACGGCAATTTCTTCGCCGTCATCCTCTACAGGGTCTTCATTTGTCATTGTTGCCATTGAAACCTTGTTTATCTCATCGTTCTTGTCTATCTTAAGCATTTCCTTCACGATGTCCTTGACCTGGTCGCGCTGAACGAGCTTGTCAACCATCTTGCTGCTTAAGTATGTCTTCTGGTCATCGAAAACCATAAGACTGTCTGCGTACTCGTTAAGCTTCTCTACAGATATTTTTCTGCTCTTAGCAACATCAGCGACGATGTTGTTCCAGATGCCCTGTATGTAAGCTGTTAATTGCTCGCGGTTAGGTTCGCTCATGCCGTCGGCTGTGTACATTTCTGGTGCGCTTTTGTATTTACCAACTTTTGTTACAGTGTATTTGATGCCGAACTTTGCAAGAGCATCTTTCAGGAACATTGGGTTTGCAGCCATACCGTGCCAGTCGAGCATGCCCTGCTCGTGGATGAGAATCTTGTCTGCCACGGAAGCGAGGTAATAAGTGCCTGTGGTATATTGGTCGCCGTATGCAACAATCCACTTGCCAGCCTTCTTGAAGTCAAGAAGCTGGCGGCGGATTTCCTCAAGCGAAGCGTAAGAATCTTGGTCGAAAATTCCACAGTCGAGGTAGATGCCCTTGATATCATCGTTCTCCTTCGCTTTCTTTATGTTTGCTACAACCTCGTCAAGAGCTAGAGAGCTGGTGCCTTTGCCGAGGAAAGCGTTCAATGGATTGGTTTCCGAACGTTCTGTAAGCTGACCATTAAGGCTTATAACGAAAACAGAATTGTCTTTGATTGATGCTTTTCCACTACCGGAAGCTACCATGCCAATCAGCGAAATGAGCATGAATGAAAACATGATTGCGCCGAATACTATGATTCCGACGACTGTCGCCAATACCGATTTTATAAAGTTCATACCTTTGTTATTTTTATGGATTTTTCGTGTTTTGTGTTATAAATAATTACGTAGGTTACTGCACGTTATTCATGCACAATCTTGCGCAAAGTTACAATTTTTTATCTTTTTGCTATAAGATTTATTGAAAAATATGATTATTTGCCGAAAAAAACGTACTTTTGCAAACAAAAACGACTATGATAACCATTCTTGGTCCTACTGCATCAGGCAAAACAAAGCTTGCCGTAGCACTTGCAAATGCTGTCAATGGAGAGATAATCTCTGCCGATTCAAGGCAGGTGTATAGAGGAATGGACATCGGTACGGGCAAAGATCTTGCCGACTATAAGCTTCCTTCTGGAGAGGTTGTGAGGTATCATCTGATAGACATTTGCGATGCTGGCGAGAAGTATAACCTATTCCGCTATCAGGAAGACTTTCAGAATGCTTACACCGACATTACGGAACGTGGTAATCTGCCAATTCTTTGTGGTGGTACAGGGCTTTACGTAGAGGCTGTATTGAAACGATACAACCTTCAGCGCGTACCGGAAAACAAGACGCTTAGAGAATCTCTTGCAGGCAAGTCCCTTGAAGAACTTACAGCCATACTCAAGGAATTGAAGCGCAAAACCGGTTCTAACATGCACAACAAGACGGATGTCGATTCATGCAAGCGTGCCATAAGGGCTATCGAAATAGAAACATACTGCCTTGAAAATCCAAGTGATGCGGTTGTTGGCCAGGCCAATAATCCTGTTAGAGAAACCTTTTCAGCGGACACTTATGACGCTCCTCTGATTTTCGGCACTGACATTTCACGTGAACTTCGTCGCGAAAGGATAACCCAACGTCTCGATGAGCGACTGAAAGAAGGCATGGTAGATGAGGTAAAGAATATACTTGATAGTGGCGTGTCTCCTGAAGATCTCATATACTATGGACTTGAATACAAGTTTGTTACGCTCTATCTTACTGGTGAACTCTCTTATCAAGAGATGCGCCGACAGCTGGAGATTGCCATCCATCAGTTTGCCAAGCGACAAATGACGTGGTTTAGAGGAATGGATAAACGCGGCTTGCATATTGAGTGGATTGACTACGAACTTCCGATGGAACAGAAGGTGCATCAGATACTCTCAAAGCTCTCACGTTAGTTTTCCCAGATAATAAACATAATGAAATACGCTATAATTTATTGTCCTAAGCAGAGTCTTTCCGTAACAGGCAAGATGAAGAAGCAAGTCGAGGAACTTTTCAAGCAGAAGAACCTTGACTATAACCTGTATGTGTCCTCAAAGGTGAATCCGGTAAACACACTTACAACAGTAGCCATAGCAGAAGGTTGTCGTACGTTGGTTATCGTAGGTGGTGACCGCTCCTTGAACCTTGCTGTCAATGCCGTGCTTAGTCAGTCGAAGCAGATATGGAAGGAGGTCAGGATTGGTATCGTGCCATACGGTGTGATCAATTCCTTTTCTCACTTCTGGGGATTTAGGGATGCTTCTGTGGAGGATTGTGTTGACTATATTGTTCGTGGAAACGTAAGGGAGATAGATGCCGGTTGCATACATTATATTAATAATGCTGACGAGCGTTGTCATCGCTATTTCCTCAACTGTATAAATATTGGACTTTCTGCTCATATCACTCGTGTGCGCCATAACACGCGCAGTTTGCTATTTTCTCGCAAGCTGTCCTTCCTTGTATCTACGCTGATACTCATCTTCCAACGCTCTGTTTATAGGATGAAGTTCTCGCTCAATCATGAAACCGTTGACGGAAACTTCATGACCATCTGCATAGGAAACTGCACTGGTTATGGTCAAACGCCTTCAGCTGTACCTTACAACGGTATGCTCGATGTCTCAGCCGTTACCATCACTCAGCTTTCAGGCATAGTCATGGGCTTTTACCTTCTGCTTACGGGTAAGTTTTTGAAGCATCGCAACGTGAAACCTTATCGCACGAGGAAAATTGTATTCTCAGAGGTGCAGTTGAATGCTGTCAGTGTCGATGGAGCAATGATAAACACACCGAAGGGCGAGTTTACGATTGACATCCAGAAGGAAGTTATAAACTTCATCGTGCCTTATCGTAAGAGGTAAAATCTTATGCTTTTCCTTGCTTTCCTTAGGTATGTTAAATTTGTTTATAGAGGCAGTGTAGAGAATACTATATTGGTATAAGGTAAGCCTTCGTAATTAGGAAATAAAAAAGTGCAGCAATTTTATGCCGCACTTTTTTTTTATGTTTTATTCTGCAATAGATGCTTTTTACTTAGCATAAGCTACTGAGCGAGTTTCTCTGATAACGGTGATTTTTACCTGTCCAGGGTAAGTCATTTCGTTTTGGATCTTTGTTGCGATTTCACCACTGAGAGCTTCTGTCTGCTTGTCATCCATCTTGTCTGCACGGACGATTACGCGGAGTTCACGACCTGCCTGAATTGCGTACGTCTTTGTTACGCCAGGATAGCTCATTGCAATTGCCTCAAGGTCGTTGAGACGCTTGATGTAAGCTTCCACGATTTCGCGGCGAGCACCAGGGCGAGCACCTGAGATGGCGTCACAAACCTGAACGATAGGAGCGAGGAGAGTGTTCATTTCGCATTCGTCGTGGTGAGCAGCGATAGCGTTGCAGATATCTGGCTTCTCCTTGTATTTCTCGGCAATCTTGCCACCGTAGAGTGCGTGTGGGAGATCAGTTTCCTCATCAGGCACTTTACCGATGTCGTGGAGAAGGCCTGCACGCTTGGCCTTCTTTGGGTTAAGGCCAAGTTCTGCAGCCATGATGGCGCAGAGATTGGCTGTTTCGCGAGCGTGCTGGAGAAGGTTCTGACCGTAAGAAGAACGGTACTTCATCTTGCCGACGATGCGAACAAGCTCAGGGTGAAGGCCGTGAATACCGAGGTCGATAGTCGTACGCTTACCAATTTCCACAATCTCCTGATCGAGCTGCTTTTTTACTTTAGCTACAACCTCCTCGATACGAGCTGGGTGGATACGTCCGTCAGCTACGAGCTGGTGAAGGGCAAGACGGCAAACCTCACGACGGATAGGATCAAAACCAGAGATGACGATTGCCTCAGGTGTATCATCAACAACAATCTCAACACCTGCTGCTGCCTCAAGGGCGCGGATGTTACGTCCTTCACGACCGATGATGCGTCCTTTCACTTCGTCATTGTCAATGTGGAAGACGCTCACAGAGTTCTCTACGGCAGTTTCTGTTGCTGTACGCTGGATTGTCTGGATGACGATCTTCTTTGCTTGAGCTGCTGCATTGAGCTTTGCCTCGTCAACGATTTCGTTGATGTAAGCTTGTGCCTGAGTGCGTGCCTCGTCCTTGAGGCTTTCTACAAGACGATTGCGAGCGTCCTCAGCACTGAGACCTGAGAGTTCCTCGAGCTTTTCGCGCTCCTGGAGAATCATCTGCTCAACTTCTTCCTGCTTCTTTGCGAGAAGCTCCTTGTCAAGCTCATTCTTCTTCTGGAGTTTTTCTACTTCTTGCTTTGTCTTGTTGAATTCGTCCTTCTGCTTGTTGAATTCTTCACGCTGCTGGTTGAGAGTGTCCTGCTTCTGGTTTATGGTGTTTTCGCGCTGCTTCAAGCGGTTCTCGCCTGCCTGAATCTTGGAATTGCGTGTCTGCACCTCGCGGTCGAGTTCCTGCTTCTTGTTGAGGAATTTTTCCTTTACCTCAAGCATTTTCTTCTCTTTGATTACTTCGGCTTCTGTTTCAGCCAGCTCCATTTTTCGATTGTATATACCTTTCAGTACGTATCGGAAAACAAGATAACCGAGCAAGCTTCCTATGACAAGGCCTACTACGGGTAATATTATCATTAATGGATTTAACATGTTTTGTTTGTGTATAATGATTGTGATTAATAAATGTTCGCTGTCTTTTAGTGGGAAGATATGACCTTTTCCTGTACGTTACAAAACCTCTTCAACCTCTTTTGTTAGCGATGTGAGAACTTCATTATACACGTCTGTATCGTTTCGCTGCTTCTGTCTCTCCAAACGCAGCGCTATGTCTATCATAGCCATCATAAGAACTTCTTCCTGCGACTTCGTCTTTATGAAGTGCTGAACGTAGTTAGTTATGGTGGTATTGATATTTTTTGCGGCTTCACGATAGAGTGCCTCATCCTTCATCGGGATGTTTATGGGCATTGTCAAGCCGTTGACGATAAGTCGTATGTTGATTTTCCTGTCTTCAGTCATGAAGTTACTCTTCCGCATTAAGCAGAGCGATGGTTTTGTTGACATCTCTTATCAGCTTTGATATCTTGGCTTTTGCCTTTACCACGTCTCCATCGGATGTGGCTATCTTCTTGGCTAATTTCAGATGTTCATAGTCAACATGAAGTTGAGCTATCTGTTGTTGCAGAGCTTTTGTCTCGTCGTTTTTTTTCTTTAACATCTGCTTGAGATTGGCGACTTCTTCCATGGTCTCTTTGTGGAGAAACACAAGCTGCCTGACTTTTGTCGTCAGCCTTCTGAGGATGTCGTTATCTTCTTGCATGATAGGTATTATCGGCGGCAAAGTTACAATTTTTTATTTGAAAGTCAAATATTTTATGAGTTTTTCTTGCTCAAATCTTGTCTTTTGTGCCATAATTGTGTGACTTGTACAGTTGGATGACACTATTTTGCAGGAGTTTCTTCGTAGTTTTGTTTTGGTTCTTTCTTCGCCAGCATTACTATCTGGAAGACGAAATCCGTTACCCACTTCTGTGAAAAACCAAGTCGGTTGTTGAGTTTGCGGATGCCAACAACAGTCTTCATTACGCCTGGTTCTGTGAAGTCGTTCTTGTTGAAGATGTCGTTGACCGTTTTTTCCGTCATGGTGTAGATTGCCTTCTTGAAGAATGAAGGCATGCGAAGCTTTAGTTTCATTAGGTTACCGACAAGCATCATGAGGTCTTGTGTCAATCCTTGGAACTGGAAGAGATAAGTCTGAACGTCTTGTAGTTTCTTGCAGTTCTTTTTGATACTCATGTCAACCTCCGTGAAGAAGTTGTCGTCGGTTCCATAAACGTCTTGGATAATCTTCTTGCAACGTTTTTTCTCTCCAAGTCCGAGCTTGTTGTTTACGGTTGGTACTTTTAGGGTTGTCTTGAAAGTCCTGAGGTCAGGGAGCATTGCAAGGTTTGTTATGCCTACTTTTTCGGCAATGGCGGCTTGGAAATATACTCGAATGAGTGTCATGTAGTCTTCTATTCCGCCAGTCTTTTGTTCTTCTTCAGTCTTTTTCTTTCCGAAAATATTGCTAAAAAATCCCATAGGTTTTTGTGATTATTTGTTGTTAATTTATTGATTGTAACAACGTTTTGTTACTGTTTTTTGTGGTCGTTTAAATGATTTACGCTGCAAAGTTACGCTTTTTTTTGAGAAAAAAGAAAAAAAAGTTTAGTTTTTGCTTAAAAAAATGTAACTTTGCCCCGAAATTGTCCACTATGTAAAGTGTTTTAAACAAAGTTTATAATCAGAAAATGAAAGGTATAGTTCTTGCAGGCGGCTCAGGTACTCGTCTCTATCCCATAACGAAGGGCATTAGCAAACAGCTTCTTCCTATCTTTGATAAGCCAATGATTTATTATCCGATTTCCGTACTCATGAATGCCGGAATTCGTGATATACTTATCATCTCCACCCCTCATGATTTGCCTGGATTCAAAAGGCTTTTGGGCGACGGCAGCCAGTTTGGCGTTGACTTTACCTATGCTGAACAACCTTCTCCGGATGGTCTTGCACAGGCTTTCATTATCGGTGAAGATTTCATAGGCGATGATTCTGTTTGTCTTGTGTTGGGCGATAATATTTTCCAAGGTGCCGGCTTCAGCAAACTTCTCGCAGAAGCTGTTGAGAATGCTAATGACAACAAGGCAACCGTGTTCGGATATTACGTGAACGACCCTGAACGTTACGGCGTTGCTGAGTTCGATGCAGACGGCAACTGCCTAAGCATTGAGGAGAAACCTGAACATCCTAAGAGCAATTATGCTGTGGTAGGACTTTATTTCTATCCAAACAGTGTAGTGGAAATAGCTAAGAATATCAAACCTTCTGCACGTGGCGAGCTTGAGATTACTACAGTAAACCAAGAGTACCTGAAGATGAATGTCCTAAAGGTGCAGACGCTTCAACATGGTTTTGCATGGCTTGATACTGGTACGCATGATAGCTTGAGCGAGGCTTCTATCTTCATTGAAGTTATAGAGAAGCGTCAGGGCTTGAAGATTGCTTGCCTTGAGGAAGTAGCTTTCCGCAAAGGATGGATTGACGCGAAGAAGCTTGAAGAGGTGGCACAGCCAATGGCAAAGAATGCATATGGACAGTATCTGCTGAAATTGATAAAGTAGTACATGACGCGCCATAAAGGAAAATATACAGGAAGTTTTAAAAAACAAAAGTTACACATTATTATTTAATATGACTGATCAAACAGCTGTTAGCGATTCTCAGAAAAAATACTATGCAGAGCCACAGGAAGATGGCGGTTTCGATTTCATGGTGCTTTTGAGGATATTAGTCCTCAATTGGTATTGGATTCTTATTTGTGGAGCTTTGGGCTTTGGCGTTGCATACACTTACTTGAAGTATGTACAGCCAGTTTACTCTTCGTCTGCAAAGATTCTTATCAAGGAAAATGAACAACGTAGAACACGCAGTGCTCTGTCGGTGTCTGATCTCGGTACTCTGACCGAAAGTAGCGGTTTTGAGAACGAGCAGGAGATTCTTAAGTCTTCTGGTCTTGCTGCGGATGTTATCCGCAATCTTAAACTCTATGCGACTTACTCTATCAAAGGACGTTTCGCTACAAGAACATTGTATAAGGACGAGCCTGTTTCGGTTGATCTTAGAAGTGATAAACTTGAGAAACTAAACAAGCCGATGAGTATCAATATTACTCGTAAGAAGAGCGGTGAGTATTATGCGGATATTAGCTATTTCGTGCCTATTTCGGAGTTTGAGTATGAGCCAACGGTTTATAGAAAAAGTGTGAAGATCACTTCTTTCCCTTCTTCTGTTTCTACAAAGGTCGGTACTGTTACGTTCTTTAAAGGCAAGGGTGAACTTAGCGAACTTGCCACTGAGTTTGTTACAATACAGTCACCTCAGACAGCAGCTCTTTCGTGGGTTGGAAAACTGTCTGTTACGCCTACTTCAAAGGAGACATCTGTGGTAAATGTCTCTTTCACAGACTTTAATATTCAACGTAGTATTGACTATCTTCGTGAACTTGTGAAGTGTTATAACCTCCAGGCCAACGATGATAAGAATGAAAAGGCTCTTCGTACAGAAGAGTTTATCGCAGAGCGTCTTGGCAAAATATCGCAAGAACTGGACAAGACAGACGATAAACTTCAGAAGTTCCTGGAAGAGAATAGAACCATTAGTGTTGAAGCAAGCTCTCAGAAAGCTTTCACACAGACGTCTGAATACGAGAAGAAGCTTGCCGAAATTGCTATGCAGGAGGATCTTATCCAGAGTCTTGTGGAGTTTGCTCGTCGTCCGAATAATAAATATCAGGTAATTCCCTCTAATGTGGGTCTTTCTGATCAGTCATCAACGTCTCTTATCAATCAGTATAACCAGTTGGCAATGGAGCGTAAGCGCTTGCTTCGTACAGCTTCTGAGAAATCACCTGTTGTTATTGAAATCTCTCAGCAGATGGATGACGTATGGCGTTCTATTGATGAGGCACTTGAGCAGAATCAGAAGAGCCTTGCTATCCAGCGGGGTGCTATGGAAGGACAGCTTGGCGGTTCTGAAGAAGGTGTAAGCGAAAGTCCTGAGCAGCAGAAGAGATTGAAGCAGATTGGTCGTGAGTCGGAGATTCAGTCAGGTCTTTACCTTACTCTCCTTCAGAAACAGGAAGAAAACCAAATTCAACTAGCTTCTACTGCCGATAAGGCACGACTCATTGAACCTGCACGTTTCGTTGCGCAGGTTGCTCCTAATCGCAATTTGATACTTCTTATCGGTTTGCTGATTGGTTTGGCAATTCCATTCTTGATTTTTTTCCTCGTGGAATTCTTCCGCTATAAGATTGAAGGACACAATGATGTGGCAAAGTTGACTACTCTGCCTATCCTTGTTGACGTTGCTGTTGCCAATGATAAGACAAAGGAGCGTGGTGATGTTGTTGTGAAGAAAAATACGAATAATCAAATGGCAGAAATTTTCCGAAGCATCCGTACGAATATCCAGTTTATGCTTCCTGAGGGTAAGAAGCGCATCATGCTTACTTCTTCGCTTTCTGGTGAAGGAAAGACTTTTATTGCAGCAAATCTTGCTGTGAGTTGTGCGCTTCTGGGCAAAAAAGTTGTGATGCTTGGTTTGGATATACGTCGCCCTCGTCTTGCCAACCTTTTTAAACTTGAAGGCGTTAAGGATACTCAGACGGGTATCTCTACTCTTCTTACACACGATAATGTAACTTGGGAAGATATTTCTGCTCAGCTTGTGTCGTCTGAGGTTAATGAGAATCTTGATCTTCTCATGGCAGGTCCTATTCCACCAAACCCGACAGAGCTCCTTGAGCGTCCAACGCTTAACAAGATTCTTGATGTGTTGGATACACATTATGACTATATCATCATGGATACTGCGCCAATCGGTATCGTGACAGATACTGTTCATATTGGCAAGTTCTCTGATGTTACTATTTACGTTATGCGTGCTGACTATACTCCTAAGGAGTGTGTAGCCTCTCTCAATGAGTTGGTTGAGACAAAGAAGCTTAAGAATGTGGGTATTATTCTCAATGGTATTGATATGTCCAAGAGAAAAAATGCCTATGCTTATGGCTATGGACGTTACGGCAAATATGGACGTTATGGCAATTATGGACGCAAATACGGTAAGTATGGCAGTTATGGTCGCTATGGTAACTACGGATCTTACGGTAACTATAAGAATAGCCGTTACGGTAATAAGAAAGACAATTCGGTGAAGGTTTAAGAAGTGTTTTTCTGGATTCACTCCTAATTTTATTCAACAGAATTCATTTCTATTTCATACAAGGGAGGACGGTTAAAGCCCTTCCTTTTAATAAACTATCAACGCAATGAATATCGCTGTAGATTTTGACGGTACAATTGTTACACATGAATATCCAAGGATTGGACGTGAACGTCCTTTTGCTATTGCTACCCTGAAAAAACTTCAGGAAGAAGGCCATAACCTTATTCTTTGGAGTGTGCGTGAGCATGAACTTCTTCAAGAAGCAGTCGATTGGTGTAAAGAGCGAGGCGTTGAGTTCTATGCTGTAAACAAGGATTATCCTGAAGAAACGCACGAAACTAATGATTTCTCACGTAAGCTTAAGGTTGACCTTTGGATTGATGACCGTAATGTAGGTGGACTTCCTACATGGGGCGAAATCTATCAGATAATTCATGAGAATAAGACTTATGAGCAAATTCTTTCAGATGCAGACCGTGGCATTGATGACTATACTGCGCCCAAAAAGAAGCATTGGTGGCAGTTTTAGGTGTATTCGTTTGCGTTTTGATACTTTGTTATGTGTATGTTGAGGCGTGGTTGTATGTAAAGAATTGACCTGATTTTAACACTTTTTATAAAAATGTTAAAAAGAATTAATATCAAAAAATAGGGCTGTTTGCGCAAACAGTCCTATTTTCTTTGCTTATTTTTGCAAAAATAGTCGTAACTTTGCGACCGTAATCAGCAACTTGAATGTTGATTTGAGTTTAAGACGTCAGTCAGAACTTGATGAACGTTTATAAGTTGTATATGTTTAATGTGACATCTTTGCGTTGTGCTGCTTTGGTGGCAGTGAATGCTATAAGGAGTGAAGTACCCTGCGATTGGGTCCATAATCACTGAAGATGCTTATATGAGAATGGGTAAAACCAAATCATGCATTGAAAAATCCTAGATGTCAGAAATTTAGTTTTATGTCAAAATGTATTAAGATTGCTATGGTGTTTGCCATACTTTGTGTTTCACTTTCTCAGTCAGCGAAGAATACTCGCCAGGGAAATGATAATGATTCACTCGTATGCAAGCAAGTAGCAGAAAAAAAAGCTGAAAACAAACAAACTAATGATGCTGCTTATTGGAGCGCAGTAATGAACGCCATTATTCAGGTGGAGAGTGGCGGTAACAGTAGAGCCGTCAATGGTCAGTATGTTGGCGCAATGCAGATTGGACCAATTCTTGTTAAGGATTGCAATAGTATTCTCCAGTCTCGTAATATTAACAAGCGTTATACTCTTGCTGACCGTTATAGCGTACAAAAGTCAAAGGAGATGTTCCTTCTTATTCAGTCACGCTATAACCCTTCTAAGAATATAGAAAAGGGTATTCGTATTTGGAATGGCGGTTGTAACTATCGCGTGGCTTCAACTAATGGTTATTATCGTCGCGTGATGAACAAGATGAGGAATGCATAAAAGTCCTTGTATTTATAGGTCAAGAGGATGTGTCAGAATTATGTGATACATCCTCTTGTTATTTGCTTACTTTGGAATTGATTTTTGTTCTTTTTCTTCTATTATTGTCCTTCTTTGGAAATTGATGGTTGATTTGTTCGGATTTCTTTGTTTTGCTTTGTGCAAATTATTATTTTTGCACTTGTAATAATCACTATCTAAACATTTATAACCATGAGTGTACAAAAAATTATGAGTCAGCTTGAGGCAAAACACCCAGGCGAGGCTGAGTATCTTCAAGCGGTGAGAGAGGTTCTCGTCTCTGTTGAAGATGTGTATAACCAACATCCAGAGTTTGAGAAGGCGAAGATCATTGAACGCCTGGTTGAGCCAGAGCGTATTATCACTTTCCGTGTGCCATGGGTGGATGATAAGGGTGAAATTCAGGTGAATCTTGGCTATCGAGTACAGTATAACTCTGCTATTGGTCCTTACAAAGGAGGTTTGCGCTTCCATGCTTCTGTGAATCTTTCTATTCTGAAGTTCCTTGGTTTTGAGCAGACTTTTAAGAATGCTCTGACAACCTTGCCTATGGGTGGCGGTAAAGGTGGTTCCGATTTTTCTGTCAGAGGAAAAAGTGATAATGAAATCATGAGTTTCTGTCACGCCTTTATGAACGAGCTGTTTAAATATATAGGCCCAGATGAAGATGTGCCTGCTGGTGATATCGGTGTAGGTACTCGCGAGATTGGATACCTCTTTGGTCAGTATAAAAAGCTTACTCGCCAGTATGGCGGTGTCTTGACAGGAAAAGGACTGGAGTGGGGTGGTAGTCGCATACGTCCTGAAGCAACAGGTTTTGGTGCACTTTATTTCGTAGAAGAAATGCTTCATGCACATGGTCATAATATAAAGGGTAAGACTGTGGCGATTTCTGGTTTTGGCAATGTTGCATGGGGAGCTGCAAAGAAGGCAACTGAACTTGGTGCAAAGGTTATTACTATCTCTGGACCAGATGGTTACATCCTTGATGAGGACGGTATCTCGGGCGAGAAGATTGATTATATGCTTGAACTCCGTGCTTCTGGCAATGATGTAGTGCAGCCGTACGCCGACGAATTCCCTGAATCAAAGTTCTTTGAGGGTAGAAAGCCTTGGGAAGTTAAGGTGGATATTGCTCTTCCTTGTGCTACTCAGAATGAACTGGATGAATCTGACGCTCAAAAGCTTATTGATAGTGGTACGCTTTGCATCGCTGAGGTGTCAAACATGGGATGTACCGCTGAAGCAGCAGAACTTTTTGTTGCTAACGGCAAGATCTTTGCTCCAGGAAAGGCAGTTAATGCTGGTGGAGTGGCAACCTCAGGTTTGGAGATGACTCAGAATTCAATGCGCTTTCTCTGGAGTGAACATGAGGTGGATGACCGTCTTCACTACATCATGCGCAGCATTCATGAGCAATGTGTCAAGTACGGAAAGCGTTCAGATGGCTATATTGACTATGTAAAAGGCGCAAATATAGCCGGATTTATGAAGGTTGCAAAGGCAATGCTTGCGCAAGGTGTTGTTTAATAAATATATATAAAATGTACGCCCGCGAGGTTAATTTGATGATTGTCAAATAAGCTGATTATTTTGAAACTTTTCCTCATAAAATCTTGCGGGGTTTGTGAAATAGTCCTACCTTTGCACCCGCTAAAACGGAAAACCACCCACTTCCGATGAAGAATCAAAGGTTAGTGAAAGCTTTTCTGGGAGGCGTTTAAAGAAGCGATCTTTGAAAGATTTACATAGACAGAAGTAGTACAAGAAGCAAAGGAAAATGATTAATTTGCACCTTGTCAATTCGTTTAAGACTGCGGTTGTTATTTATATAATGATCAGCAGTTCCCTTAAAATGGATTTATGGATGATCATTCTGAAAACAGACAAACGTGACCGTTGCTTGAAATTAATTTCAAGGCGATGGTTTACATTATAAAGAAACTTTACAATGGAGAGTTTGATCCTGGCTCAGGATGAACGCTAGCTACAGGCTTAACACATGCAAGTCGAGGGGCAGCACTAGAGAAGCTTGCTTTTCTTGGTGGCGACCG
>JAZLKJ010000112.1:0-16086 GCA_045597565.1 Prevotella sp. | reverse complement strand
CTGAGAGGTAAGGATATGATTCTAGGTCCTGCGATAAACATCCAGCGCATTCCAACTGGCGGCAGAACTTACGAATATATGAGTGAAGACCCGCTGCTTTCTGCCGAACTCGCTGTGGGCTATACTCTTGGTGTTCAGGACAATGGCACTGCTGTCTGTCTGAAGCATTATGCGGTGAACAATCAGGAGAACTACCGTGGTTTTGTCGATGCGCGAATATCGGAACGTGCTCTTCACGAGATTTATCTGCTGCCTTTTGAAAAGGCTGTGCGCGAGGCTGATGCCTACGGTGTGATGTCGGCTTACAACAAGGTTAATGGCTTCTGGTGCTCGGAAAACTATGAGCTGGAGAACAAAATCCTTCGTCAGACATGGGGCTTCAAAGGTATTGTGATTTCCGATTGGGGAGGTACGCATAGCACAGTGGGTGCAGTTACTGCCGGTCTTAACGTGGAGATGCCAGGACAGAGATTCCTCGGTCAGGCTTTGCTCGACTCGTTGAAGACTGGCGCTGTCTCTGAATCTGTTATTAATGAGCGTGTGCGTGAGATTCTTCGCGTGCGCTTGCCATAAAGCCTATTCCTGCCGAGGAGGCTAACCAGATGATGGCTTCGCAGCCTGAGCATCAGCAGATTGCCTATGAAGTGGCAAAACGCTCTATCGTGCTCTTGAAGAACGACAAGAAGCAGTTGCCGCTCAACCTAAAGAAGATTCGCAAGATTGCTGTCATTGGCGAGAATGCTGTGGAAAAGCAGGCTGACGGTGGTGTAGGAGCCGGAGTTAAAACCCTCTATGAGATTACTCCGCTGGAAGGAATAAAGAACCGCGTGGGCAAGCGAGCTGAGGTGAAATATGCTCAGGGCTATAAGGATTTTACTAAAGAAGAGAAATATAAGGGCGTATCGCCTTACTGCGAGCCTGATCCTCAGATGATGGCGGAAGCTGTGGCTTTGGCAAAGGAATCTGACGTGGTGATTTTCGTGGCAGGTAACAACCGCGAGATTGAGTCGGAAGGTTCTGACCGCACAACAATCGCTTTGCCTGCTGGTCAGGACAAACTTCTTGCTCGTCTTGCAGAGGTTAATCCTAACATCGTAACCGTTGTCGTGACTGGTGCGCCTGCTGACCTTAAAGAGGTTAACAAGCTTTCGCCTGCTGTGCTCGTCTCTTGGTTTAACGGCTCTGAAGGTGGAAATGCGCTTGCGGATATTCTGCTTGGTAATGTGAGCCCATCAGGTAAGCTTCCTTTCACTTTTCCTCAGAATCTGGAAGATAATCCTGCCTACAGTCTTGGTGTTTATCCGCAGCAGTTGGAAGGCGAAAGAGATGATATCTTTGTTAACCTCGTGAATAGAGATCAGAGAAGACGTGGTGAGCGTCATCTTGAGGCTGACTATAAGGAAGATATCTTCGTTGGCTACCGCTGGTATGACACTCGCAAAGTGCCTGTGCTCTATCCTTTCGGCCATGGTCTTTCTTACGCTACGTTCAACTATGGAAAGCCTAATGTAACAGCTACTGCTGACGGTATTAATGTCTCTTTCACTGTGAAGAATGTAGGCAAGCAGGATGCGGAGGAAGTTGTACAGGTTTATGCTGCACGCAAGAACTCGCTGGTGGAACGTCCGGAAAAGGAACTGAAGTCGTTTAAGCGTATTGCCATCAAGGCTGGTGCAACGGAGAATGTTGAGCTTACATTGCCTCGCTCTGTATTCTGCCATTGGGATATTCAGCAGCACGATTGGGCTGTAGAGTCTGGCGCTGTTACGCTTCTCATCGGCAGTTCGTCGCAAGACATTCGCCAGTCTGTTGAAACAGAAGTGAAGTAAGTTACTAAACTTTCCCATCTTTGATATAAATGTAACGAATTGAAATTCAGTTCATTTTTGGAAGAAGAACAAAAACAATAAAAACCGCATGAAATAGAAGATAGCTCTGACAAGCCATTGATGTTTTGCCCTCGTGATTTTCCTTGTGAGCGAGCTCACAGAGAAAATCCCAAGAACAAACCATCACCCAAATGGGCTTACTTCTCTTTCATGCAAAAAACATGAAACACATTTTTATCTTCATCGTTGAAATCTAATTGATTGGTTTTTAATGTTTTTTCTTTTTGAAGTACAGTATGTTTCTGTTTGGCATTTCATGAGAGCTCGCTCTCAAGGAATGACGAACAGAAAGATACGGAATCTTGCAAGAGATTCTAAAAGGACTTCAAAAAGTGTTTTTCTTGTTTTTGTTAAAAGGGTGGGAATCTTCAGTAAGTTACTGCAAAAATGTGAATTAAAGTTTTAATCCGAACATACAAAAGAACCCGGGATTTGGCATTAGCCTTGTCCCGGGTTTTGTTATTACGTAAGGTGGAATTGACTCCAACCTTAAGCGATTCTATTTTGCGTATTTGCTTGCATTAGAGGCTGTCGCCGAAGTCCTTGCGGAACTTCTCTGCGAGCTCCTCCTGCCAGTAGCCGATTTCCTTCATGCGACCGAAGAAGAAGCGGAGAACTTCTGGCTCTTCTGTCCACTCAAGACCACCGATGAGGTTGCGGTTGTCCCAAAGCCACTTAACACGGTCAGCAACATACTTGAGCTGAGAGAGTGTGTAAACACGGCGAGGAACAGCAAGACGCTGAAGCTCGAGTTCTGCATAACGCTCTGTGCCGTCTGGCTCGCGCTGCTCAGAAACTGTACCACGCTCCATACCACGGATACCACCGGCAATGTAGAGAGCTGCACCAACAGCTGCTGCTGGATACTGGCTATGAGGCATTTCAGGAACGAAAGCACCAGCGTTCAAGTGACATCCGAGACCACCAGGAGGAAGGATTACAGGCACGCCGTAAGCGTCGAGTTCCTTAGCGAGGTAGTTGATGAACTCAGGACCGTGAGAGATGTAGTCCATATCGAGAGACTCATAGAGACCTACAGCCATAGACTCCATTGTACGAACGTCGATACCACCGTAAGTGAGGAAGCCTTCGTAGAGAGGGATGAATGTCATGAGCTGCTTTGTCCACTTCTCGTCCTTAGAGCAGATGATACCACCCTTAGAGAAAGAGAGCTTACGAGCAGAGAAGTAGATGAGGTCGAAGTGGTCAGCGAGGAGCTTGTAGATTTCGCCTACTTCCATGTACTTGCAGCGAGCTTCACGAGTCTTCATGAAGTAGATGTTGTCCTGGAGGAGAGAAGCATCGAGAACAGAGAGAACGTCCTTGTCGTGGCAGATGTCAGTAACGGCGGGCATGTTCTCGAGAGAAACAGGCTGACCACCGATGAGGTTTGTACCAGCCTCAACGCGAACGTAAGCCACGTTGTCCTTACCGATTTCGTCGATACGGTTCTTGAGAAGGTCGAGGTCGTAGTCGCCCTTGAAAGGATCGTTGCTCTGTGGGATAAGACCCTTAGGCTGAACGAGCTCTTCTACTGTAGCACCACAGCGAGTAGCGTGAGCCTTTGTAGTAGTGAAGTGGAAGTTCATGATAGCCACCTTGCCAGGAGCACAGAAAGCCTCAGCGAGAATGTTCTCAGCAGCACGTCCCTGGTGTACAGGAAGCACGTTGTCGCATCCGAAAACGTCCTTGATAGCCTTCTTCACGCGGAGGAATGTAGCAGAGCCTGCATAAGAGTCGTCTGCCTGGAAAGAAGCGGCAAACTGGTTGTCTGACATACAGTTAACGCCAGAGTCAGTAAGCATATCGAGATAAACGTCCTTGTTCTGGAGGAGGAATGTGTTGTTACCAGCTTCCTGGATCTTCTTGAGACGTTCTTCTACAGGAAGAAGAGAAAGCTTTTGAATCATGCGCACTTTGTGCATTTCGAGTGGAACCTGATTGTCACTCTGATAGAATTTTACTGCCATAGTTTTATATAAGGTTTTAGTTTTTGGTATTTGGCTTTCATTTTTGCACAAAAGGGTCAGACCCCTTTGTGCAAATTTTGATAGGTGTTATTTCAAATCGCTTGCAAAGTTAATACTTTTATTTGAAAGAGAAAGGAAAACGCGAAAAAATATTTTAAATTTTACATTTTTTAATGAAAAGAGTAATATTTTCGTAGTATAAATGTAAATCGCGTGTTACTTCACAACCTTTCGAACAGAACCGTCAGCTTTACGGATGATGGTAATGCCACCAGACTTCATAGAGTTGATGCGGCGACCTGAGATGTCGTAGTAAGCGGCAGGAGCCTGAATTTCAGGAGTGCTGCTGATGCCTGTTGCCTCTTCGTCTGTAGCGATAAGGTAAGACGCCTTGGCTGCAGCAGAACCCTTCTTCATGAGGAAGAACGCGCGGAAAGGCTTGAGGTTAATTTTCTTTGTGGCATGAACGAACTTGTCTGCCTGAACGCCATAAACCTCGTAATCCTTGAGAACAGGGTCTTTTGTAACATCTTCAACAGTCTTAGAAGTGAAACTCTGTGCAGTAAACCAACCATCTACGCCAGCGAGAGGCTGGATGTTGAAGCCTTCTACTGTCTGTGCGATGTTGTTACCGTAGAGCTTTGTTTCTCCCAGATCTGCGTTGTGATAGAGAATAATGCTACCAGCAGCAATTGTTCCGCTTTCAACCTTTGTGAATACCATCTTCTCTGCGTCAACAGCAGTGAGCTGATAGATCTCTGGAGAACCTGCAACTGCAACGTTGAGTTCGAATGGAAGTGCGATTGTTGCCCATTCTGTTTGGAGATCGCGAGTGTATGTGGCACTACCAACTGTGTTGAATGCGAATGGAGCGCGGAAGTCAAAGTCATCAACCAGCTTAATGCTATAAGTGTCATACCCCCAAGCATTTTGCTTCACAAGGTTACGCTCATCGAATGCGCTTCCCACATTGTTGTCTTCCTTGTAGATAATCAAGCAGTTAGGATTTGCTGTTGACAAGCTCCAAGGATTGATGTTTGTGAGTCCTGTCGCATCAATCACAGTAGCTTTTACATCGTCGAGAGCTGCCTGAGCTGCGTCTGTGATGTGACCTGCACCTGAGATATAGTAGTCGGCTATCTCAGCATTATTGCCATTTCCACTGATAAGAGTTATGCTGTTGATGTTTGCTGTGTTGCCCCAGTTAACCTTGATTGAATTAAGGTGGAAGTAAGGATATGTAGTAAGGTCAACAACAGCCTCACCAGACGCAAGTGACGCACTCAATTCAGGACATGTACCATTATTCACAGGTCTGTTATAGAGAATACGCAGACTACCGCCAGTACCCTTGATAATCATCTTGCTGTATGCCGAGAGATCAGAATAGCAATCCCAATCTACGTTTCCATTAAAATATGCGCTGAAAGCTTCTTCACCAGCAGCAAGTACTTCGCCAAACTTAACGTGAGAATCACTGAGTTCAGTAGCCTTGTCGCCAACGTAAGAAACCTTGATGTTCTTGATGTCAAGAGTACCAACGTATGCACCGTAGTTTAGAAGGATTCGGTCAGCGCCTTCGCCAGACACAGTAGCCTTGACAGTAACTGTCTGCCATGATGTAGTTACAGGGATAGAAGGGAAGTTTCCACGACCGTCATATCCCTCAGACTTCTGGATAGCCGCTCCGATGCTACCAGCAACAGAACCCTTTATGTCAAGTTGGAGAGTGTATTCAGTTCCATCTGTGTAAGTGTTGTCGCCAATGTTAAACTGAGCATTCCAAGGATTACCCGCCTTAGTAACAACAAACTTGTATGATCCGTCGTTGTTATTGGTGAATGTACCTTGGGTATCACCGTTAATCCAACCTCCGAGAGTCGTTGGATTATTGTAAACATAGTTTACTTGGCCCTCGTGCTTATACATCTTCACGTCAGCAAGGCTTGTTCCCTTTGAACCAGCGCGAGCAGTAATCTCGCTCTTGTTCATTTCCATCTTGTCGATTGTGAACCAGTACTTTCCTGTCTTATCAGAATCCTCTTTTCCCCAATCAACAACTGTATTCAAGCGGATTTCGCCTACAGTGCAGCCAGGATATTGCTCCAAGTATTCTGCAAAGATTGTCTGGAAGTCAAATGTCTTGCTTTCTGGAGATGTGAAGCGAGTGCCATTGTTCTCCGTACCTATGATGTAACTCTGTTCAGCACCATTCTGATCAATATACTTGATGATATTGCCATCAGCATCCTTCAACTGAACGTCAAGGCGATAACCGATAGTGCTGCCTTCACCAAGGTTGATAGTAAACTCTGCGCACTTTGTAAGTGGTGTCCCCTTGAATTGGTCAAACACAAATGAAGAAAAAGATGGGGTATAGAACTCATAATGTCCATTATTCAACGCAGCATTACCAATAGCCGAACCTATAGGAGTTTCCGTCTCATAATTCACCTCACCATGAGGCAACTGATCGCCACAAGCATATTCATAGAACCACTTGAAACAAGTACCAGAACAAGCTTGAGAAGCATCGGCAAATCCCATTGCTTTCATCTGGTCGGTAAAGGCTGGCTGTATGGTGCCATCTCTCATATAAGCCGCAAAATCAACATAGGTATGTGTGCCTTGCAGGTTCCAGCTGATGTTGCCACACTGGTCAACAACATACTTGAACTGTTCGCCAAACTTTCCTTTCACGCTTGTGCTACCAGTTCCCCATGTACCAAAGTTGGCTGTAACATACTGACCGCTTTCGTTTACATGACCAGCGCCAGACTGCTCTGGACTCCAGTCCACCTCAGTGATGACGATAGGGTTGGTAGCCTGTACTGGCACCATCGTCTTGAAATCGTTCAAGACTGTAGCGTTTGACAGAGGAGAACCAGAGTCATTGCCTATCGTCTTAAACCAAGACGGATAGAAATGCACAGCATAGCCTAAGTTTGAATCATTCAAAGCTTTGGTCTTATAACTTTGGTAGTCCTGCTGCCAAGTAGAACCTGGAGCCCAGATGACGCCAGTAAAGCCATTCGAACGTATTTTGTTGATTATAGGTTGGAAGAAATCCGCAAGACTACCATTTACGGCAACTGGCTCATTACCAAGCTCAAAAGAAATCTGTCCTGCATGTGCCTTGATGTAAGGGTCGCTTGAGACAACGTCCCAGATGCTCAACAAATATTGGTTATAGTAATCGCCTACAGTCACCGTATGAGGGAAAACGCCTGGAGGACGCATGATGACATACATACCGTGACCCAGCGCCTTCTTGGCAATTGGAATGTACAGTTTTTCCAGATACTTCTTAAAACGAGTCATTGAGAAGTGGCAAATGTTGGCTTCACTTTCCACTACTTGTCCTGTTGGGTCTGTATATATCCAGATAGGACTACCCCAAGCGGTATTCTTCTGAACTCCGTTTTCATCCAAGTCAGGCTTCTTCGTGAATCCTGAAGCAATGATGTTATTGTCATTTGTCCATGCTGGATCTAAATGAAGACGGAACAAATTGCAGTAAGTGCCCTTTTCAGGATTGTGGATGGCGTCCATTACTTTGTCAAAATATGCCAGACAGTTAGCCACATCCTGATCTGTCTCATAGCCTCCACTCCAGAAATTCTTGTCAAAATACGTGTTAGGAGTGTCCATCACACCATGCAATGTAACGGCATTACCTTCTGGGTCAACGAGGTTCTTGCCAGAAACATGTAGGTCTGGCGTTGCTCCGAACCATTCCTTCACCTGCGCCTGAGCTGCGAGGGTAGGGAAGAGTATGCTAATGAATAGCGAGAAAATAGTTTTTTTCATAACAGGTAAAAGTTTTGTGATAGTTTTTGTGTTAGTCGAATGTGACATCGTTCTTATCTTCAATGTCGCCTGTTTCAAAAATTGTTTCCTTGTTGTCTTCCGGGTTTACCGTAAAGCCACTTCCGGCAAGCAACGATTGATTCAGTATGTTCACAATCTGCATTTCTGGGGGTTGATAATGACGTTTCATTGTATTTGGTAAAGGGGTTAAATAGTTATTGTTGTATTGTTTATTCTTTACTGCACAATAGAGCACTTTTTGACGCGCGAAATTACATAATTTTCTGTTAAAATGCAAGAAAAAAGTCTTTTTAATGACATTTTCTGACCTCAATACACATTATTTATTTAGATTTATCAATTTTCGGGGAAATGTTGTAAATTTGCTGTCCTAAAAAATCAAACCTTTACTGACAAACAATGAAACAAAACACAAAACTTAATCTGCGAAACCTCATCGCTGGAGCTTCGCTTTTATTTGGCGTTACTGCTACTGCTCAGAATGCGCCACAACTACGTGCCGACAACATCGACGAGGTATTGAAAGCCATGACTCTTGAGGAGAAAGCTTGTCTCCTTGTTGGTGGTTCTTACGACTTTTTCGAAGGTGGTGCAAATGTCGGTGGCTCTTCAAAGACTGTTCCTGGTGCTGCTGGAAGTACAGCGGAAATCAAGCGTCTCGGCATTCCTGCTACCGTGCTTACCGACGGACCTGCCGGTGTGCGAATCTTCCCAACTCGCAAAGGTGACTCACGCACTTACTACGCTACAGCTTTCCCAATAGGCACTTCGCTCGCTTCCACTTGGAACACAGAGCTCGTTGAGGAAATAGGTAAGGCTATCGGTAACGAGACAAAGGAATACAAATGCGACGTTATTCTCGGCCCTGGTATGAACCTCCATCGCAACCCTCTCTGCGGCCGTAACTTCGAGTATTACTCAGAAGATCCGCTGCTTACGGGTAAGATAGCTGCTGCTTACGTTCGTGGCGTGCAGAGCGAAGGTGCCGGAACAAGCGTGAAGCACTTTGCCGTAAACTCTCAGGAGACAGAGCGCATGAGTGTTGACGAGCGTGTTTCTCAGCGTGCTCTTCGCGAAATCTATCTTCGTGGTTTTGAGATAGTTGTGCGTGAAAGCAATCCTTGGACAGTGATGGCTTCTTACAATAAGGTGAACGGCACCTTCACTCAGGAGAGTCGCGACCTGCTGACGGACATTCTTCGCACCGACTGGGGCTATAAGGGAATGGTTATGACCGACTGGATTGGCAAGCGAAACACGGCTGCTCAGGTTCATGCCGGCAACGACCTTATGGAACCGGGACAGCCACAGCAGGTGCAGGATATCTTGGATAAGGTGAAGAGTGGCGAACTCGACATCAAGGATGTTGACATCAATGTGCGCCGCATTCTTGAATATATTGTGAAGACTCCTACCTTCAACAAGTATGCTGCGACTGATGCTCCTGACCTCAAGGCGCACGCCGTAATCACTCGCCGTGCCGCAAACGAAGGTATGGTGCTGCTGAAGAACAGCAACGCTACTCTTCCTTTGTCTTCTGGTGTTAAGTCTATCGCTCTCTTCGGCGTAAGCTCTTACGAATTCCTCTCAGGAGGTGTCGGTTCAGGTTGCGTTCATCCTCCTTATGTTGTTGACATGGTGGAAGGTCTCAACAATGCCGGCATCAAGACAAACGATAAGCTTACTGATGTCTATAAGAAGTACATTGACTACGCTAAGGTGAAGTTTGAGATGGATCGCCATCCTGCAAAATGGTTCATGGCGCCACACATGGGACAGCAGAAATATCCAGAGATTGATATTGAAGCTTACTCACTTGTTAAGGGCGAGGCAGATGCCGATGCTGCTATCATTACCATCGGTCGTCAGGCAGGCGAAGGCATTGACCGCGACATTGACACTGAGTTCAACCTCACAGAGCAGGAGCACGAACTCATCAACCGTGTCAGCGCGCATTTCCACTCACAGAACAAGCCTGTCATCGTTGTCATCAACTCTGGTTCTGTTATCGAGACATCTTCCTGGAAGCAGAATGTTGATGCTATTCTCGTAGCATGGCAGCCAGGTATGGAAGGCGGCAACAGCGTGGCAGACATCCTCACCGGCAAGACTTGTCCTTCTGGCAAGCTTACCATGACATGGCCTAACAACGCAACTGACCATCCTTCTACAGCCAACTATCCTACAGGAATGGACATCTACACTTACAACTCAATGGCTGGCTACGGCGGAGCTCCTGGCTATCAGCAATCTACACATGAGGAAGACATCTACGTAGGCTATCGCTATTTCGACAGCTTCAACCGCGAGGTGAGCTATCCTTTCGGCTACGGTCTTTCGTTCACTAGCTTCGAATACAGCAAGCCAAAGGTTGTCCGCAAGGGTGAGACAATCGAGGTTAGCGTGACTGTGAAGAACAGCGGAAAGGCTGCCGGCAAGGAGGTTATTCAGGTTTATGCCGTTGCACCAGAAGGCAAGCTTGAGAAGCCTGCTAAGGAGCTCAAGGCATTCGGTAAGACACGCGAACTCAAGCCAGGCGAGAGCCAGACGCTCACCATGACTCTTCAGCGCCGTGAACTCGCTTCTTACGACGAGGACGAGAGCGCTTGGATAGTAGATGCTGGTAACTACGATTTCCTCATCGCAGCTTCAGCAGCCGACATTCGCCATCGCGTTTCTCTCCGCGTTGACGGCATGACCGAGAAGACTACAAACGCTCTCGCACCACAGCAGCCAATCAAGCGCCTGTCAAAGAACGCAAAGTAGTTGATAATCACTCTCGTATGGAAGGTGCTAGATGATTTTGTCTCGTGTGGAAGGTGCAAGATAATTTTGTCTCTTGTGGAAGGTGTGGAAAGCGTGGAAACCAGACAATATGAAAACTTCCACATATTCCACAAATTCCACAAGATTATAAATAACCAACTTCCACAAGATTATAAATAACCAAATTCTACAAGAGTAAAAGGGCTTGTCTTCTATAAACTTTTGTCAGAGTGTAAGCAGAATCGCGGTTTTGCTTACACTCTGCTTTTTTATATCTGCCTCATACGCGCGTATTATGAGCGTGCGCGCAAATGATTTGCTACATGAAAAACTCGCAGCGTTAGCAATTGGTTGATAATCAGCTCTTTGTGTTTCGGAGAGCAGAAGCGAAGCCCGAAGATATCCCTTTTTAGCGCATATTTCGCCCTCACTTTTGCATCAAAACTCATAGCCTTTCATCATAAAAGTCATAGGAAAACGATGCGAAACCCTATGCCTTTTGTCTTTCAAACTTTTTCTAGCCGTTTTCTCGCCCAGAAATGCCCTGTGGCTCAATTATTAGGATCAAAAATCGTACAAAGGTAGAAGTGACATTTTGTAAGGAAAATGGCGGTTTTGCTTACACCGTTATTCTTGCCAAATTTTCTCCATAAGGACTCACCCTAAATTCTTTCCGTATCAGACAAAAGTAAGTAAGTAAAAAATTTTATACTAACAGACGGTGTATCAGTAGTTCAAACCAAATGTCCATAATGGGATGACGTTGGCATAGCCGGTTTCTATGTCGTCTTTTACTACATAGCCATTAGAAACGTTTTCTATCTGCTTTTGCCCCTTTTTGCGACCACCGATTTCAAACGTTTTATCATCTATCTGAAAATCGGACACAGATGAACTTACAACATCATGACGCACTCTCATCTGATTCATGAAGAATGTTTCGCGGACATTGCCTATTTCTGCCTCCTTAGGTGTTAGCGTATATATGAGATTGGTGTTATCTAGATATAGTTTCTCCATTTTTCCTAATCCCCTGATGCCTCCAGTATTATCTCTCAGTTGGACTATCATTCCGGCGCGTTCCATGTGTATGAGGTAATCTGGCATGTTGTTTCTGCTGATAGCCGTCACATCAGCAAGTTTCTGCATGACAGGTTTAAAAGGAACACTTTTGGCAATAACCATCAGCAGATGCTTAAGTTTACGACCTACTGCTACATTGGTTTCCAGAAACTGCGGCAAATCCACCTCCATTGTTTGGTTGATAACCTGCATAAGTTCCATCTCAAATTCCTCGTCATTTCCGAAAGGATAGTAACCACGTTTAAGGTAATCTTGGAATAAGGGGAGTGGATGGGCAATAGGAATAGTAACTTTGTGGGCAAGTATGTCTTCAAGGCTGTATGCAGGAACTTCTATGCCCTGGAAAAGCATGAGGTATTCTCGAAAAGAAAGCCCCTGCATTTCGTATATAGGCACACGACGACTCAAATCAGCCATACCCTTGTAGATGTCAAGAATGGATGAACCGGAGATGACAACCTGTAGTTCACTATGTGTGTCGTAAATTTGTTTCAGTTCCCGTGACCACTCTGGATATTTGTGGATTTCGTCAATAAATAGATGCTTGCCATTCATCTTTACAAAGCTGTCAGCCAGATCAACCAAACTGTTGGTGGTGAAATACAAATGGTCAGCTGAGACATAAAGAGTGTCGGCAGTGCTCAGGTTTTCCTTTATATACTGGAGAAGTATGGTTGATTTGCCCACACCGCGAGGTCCTACAACGCCGAAGAATCGTCCGTTCCACTTTATCTCCGAATACTTATATCGGTGAAAAGCTGTTGGAGTTTCCTTTATCTTCTTGTTGAAAAATTCGTATAGTCTTTCCATGAAAATCAGTTTTTATTTGGTGCAAAGTTACAGTTTTTCTTTAGAATTGCACGAAAAAAATGCAGAAAATGACAGAATTTGCATGAAAAAAATGCAGAATTTACGGAAAATTGCACGAAAAAAATGCAGAAATCGGCAAAAGCTGCACGAAAAAAATGCAAAAATCGGCAAAAGCTGCACGGAAATATCTGGTGCAAAGTTACTTTGTTTTCTCTGGCAGTTAGAACCTGTCTTTGAAAGTATCAGTAAAAATTAAATCGGTTATATATAAGGTTTTGCTATTGTACCAATACACAAGAATACACTTCTTATGGGCAACGTATGCTCGGTACTCTCGCGTAGTAGTTTTCCTTACTGTTCTTCCTACGGTTGGAAAATACGAAAGTGTCGTAACCGCTTCCTGATAGTTCTTTAACATCGTCTCCACGAAACTACTATCTCGGTTCTCCAGATACCACAAGGTTGCAATGTTTAGTTTGCGGAACACCCTTGCTTCTGTTTTTATGCCAAGACGCTCCATAGCCTTTCCATTGCTTTATTGGATTCGGTTTCATCCAGATAGATTTCCTCCTCCGAATTATCCACCTCTTTCCATACTTCATCCCAAGTTTGAGCTTGTTCAGGAAATGGAGTTCCTTTTGAATAGAAGTCATGCGCTTTCATGTCTTCATATTCTTCTGGGGTTCGAGCAAGTGCTTTTGCTATTTCTGCGTGTGATCGCTGTTTAAGTTCTTCAACAGATATTGCTGTTTCAATATTCCCCTTGTCAAGTGTAAACGCAACTTTCATTGGAGATGCGTCTCTTGTATATGCGTATGCCGCTTCAGGTTCACTAACCATCTGCGGTTCATCGTTCGGGATGTCATATTTCTTTGCCATATTGTTCAATAATCTGGTGCAAAGTTACATTTTTTTGATTTTAAACGAGAAGTTTTGTGAAAGAATTTGTTTCTGTCCCATCTTTTTCTAGAAAAAAGTGGCAATAATCAGTATTCTTGGCGGCAAAGGTAAGGCGTTGGTCGGCAAGATAGCTGCCTAGTGATAATGGTTAATCCTCCTGTTCATAGTAATATGAATAATCAATACCTTTCATGAACATTTCACGGCTCGTGATGTCATCGGTAAGGGCGCTATACAGCAATCTACGAATGTCTGCAGCGTTTGTTACGCTCTTACGCATGGCATTGAGATATTCCTTTTTGTCTATCTTACTCCAATCTATACATTTCTTTAGAGAGCGCTTTAATATAAGGTCAAGCCAGATACGAGTAGATCTGCCGTTACCTTCCATAAATGGATGGCAGACATTCATCTCCACGTATTTACTTACTATCTCATCAAAAGTGGTTTGTGGCATCTGTTCTACCTTTTCAAGATAGTGTTGCAGGTATTCCACGCGACAAAACAACGTGCCGTCCTTCCATATCGTCTTCTGTCGTATCTTACCGGCAAAGTTATAAAGCCCCTCAAACAGATACCCGTGTATCTGCTGTAAGCCCTGAGTGGTTCCTACAGGTATGGAATCAAGTAAGCCACTCTCATACAGCGCATATGCTTTCTTTTTGCTTTGTCCGTCGATACTGTTGTCACTGCTTGTCAGCCAATCAATAAAAGCCATCGACTTGTTGTTTGGGAACGACATTGCCAACAATCTTACCGTGTCCATATCCATTACATCGGTGCTATAGCGTTTGCCATCGGCAGCTTTAAGTTTCAGTTGGGTAGTGGTACTAACCAACTCGCTGTTTTCCTTCTTAAGCTTCGCCTTCAAGTACTTCCAGTAGTTGCGGTTCTTCTTATAATCGTCTTGTTGATTGAACGCACCGATTACGTCAAGCACAGAGTAAAACCACTTCTGTTCTTCCTCGCTCCATGCGGCTCGCACCTTGTGGTCGTTGTAGAATCTGATTGAAATCTTGCTCATACGCCTTACGTCATGATTTTATGTTTGTTTTGTCACGCCCAATTACTCATTATTATAATCTGGTGCAAAGTTACATATTTTAGTGATAAACAAGAATGTTTACATGAAAAAAGATATTATTCCGAGTTTTTTCAAGAAAAGAGGTGAATTTCATTCGTTGTACTCTTTTATGATTTCCCAATGTCCTGCCTTATCAGAACCTTTACGAGTAAGCAAACCCTTGCTTGTCAACTTTTTAATGGCTCGATAAATTGTAGTTCGGTTTTTCTGCAACATAGTTGCCATTTCGTTGTAGGTTATGCAATTGTTTTTTGATATGAGCTGCAAAATTGCCTTTTCTGTTGCGTTTACAGTTGCATTTACAGTTGCATTTACAGTTGCAGTTGTTTCCTTTTCTTTGGTAATATTCCAACTATCGGGAGCATCAATGATGAGGTAACGGTTCTTCAATTCGTATTGTTGTCCAAGCAAAAGATTGAAGAAGAATCTTTCCAAATACTGGAAATCATAATCAATGCCGAGTTTGGAGTTCTTGTAGTTTGCACGAACCAATGCGTTGCGGAAATACCATGAGTGACGAGCAAACATGTCATTGTTTACCTTGTAGCCGATAGAACGCAAATATTGTATGAGGAACACAGCTGTAGTACGTGTGTTTCCCTCACAGAATGGATGTATCTGCCACAGTCCAGAAGTGAAACGACAAAGGTGTTTTGCTTTATCTTCTTCTGTCAGTCCTCTGTAACTGAAATCTTTCTCTTGCTGGATGTCAAAGTCCAAGGCGCGTCTGAGGTCTTCCCAGTTTAGATAGTTTACGGTGTCACCCTTCAACACCCATTCTTTCTTTGTTATATCATACTTGCGCAGTTGTCCCGCGTGCTTGAAAACTCCGTCGAAAATTCTTCTATGGGTAGCTATAAAACCGTTTGTGTTAAATGCAAGTGTTTTTGTTGCAAGAATACGTTTGATGTTGACAGCTGCTTTGTCTGCCTCTTCGTCATCATCTTCAGCATTGCTTCTGCTTTCTGCACTTGCATAATAAGACCGAAGAAGCTCCTGAACCTCATCCATGGATATTTCGCCCTCAATGTTTCTGCGGGCTGTATCTATAAGGTATCTTGATGGTTTTATTCCATCAACAGCCTGCAGACCTATCGCGGTATTCCATTGTTCTGCACTTTCTGCAGCATTAGGTTCTCCCTGGCGGATGTATTCGTCAAAGTCAAAGTATAATTGTTTAGGTTTCTCTGTCATAATCAGTATTTCTCCAACAGTTTTGCAAAGTTACACATTTTAATGCGAAATAGGAAAGAATATGGGAAAAATATTGTGAAAGCAACAATTTTCTTGAAATAGTGGCAGAAAGAGCTTGATTATTTGTTTCTTTCTTCAATTTTTTATAATTTTGCATAATGAAAAATTGGATAAACAATAACCCTTATATGAAACGAAAACTCACATCACTCTTTATATTGCTTCTATCCGCAACGACTCTTTGCGCGCAGGAAACCGTTGAATACGAATGGGCGAGCGTGCCGATAACTGGCGGCGGATTTGTGCCAGGCGTTATCTTCTCGACGAAAGATGAGGGCGTCAGATATTGCCGAACGGATATGGGCGGTGCGTACAAATGGATTGCGGAGAAAGGCGAGTGGCAGCAGTTGCAGGACTTTCTTTCTTACGACGACAGCAATCTGCAAGGCGTGGAGAGCATTGCCATTGATCCGAACGATTCGCAGCATGTGATGATGGCTTGTGGCACCGGTACTCGCACTCCTGGCGCTGTACTAATCACTCACGACGGCTTCAAGAC